>JACPRN010000003.1 GCA_016189945.1 Betaproteobacteria bacterium
CATCGAAGGGCGTGGAGAGCGCGCGGCGCGGCGCGCGCGCCTGCCTCTTCGAGGGCCAATCGAAGGCCGTGGAGACCCCGGCCTACGACTGGGACAAGATGGCCCCGGGGCATAAGCTCGTCGGGCCGGCCTTGATCGATGACAAGACCACCACGGTGCTGGTGGTGCCCGGGTTCACCTGCGAAGTCGATCCCCATCACAACCTGGTGCTGCGGGCGCAATGAGCGCTGAGGTATCCCTGGATTCCGGGGGGAATCGTGGCCTCATAGGGTCTCGTGTCTTCGTGCAGTTGCTTCGCAACCGCACGAAGGCACGAGATTGAAAAAAAGACAGAAACAGCCTTGTTGATGCGGATTGTTCGGCTTCGGAATTGGGAGCAAAAATAGCGAAAATGAAAGATGACATAACACTTGAGCGAGGTCGCCATGCACGCTAAACGCGTCACGGCCATGCTGCGAATGCGCCGTTTCGAAGAGCAGTGCGTCGAGCTGTCCAAAGCCGGGCAGTTGCTTGGGCACTACCATGTCTATATCGGACAGGAGGCGACCGCGGTATCGGCCTGCGCGGCGCTGACGGCGGACGATTTTGTTTTCAGCACCTGGCGCAATCACGGACATTTGCTGGCCAAGGGCGCTTCCCCGCAGAAGATGATGGCCGAAATTCTCGGCCGCTCAGGCGGCTATGCGGGCGGCAAGAGCGGCACGCTGCACCTGGCGGTGCGCGAACTTGGCGTTCCGACGACATCGGCCCTGGTCGGCGCAAGCCTGCCCCTGGCCATCGGATCGGCCCTGGCGTGCAAGCGCAGGGGATCGGGAATTGCGCTCGCATTTTTCGGCGATGCCGGACTGGAAGAGGGCGCTTTCTACGAGGCGACGCTCCTGGCGTCGGTGTGGCGGGTTCCGATCCTCTTCGTCTGCGAGAACAACAGCATCCCGCCCGAACAACGCAAGCGCGGACAATATACGTCCTCGACCCTGCCGGCGGCGCGGCTGCTCGATGTACCCCTGGCCCTCAAGGTTCCCGCGGAAGCGGTGGACGGCGCCGACATGGACGCGCTCGATGAGTGCTTCAATCGCCTGATCGGCGAAGTGCGAAGCGGCGGCGGCCCGCGCTTTGTCGAAGTGCGCTGCACGCGCTGGCCGGGCAACATCATGACCTGGCCGGAACTGCCCGGCGGCGCATGGCAGCTCGCCTGGGCGTTTGGCGCCAAGCCCGAGAACGCGCAAATAGTCGATTGGTTGGCGAGCGACCCGCTCGTCCTGTACCTGCGCAAGCTCGCGGCTGCAGGTGCTTTGGACCGATCGCAGGTCGAGGCGATCGACCAGCGCGCGCGCACGGAAATGGCCGACGCCGTCCGCTTCGCGCTGGCGAGCCCTTATCCGGCGCCGGCCGAGGCCTACCGGCATGTCTGGGCTTGAAGGGGAGCAAGCGCGATGAAAATCAGTTTTGCGGAAGGATTGGCCAAGGCCATTCACGAGTCGCTGGAGGCGGATGCGCGCGTCGTCTTGATCGGCAGCGGCTTCATGGGGCTCAACATGGCCGCAAGGAAGCTGCTGGAGCCCTCGGTGCAGAAGTTCTCCGACCGAATGCTGGTCACGCCGGTCTCGGAACTCGGGCTGTGCGGCGCGGCGATCGGCGCCGCGGTGTGCGGGCAGCGCCCGGTGGTCGACATCGGCACCGGCAGCTTCATCTTTCAGGCCTTTGCCCAGATCGTCAACGAGGCGGCCAATATTCATTACATGAGCGGGGGCCAGACCAGCGCCCCGGTCACTTTCTATTGCCTGGCAGGAATACGGGGAGGGGGAGCGGCACAGCACTCGCACCGCATGCAGGCGATGCTGGGCCAGGTGCCCGGCCTGCAGATACTCGCCCCGGGGAGCGCGGAGGACGCGTATCACCTGATGAAGTGGGCGCTGCTCGAGAGCAGGAATCCGTCGGTATTCATCAGCCATTCGCTTCTGCTTGCCGAAACCGCGGATCTGGCGCCGGGCGCCGCCGTGCCGCCGGTCGGCAAGGCGAGGATTCGCAGGCCAGGCCGCGACGTGAGCATCATCGCCAACTCGATCACCGTGCCGCGGGCGCTGGCCGCAGCGGAGGCGCTCGAGCGCGAGCACGGGGTTTCAGCCGAGCTGGTGGATTTGCGCACCATCGCTCCGCTGGACCGCGAGACCGTGCTGCAGTCGGTGGCGAAGACCGGGAGGGCGGTGATCGCCGACGAGTGCCATCGCAGCTTCGGCGTCGCGGCGGAAATCGCCGCGACCCTGGCAGAGGAGGGGCTCGCGCAGCTCAAGGCGCCGGTGTGCCGGGTGGCCGTGCCCGATGTGCCGATACCTTTCAGCCCGCCTCTGGAGACCGAGCTGACGGTGACCAAGGAAAAGATCGTGGCCGGCGCGCTGAAGGTGCTCGGCCGCTGAGTCTTCCGCCTGTGAGCCAAGGGGGACGGGTGGGAAGCAGCGGTGATGGTTTTGGCTTTTAATCAATCTTCACGGTCTCGTGCACTGGCGATGGTTATGGCTTTTAAACAATCTCCACGGTTTCGTTCAGTTGCGATTTCGCAACTGAACGAAACCGTGGAGACGGAATAAAGGCAAAATTTCACCGACTTCGTCAATACTCGTCCGACAAATTAACAGGAAGTGAAAGGCCACGCATGGCAGAGCCGACCCTGAAGACCTCGCAACGCTACTACGAGCAAATGTGGCGCATTCGCCTCCTGGAGGGGCACGTGCAGCGGCTTGCAGCCGCCGGCGAGG
>JACPRN010000059.1 GCA_016189945.1 Betaproteobacteria bacterium
AGCTTCCGCGTGCGCGAAAGATCGATTACCTCGCGCAGTGAACTGGCGGGTAATCCCGGCGACGCGACCATGATGTTGGGTATCCATCCCACTGTAAGCAGCGGGAGGAGGTCCCGCTCGGCGTCATAGCCGGCGTTCGGATTTGCCTTTTGCGTTGCCAGCATGGAGTTCGCGGCGATCAGTGCCGTATGACCGTCAGGCGCGGAATTGATTGCCAATCGGGTCGCAAGGACACCGGCCGCGCCGGGCCGGTTCTCGACCACGGTAGTTCCCAACACGCCGCGCAACTCCGACGCGATCAAGCGCGCGACCACGTCCACCGGACCGCCGGGACCCGCGGGAACGAGGACGCGTATCGGACCCGACGGATAATCGGCCCCTTGTGCGTGCGCGGGCAGGAGGTGCCATAGCGCGATTGCGCAGACAAGTAAGAACGTTTTCATCGTTATCCCCTCTTCCTTGTGTCACCTCCACCCCGCCGGCGCCGAAGCCGCAATCGCCGCTGCGGCAGGCGGGAGCGATTCGTCCCAGTTCTTGGAGATGAACCTGCGGCCGGTCACGCCGTCGGATTGATTCGAAGCGATCCAGACCGCCGGCGCGACCATCTTCGGCGGCTGCACGAGCGCGGCGCGGTCGGGATAGCGCTTGGAATCGGTGATCATGCGCGTGTTGGCTGCGCCGCCGGGGACCAGGATGTTGACCGTGACGCCCGTGCCCTCCAGGTCGCTTGCCATGATGACCGAATGCGCTTCGGCGGCGGCCTTCGACGGGCCATAGGGCGTAAAGCCGCGAAGGATCATGGTGACGTAACTGGTGGTGACGTTGATGATCCGTCCCCAGCCCTGCGCGATCAGGTGCGGGGCGCAGGCGCGCGCCATCAGGTATTGCGACGTGGTGTTGTTATCGAACATGCGGCGCCACTGGTGCGGTTCGAGCTTCCAGAAAGGCGTCGGGTCGGAGGAGTTGAACGTGTTGATTTCCTGCATGCCGACGCCGGCGTTGTTGATCAGCACGTGGAGGCCGCCGGCCGCCTCGAGCGCGTGCGCGACGACGCGCGCGCACGCGGCCTCGCCTGAGACATCGGCGTGGAAGGGGAGAAAATTCCTGCCCAGCGCCTCGGCGGCCCGGTCGAGCTCGGCCTCGTCGGGAAGATCGACGCCGACGACGGTCGCTCCCGCCGCGATCAGACCCTCGCTCATCGCCTTGCCGAGACCGCGCGCGGCGCCCGTGACGACGATAATCTTCGAATCCAGTACGCCCATGGCGCCTCCCTGTCCGTGATCCAATCCTGCACGGCGCCTCCCGACGTGTCAAGGCGATTGACGCGCTTGGCGCCGAAGGCGATCATTGGCGCGTGCCTCGCATCGGAGGGGTCCAGTCATCTCGAGGGGGAGGAATGCTGATGCATGCAAGATGCGGTCGTCTGATCTGTGCGCTCCTGTGCGGGAGCTTTGTTGCGGCGGCCGCGCCGGAGGCGCTCGCCCAGGCCTATCCGGCCCGCCCCGTCCGGCTGGTGGTTCCCTACGCGCCCGGAGGGCCTTCGGACATCGTCGGCCGCCTTCTGGCGCAGTCTCTTGGCGACCTTTTTGGTCAGCCAATGGTGGTCGAGAATCGCGCTGGCGGATCGGCGACCATCGGCACCGCCTCGGTCGCCAAGGCGGCGCCCGACGGCTACACGCTGCTGCTCGCCGACATCGGCGGTTTTTTCGTCAACCCGTATTTCTTCAAGTCGCTTCCCTACGACGCGCGCACCGACTTCACGCCGATCAGCCCGGTGGTCTCAGGCGCCATTTTCCTCTTCGTGAACGCATCGCTCCCGGCGCGCGACGTTCGAGAATTGATCGCGCTGGCGAAAAGCAAACCCGGGTCGTTGACCTTCGGCTCCTCGGGCGCCGGCTCGTTTTCGGCGCATCTGGCGCCCGAGCTGTTCAAGCTGAAGCACGGGCTCGACATCCTCCATGTGCCTTACAAGGGAGCCGGGCCCGCGATGATGGACGTCGTTGCCGGACGAATCTCCTTAATCATGACCACCGGCTATGGAACGGCCAAGCCGTTCCTCGATTCGGGCAAGCTTCGGGCGCTTGCGGTTACGGGAGAAAGACGCTCGCGTGCGGCGCCTGACGTTCCGACCTTTGCCGAGGCGGGATCGCCCTTGCCGGAGATCAATGCCGGCGGGATATTCGGCTTGGTGGGACCGGCAGGGCTGGCGCGCAACATCGTGGTCAAGCTCAACGAGTCGCTCCTCCAGGCGCTCGCCTCGCGCGAAGTCCTCGCCAAGCTGGCCGCGCTCAATCTGGAGCCGATGCCCATGGCTCCCGAGGCGTTCGGCGGCTTCATCAGCGCGCAAATGGATACGTGGGCCGCGCTCTTGAAGCGCATGAATATCAAGGCGGACTGAGGCGTACCGAGCGCCGATTTCCTACTTGCTGCGGCGGAAATCGATGCATTGCGCGGTTCCGGATCGTCTAATGAGATCTGCACCTGTGGGGGGAGCAAGCCATGAGATCGAAATCGCTTTGCGTTTCTTTTCCCGATGCGGCGCGCATCACGCTGGTCGGGGCCTTCAGCTTACTCGCCCTTGCGCTCGCCTGCGGCCAATCCGCCGCGCAGACCTATCCGGCCAAGCCGATAAGACTGGTGGTCGGATATTCGCCGGGCGGGGGCACGGATCTGACTGCGCGCACCGTCGCGCCCAAGCTCTCCGAACGGCTCGGCCAGCCGGTGATCGTGGAGAACAGGCCCGGCGCCAACGCCACCATCGGCGTGGGATACGTGGCCAAGGCGGATCCCGATGGATACACGCTTCTGGTCGGGACGAGCGCCGAGATGGTCTACGCGCTCGGCCTATATGAGCGCCTGCCCTACGACACGACGAAGGATTTCGTTCCGGTCATGCATATGACCACCAACCCGCTGATATTCGCCGTTCATCCGTCGCTGCCGGTCACCTCGATCAAGGAACTGATCGAGCTCGCAAGAGCGAAGCCCGGCAAGCTGTTTTTCGCATCCGGTGCGGCGCATTTCCAGGCGACCGGCGAGCTGTTCAAGCAGCAGGCGGGGGTAAACATCGTCAATGTTTCCTACAAGGGGGCGGCGCCCGCGGTTACGGCGGCCGTTGCCGGCGAGGTGCCGCTGGTGGTGTCGAGTTTTTCCATACTGCCGCAGCTGAGGGCGGGCAAGCTGCGCGCGCTGGCGGTCACCCTGTCGAAAAGATATGCCCTCCTGCCCGATATTCCGACCATGGCCGAGGCCGGGGTGCCGGGGGTCGAGGTCGCTCCGTGGACAGGCTTGTTCGCCCCGAGCGGGACGCCGCGGGCGATCATCGACAAGCTGAACAGTGAACTGATCGCCATCTACAAGCTCGACGACGTGAAGGCGCGGTTCGCCGCCCAGGGGGCCATTGGCGAGCCGCTGCCGCTGGCCGAATTCAGCGCGCTGCTCAAGACCGACCTGGCCAAGTGGCCGTCGCTGTTGCGCGAACTCAACATCAGCGCCAAGTAGCGCGATCCGGCAAGAGCTGGATGAACCGAGAAAGATCGCTCGGCCTTCAGGGCACCGGCGCGAGCCGCACGTCGAGCAGCGCGAGAGCGCCCTCGTTCACCGCCTTCAGGCCGCGCTGCAGGGCGGCGCGCAGCTCGCCGGGTTCGTCCACCCGCTCGCCGTAGCCGCCGAACAGCGGGGCGAGGCCCGCGTATTCCGGCGCCGGCCTGATCGAGGTGCCGGCGAATTTCTGCGCCTTCATCGCGAACCCGCGCGGAAAGTATTTCGGCACTCCGGACTGCTGCGACAGATAGCCCTGGTTGTCGAACACCACGATCATGATCGGCATGCCGTGCTCTTGGGCGAAGCCGAGGGCGGCGAGCACCGGGTTGTAGTTGAAGGTGCCGTCGCCGATGGTCGCGATCACCGTCTTCTCCGGCTGCGCCGCCTTGACGCCGAGCGCAGTGGCGAGCCCGGTTCCCAGTCCGCCGATGCAGCCGCAGAAGAATCCGCCCGGCGCGAGCCGGTCGAGTTCGTTCAGGATTTCCGGCCGGTGCGTGATGGTCTCGTCCACCACCACCGCGTTCGCGGGCAGCACCGCGTTCAATTCGTGCGCGATCCAGCGCGTTTCCATCGGCTTTGCGTCTTTCAGAGCGAGCGTCTTCTCGGTCCAGGCCTTGCGCCGCGCGGCGTTTTTCTCGGCCCACGCCGCGGCGCGCTGCCTGCGCGCCGGATCGCCGTCGCCGACGCGTTTCCTGACCTGTTCCAGGAGCGCTTGCAGCGAGGCTTCGACTTCCCCCACCAGGCACAGGTCCGCCTGATAGCCCCAAACCGGCAGCTCGCTGCACAGCGGGTTTTCATCGAGCAAAGCGACTTTGGCATGCCGGAACGGCACGGCCGACGCCGGGTGCCAGGGCGCGACCGTCGCCGGCATGAAAATCATGTCCGCACCTTTCAGAACCGGCGCCGGATCGAACCCGGCGTGCAGCGGGTGATCATGCGGAAAGTTGAAATAGTCGGGATTGCGCGTTTGCACGACCGGCGCGGCGAGCGCCTGTGCCAGCTCGACCAGGCAGTCCACCGCGGCGCGGCTCCTGCCGCTGCGCTCGGTCAGTATCATCGGATTCTTGGCGGCGGCCAGCATGTCGGCGAGCTGCGCGATCCCGGCCGGATCGGCGACGGCGCGCCTCGGGATCGCCGCCGCGGAAGCCGCGCTCGCAGGCATCGGCTCGAACAAGTACTCCATCGGGACCGACACGAACGCCGGACCGAAAGGGGGCGTGAGCGCCAGTTGGCAGGCGCGCTGTATGGTGGAAGGCAAGACCGATTTGCTGTTGACGCCGAAACTCCATTTCACGCAGGGCGCGACAAGCCGCGCCGGCCCGCCGACATCGCCCAGGCTGCGCATCCACTGCCAGCCGGGATCGGGCCCCTCGTCCTCGCCGAATGCGACCGATTCGCCGGCGAACACGACCATGGGAACGCTCTCGTGCAGGGCGGCGCGCAGCGCCATCGCGCCGTGGAGCGCGCCGACCGTGGTGTGGAGCATCACCGCCGGCAGCTTGCCGCTCGACTTGGCGTATCCGCTCGCTGCGCCGATGGCGGTCTCCTCGTGGCGCGCCGAGAGGTAGGCGGGAATCGCAGCCGCGGCCGGCTTGGCAAGGTACTCCCACACCGGCGCCCACTCCGATCCCGAGGAGGCGAATATTCTCTCCACGCCCATCGATCCGAGCAGGCGCAAGAACGTTTCCGCACCGGTCATCGCATTGGCATCCATCATCCCTCCTCGCTATTCGTTCGCAACGCACCCGGGGTTCGAGCCGCGCATTGTACGATCCTGCGCACAAACGCGCTTCTTGCGCCTGTGTACGATCGGTGGCGGTTCCCTGTATGATGAAAAACGCAGGTACCCAAGATGATCCGAACGTTCCTTTTCGTCCCCGGCGACAGCGCGCGCAAGTTCGCCAAGGCCGCCGCGGGCGACGCGCATGC
>JACPRN010000062.1 GCA_016189945.1 Betaproteobacteria bacterium
TACGCGATCCAGACCGCGCTCGGCGGCTACCAGAGCATCCGCGATCTGGTGGCGCCGGGCGGACGCCTGTGCCGGCAGCGCGACCTGGCGCACGGGCTGCTCACCCAGATTCCGGGCGTCACCTGCGTCAAGCCCAAGGCGGCGCTGTATCTCTTTCCCCGACTCGATCCGAAGGTCTATCCGATCGCGGACGATCAGCAGTTCGTGCTGGAGCTGCTCGAGGCGGAAAAAGTGCTCGCGGTACAGGGAACGGGATTCAACTGGCCCCATCCCGACCATTTGCGGCTGGTGTTCCTGCCCCACACCGACGAGCTGACCGAAGCGATCGGCCGCATCGAGCGTTTTCTCGACCATTACCGCAAGAAGCACAAATGAAGCCCATCAACGTAGGATTGCTCGGCATCGGCACCGTCGGCGGCGGCGTCTGGACGGTGCTACTGCGCAACGAAGAGGAGATTCAGCGGCGCGCGGGCCGGGCGATCAGGATTACCACCGTCGCCGACAAGGACCTCGAGCGCGCTCGACGGGTCACCGCAGGCAAGGCGCGGCTGACCGTTGACGCGTTCGAAGTCGTGCGCGACCCGGACATCGACATCGTCGTCGAGCTGATCGGCGGCACTACGGTCGCGAAAGCCTTGATTCTCGCGGCGATCGCGGCCGGCAAGCACGTCGTCACCGCCAACAAGGCGCTGCTCGCCACGCACGGCAACGAAATATTCGCCGCCGCTCAAGGAAAGGACGTCATGGTCGCATTCGAGGCGGCGGTCGCCGGCGGCATTCCCATCATCAAGGCGCTGCGCGAGGGGCTGACGGCGAACCGCATCGAGTGGATCGCCGGCATCATCAACGGCACCTCCAATTTCATCCTCTCGGAGATGCGCGACAAGGGGCTCGCTTTCGGCGAGGTGCTGCGCGAGGCGCAGGCGCGCGGCTACGCCGAAGCCGATCCGACCTTCGACATCGAGGGCATTGACGCGGCGCACAAGCTCACCATCCTGTCGGCAATCGCCTTCGGCATCCCGATGCAGTTCGACAAGGCCTATACGGAAGGCATCTCCGGACTGACGCGCGAGGACATCCGTTACGCCGAACAGCTCGGCTACCGGATCAAACTGGTCGGCATCACCAAGAAGACCGCCGAGGGCATCGAGCTGCGCGTGCATCCGACATTGATCCCGGCGCGGCGCCTGATCGCCAACGTCGAGGGCGTGATGAACGCGGTGCTGGTGCATGGCGACGCCGTCGGCTCGACCCTGTATTACGGCGCCGGTGCCGGGGCCTTTCCCACGGCGAGTTCGGTGGTCGCCGATCTGGTCGACGTGACCCGGCTGCACACGGCCGATCCCGAGCACCGCGTCCCGCACCTCGCTTTTCAGCCCGATCGGCTTGTCGCCACGCGCATCCTGCCGATGGAGGAGGTGACGACTTCCTACTACCTGCGCATGCAGGTGCTCGATCGCCCCGGCGTGCTCGCGGACATCACGCGCATTTTCGCCGACCTGTCGATCTCGATCGAGGCCGTGGTGCAGCGCGAGCCGGCCGAAGGCGAGGACCAGGTCGACCTCATTTTGCTCACCCACCAGACGCGCGAGAAGCACATCAACGCGGCGATCGAGAGGATCGAAGCGCTGCCCGTGGTGAGCGGGAAGATCACGAGGATACGGATCGAGGAGCTGGGGAAGAATTAGATTAGGGAGGCTCTGAAGAACACGATTCTTGTCACCCCCGCGAAGGCGGGGGTCCAGTCGAATCAAGGATCTTCTGGATTCCCGCCCCCGCTTCCGCGGGGGCATGCTTACCACGCGGGAATGACGTTTTTCAGAGCTTCCCTAGGCGCTAGCCAGGCGAGAATTGACACAAGCGGTGAGAATTCGCCTTTAATTACGTCTCATCATGATGAGATTGAAGAAAGGCAAAATCAACATCGATGATTCCAGCTATCTGGGGCTGGGAAAAAGACGACTGAGAGGAATGCGCTACATCAGCACCCGAGGCCTCGCGCAGCCGCGAGGCTTCACCGACATCGTGCTCGAGGGCCTGGCCCCCGACGGGGGGCTGTACCTGCCCGAATCCTATCCGCAGTTCGGGGGCCGGGAGCTGGCTGCGATGCGCACCATGAGCTACCGCGGGTTGGCGTTCGAGATCCTGTCGCGATTCATCGACGACATGCCGCCGGAGGACCTGCGCGCTCTGATCGATCGGACCTACACCGCCCGGGTGTTCGGCTCCGAAGAGATCACGCCGGTGCGCAGGCTCGAGCCGGGCGTCTACCTCCAGGGGCTTTCCTACGGACCGACGCTTGCTTTCAAGGACTTGGCGCTGCAGCTTCTCGGCCAGTTGTTCGAATACGTGCTCGAGCGCCGCGGCGAGGAGCTGAACATTCTCGGCGCGACCTCCGGGGACACGGGGTCGAGCGCCGAATACGCCATGCGCGGCAAGCGCGGGGTGCGCGTGTTCATGCTTTCGCCGCGGGGACGGATGAGCGCGTTCCAGACCGCGCAGATGTATTCGCTTGCCGACGCGAACATATTCAACATCGCCGTCCGCGGCGTATTCGACGACTGCCAGGACATGGTCAAGGCGGTGAGCGCGGATGCCGCTTTCAAGGCGAAGTACCGCATCGGCACGGTCAACTCGATCAACTGGGCGCGCGTCGCGGCGCAGATCGTCTACTATTTCAAGGGCTATTTCGCGGCCACGGGAGGGGCGGCCGGTTCGAACGCGCAGCCGGCGTCCTTCGCCGTGCCCACGGGCAATTTCGGCAACATACTCGCCGGCTACATCGCCCGCTCCATGGGACTGCCGATCAGGCACCTGATACTCGCCACCAACGAAAACGACGTGCTGGACGAATTTTTCCGAAGCGGCTCCTACCGCGTGCGCCGGGGGGCGGAGGTACGCGCGACCTCGAGCCCGTCTATGGACATATCCAAGTCGTCTAACCTCGAGCGCTATGTGTTCGACCTCACCGGACGCGATCCTGGGCGGGTGCGCGAGCTGTGGGCGCGACTCGAGCGCGAAGGCGCGTTCGACATCTGCGGAACGCCGGAGTTTGCGCGCGTCGCGGCCAGCGGGTTCGTTTCCGGATCGAGCACCCATGCCGATCGCCTGGCGACCATCCGGAGGGCGTGGAACGACTACGGCATGATGATCGATCCGCACACGGCCGACGGCGTGAAGGTCGGCCTCGAACGGCGCGAGGCGGGCGTGCCGCTGGTGTGCCTGGAGACGGCGCTGCCGGCGAAGTTCGCCGATACCATTCGCGAGGCCCTGGGCCGCGATCCGGAGCGCCCGGCGGGAGCGGAAGACCTGGAGTCGCTGCCGCAACGTTTCGAAACCATGGAAGCCGACGCCAAGGCGGCAATGGCCTACATCGCTGCGCACTGCCCGGCCTAAAGCGCCACCGACCGGCCCTGGCAGCAAGCTTCGCGACAAGACGTTTGATCTAGGTCAAACGTCCATCATCGGTCGCTGTCGCGGTCCTTCAGCAGATGTACTATCCAGATTCGATAATGACGCCCATTCCACTCGCGTGCAGGGTGTTCGAAGCGTTTGCGCGCTTGCGGCAAGCCTATTA
The DNA here is from genome assembly GCA_016189945.1 of Betaproteobacteria bacterium. Lineage (GTDB taxonomy): Bacteria > Pseudomonadota > Gammaproteobacteria > Burkholderiales > SG8-39 > JACQTO01. The sequence goes on from JACPRN010000062.1 coordinate 3,578, forward strand.
TCGACGCACGATAATGACGAATACTCCACTTGCACGCCAGGTGTTCCAGGCGTTCGCGCGCGTGCATATCCTGCACCACGCGGCCGAGGGGCCCATATTCGGGCTCGAAATGATCAAGGAACTCCAGCGCCATGGCTATGCGATCGGCCCGGGGACGCTCTACCCGATCCTGCACAGTTTGCGCAAGGCGCGTTGGCTGCGATCCGCGGAGCTGGTGGTAAACGGCAAGCGGCGCAAGTATTACGTCGCAACCGCAGGAGGACGGCGCGCGCTCGCCGAAGTGCGGAAAAAAATTCGCGAATTGGGGCGCGAGGTCCTGGGGGAACAAACGGCGAAGTAGGGCGGCCAAATGAGAACGCACTTGCCGCCAGCGCTGCCGCGGCGCGTTGGAGCAGGGGACGAGTACCATGGACCTGAAGAGGATATGGTTTTCAGTCGTCCCAGCTTTCTTGGAGTTCCATCAAACTCAGAGGGGAAAAATGAAAACCCATCGTATGACCCGATTTCTGGCGTTATGTGCCTGCAGTTTCGTCATGTCGGCGCCGTTTGCACAGGCGGCGACGGTGAAAGGCACGGTGAGCGACGGTTCGAAGCAGCCGGTGGCCGGCGCCGCTGTCTATCTCATTCCCGCCGCCGACGTTGCGAAGCTCGGCAAGCCCCCTTCCATCGAAATCAGGAAGAACAGTCCCAATGACGAACCGATGGAGGACACCCTCGCCACCAACCGCGACAAGTACAAGAAGGGAACCACCGACAAGAAAGGGGCCTTTTCGATCCTCAACGTCGCGGACGGCAGATATTTTGTCTATGTCGAAACCTCGGACAGGGATCATCTCCCCGGCGGGGACCTCGCCAACAAGTCGATGAGCACAGCGGAACTCGGGAAAAAGCCGCTCAAGATCTCCGTTTCCGGGAAAGTTCCGGACAACGCCAACTTCGTCGGCAGTTCCCAGTGCCTCGGCTGCCACAGCGACAAAGCCTCGGTCAAGAAGACCAAGCACAAGCTCGGCATCACCGCCGTCGGCAAGCCAAGCCAGCTTCAGGACCATTCCCGCTTTCCGGCGTTCAACGAGGGGCTGAACAAGCTGCTGGCCGGAATCACCTTTTACTTCTCCGGCTTTGACAAGGGGCGGGGGTTCGACAAGTACCTGGTATCCGAGAAACCGCCGGCTGACCCCGCCACGGTGAGCTTCAGCACCACCTTTTTCAAGGATGCCGACGGCAAGCTCAAGTTCAGAACCGAAAACGCCAAGGACCGCACCGATCCGCCGCGCACCTACACGGTCGAGATGACTTACGGCGGCGCGGTGCACAAGCAGCGTTACCTGTACCGCGTCGGCAACTACCTATTCCCCTTTCTCCAGTACAACACGGAAGGCAAGGACGAGTTCCGCGACCGGACCAGGAAGCCGTGGCGCGACTACCACGCCGACTGGCTCTTCAGCGAGGCAGCGAAAAAGCTCGCCAATCCGCCGGTGGCGAAGTCATTCGAGCTGGAGTGCGCCTCCTGCCATTACACCGGCTACAGCCTCTCTGTCACCGTCGGGGGCGGTTATGTCGCCGAAGCGGTGAACGATCCGAACGGCGAGGCGGACATCGACGGCGACGGCACGCCGAACGAGCTGAATGTCGGTTGCGAGGTCTGCCACGGCCCGGGCTCAGAGCACGTGAAGTCCCCGCAGGCGAAGAAGGCGGCCACCATCGTGAACCCCGGCAAGCTCGCCTCGGAGCGGGCCACGGTCGTGTGCAACCAGTGCCACAGCCGGCCGCAGGGCTACCTCAAGAACGACCAGCCGGTGAACAAGGAAAACCGCATGCTGACCCCCGGCACCAGCCGCAACGACTACCTGATCAACTACACCACCCGGGAAGACGGGGCCCAGAACGATTTCTGGGGGGA
>JACPRN010000063.1 GCA_016189945.1 Betaproteobacteria bacterium
GCTACCCGAACAAGCCGGTCCGGATCGTCGTGCCGGCGTCCCCCGGGGGCGGAATCGACATTTCGGCGCGGCTGATCGCGCCCAAGTTCACCGAATTGCTCGGACAGCAAGTGATCGTGGAAAACCGCACCGGCTGGGGAACCGTCACCGGCATGGACTACGTGGCGCGCTCGGCGCCCGACGGCTACACGCTGCTGATGGGCGTCAGCTCCATCGCAATCAATCCCTATATCCAGAAGAACATTCCCTACGACGCGGTGAAGGACTTTGCGCCGATTTCGCTGGTGGTGATCGTGCCCAATATCTTGATCTCGAATCCGAAGCTGCCCGCCGCATCGGTGAAGGAACTCATCGCCTACGCCAAGGCGCGGCCGGGACAGCTCAACTACGCAACCGGCGGCTTCGGCGGCAACCAGCACCTGGGGATGGAACTGTTCCTGCACGCGAACGGCCTGAAGATGACCACCGTGCTGTACAAGGGAATCGGCCCCGCGGTGGTCGACGTCGTCGCCGGTCATGTGCCGCTGATGATGGCCAACGTCATGAGCGCACTGCCGCACATCAAGAGCGGCAGGTTGCGCGCCTACGGGGTGACCGGCCTCAAGCGCGTGAGCGTCGCGCCGGATATTCCCACGCTGGACGAAGTTGGGGTTCCGGGGTTCGAGGTCGTGCAGTGGTTCGGCCTCCTGGGGCCGGCGCGCATGCCGAACGAAGTCATCGCCAAGCTCCACGCGGCGACGGTGCGCGCGCTGCAGGACCCCGTGATCCGCGAGCGCTTCGCCAACGACGGCGGCGAGCCGGTCGGCAACACCCCGGAGGAATTTGCCGCCGTCATCCGCGACGACCTGAAGAAATGGGCGAAGGTGACCAAGGACGCGGGAATCGAGCCGAAATAGTTCGGGCCGGAAGCCGCGCATCGGCGGCGGCGACGGCCGTTTACAACCCAAGGAGTCGACGTGACAAACAAGTACGATGATCTGCGCCAGTGGCTCGAACAAGTCGAGGCCATCGGCGAGCTGGCGCATCCTCAGGGCGCCGATTGGAACCTGGAAATCGGCGGGGTTTCGGAAATCGACTACAAGAAGCGTGGTCCGGCGCTGCTGTTCGATGGAATCAAGGGGTGCGCGCCGGGCTACCGCGTGCTCACCTCGTCGACCAACAGCGCCCGGCGGCTGGGCATCACGCTGCGACTGGGGGCGGACCACACCGATGCAACGCTGGTGTCCGCGCTGCGCGGCGCGCCCAGCCGGTGGGAAGAAGCATCGAAGAGGTTCGCTCCGGTGTACGTCGAATCAGGACCCGTGTTCGAGAACGTCATGGAAGGCGATGGCGTCGACCTGATGAAGTTTCCGACGCCCTTCTGGCACGAGATGGACGGCGGCCGCTACATCGGCACCGGCTGCGCGGTGGCGACGGTGGACCCGGAAGAGGAATGGGTGAACCTGGGCGCGTACCGCTCGATGCTCATGGACAAGAACCACGTCACGCTTTCCATCGTCCAGGGCAAGCACGGCCACATCCACAACCAGAAATGGATGGAGCGCGAGGGCCGAGCCCCGGTCGTGATCCACTGCGGCATGGACCCGCTCTTTTTCATGCTCGGCGGCGTCGAAGTGCCCACGGGGGTGAGCGAGCTCGCCTACGCCGGGGCGGTCCGCGGCGAGCCGGTGAAAGTGGTGAAGAGCACCATCACCGGGCTGCCGATCATCGCCGACGCCGAGATCGTGATCGAGGGCTGGATCAAGAAGGGCGACAGGGCCGACGAGGGCCCGTTCGGAGAATGGCCCGGCTACTACGTGAGTGGCAAGTCGAAAGAGCCCTACCTCAAGGTCGAACGCGTTCTCCATCGCAACAATCCGATCATGCTCGGCTCGCCGCCGGCAAAACCGCCGCACGACTACTCGTACATGCGCACCATCATGAAGTCGGCGATGATCTTCGACGCGCTCGTCTCGGCCGGGATTCCCGAGGTCAAGGGCGTCTATGCCCCCGAGTGCGGCGGCGGCCGGATGCTGGTCATCGTCGCCATCAAGCAGCGCTACGCCGGCCACGCCCGGCAGGCCGGATTCATCGCCTCGCAGTGCCGCGAGGCGGCCTACATGGGCAAGTACACCATCGTGGTGGACGAGGACATCGACGTGACGAACCTCGAGGAAGTGATCTGGGCCGTGTGCACCCGCACCGATCCGGTCACCAGCATCGATTTCATCCGCCGCGCCTGGGCGAGCAAGGCCGAACCCATGCTGCGCAAGGGCGAGCCGCCGTTCAACTCGCGCGCCGTGATCGACGCCTGCCGGCCCTACGAGTGGTTCAGCGAGTTTCCCAAGGTCGCGCAGGGCGATCCAGACTATCTGCGCGAGCTGGAGAAGAAGTGGGGCGCGCTGTTCGGTTCAGGCGGCGCGTAGAGCGGCGCGGGCGATCTGCAAATACAGGGTTCGCCCGCGATCCTTCGCCGGCTTCCCATTACTCGAGCTTGATTGCTCCGCTCTCGATCAGTTTTCGATTCAACCTGTTCGGCACCGAACAGCAGGCGATGGTCGAGGTCTTCTGGCGCGTGATGGCGGCCGCGGGCGCCCAGGAAGCGCGCATGTCGAATCCCTGGAACGACGCGCGGGTGTGGAAACTGCGCGGCGAGGCCGTTCGAGCGGCCGGCGTGCGCAGGATCATCAACATCACCTATTCGATCTCGCCGCGCCATAACGACGACTATTACGCCGAGCGCACGCGCGAGGCGGCGAAACTCGATCCGTACCGCGTTTGCATCAAGGACCCGGGCGGGCTGCTCACCCCGGAGCGCACGCGCACCCTGGTGCCGCTGATGATCGCCAACGCCGGTGGCATCCCGCTCGAGCTGCATACCCACTGCACGACCGGCCTGGGGCCGCTTTGCGCGCTGGAGGCGGTCGAGCAGAGCATCCGCATCGTCCACAGCGCGATTCCGCCGCTTGCCGATGACGCCTCGCTGCCCTCGGTTTTCAACCTCGCCGCCAACCTGCGCACGCTGGGATACGAGACAGGCATCGACGAGGAGGGCCTGCGCGCCGTGGAAAAGCACTTCTCGACGATTGCCCGGCGCGAGGGCTTTCCGATCGGCAGGCCTGCCCGGTACGACTATGCGCAGTACGTGCACCAAGTGCCGGGCGGCATGATCTCCAACCTGCGCAGTCAACCGCGCGAAGTCGGACAGGCGGAGCGGCTGCCGCAAGTGCTGGAGGAAGCGGTGCGGGTGCGCGCCGAATACGGCTATCCGATCATGGTGACGCCGCTGTCGCAGTACGTGGGCAGCCAGGCCGCGCTGAACGTGATCGCCGGCGAGCGCTACCGGATGGTCACCGACCACTCGATCCGCTGCGCGCTCGGCCATTTCGGCGGCGAGGTCGAAGAGATCATGGACCCGGAGGTGAGGGCGAAAATTCTCGAGCGGCCGCGCGCGAAGGAGCTGGCGGCGATCGAAGACAAGCAGTTGACGCTCGATGAGATCCGGCGCGGCCTGGACGCCGAAGCGCTCTCGGAAGAGGAGCTGGTGCTGCGCTATGCGCTGCGCAAGGAAGACATCGAGCGCATGCGCGCGGCGAGCGGCCCGGTGAAGGAGTACGTCACCGACGGCGACACGCTGGTCACCCTGGTGACCGAACTCGCCAAACGCGCCGGCCGCAACACCATCCGCATCAGCAGGCCCGGATTCAGCCTGGTGCTGGGGCGTGGAAATCCGGGAGCCTGAACGAAGGCGTCTCCAGCGATCTGCAGCC
>JACPRN010000070.1 GCA_016189945.1 Betaproteobacteria bacterium
ACTTCGGCGCACGCCATGGCGCTTGCCCGCGCGGCGCTCGACGCCACCGCGGCCTACGCGAACGAGCGGATCCAGGGCGGGCGGCGAATCATCGAACACCAGGCGGTCGCCCTTTCGCTTGCCGACATGTACATCGCGCTCCAGACCGGGCGCAGCGTCCTCTGGCGCGCCGCCTGGGAACTGGACCATGGCCGCGTGGACCGCGCCCTGACCGCCTCGTGCAAGGTCTTCTGCACCGAGGCCGCGATCAACATCGCGCGCAACGCAGTGGAGCTGTTCGGCGGCAGCGGGGTGATGCGCGAGCTGCCGATGCAGAAGTATTTTCGCGACGCGCTGGTGCTCGCGCACCTCGGGGGAGGCAACGGCGCCGAGCGCATCGCGACCGCTGCAATCCTCGCTGCCGAGGAGACGAAGCGTCCCAGCCAGCCGAAAGCCACCGAGCCCGCTCCGAAATACGCGTCCTGCCATTCGCGCAAGCTCTCGCCGATCGAATTCGAAATGACCGAGGAGCAGCGTTCGCTGCAGAGTACCGCGCGCGAGTTTTCCGAAAGCGAGATCCGCCCGGTCGCAGAAAGACTCGACCGCTCGGAAAACCTGCTCGCCGATTTTCCCTGGGACCTGATCAAGAAAGGCTCGAAACTGGGATTGAGAACGCTCTCCGTGCCGAGGGAATACGGCGGACCGGAAGCCGACATGCTCACCTGGCTCGTCGTGATCGAAGAGCTGGGCCGCATCGACATCTCGTGCGCCAAGATATTCAGCCAATGCTGGAAGCTGACCCGTCGCCTGGCGCAGACCGGCACCAAGGTCCTGAGGGACCGCTACCTTCCGACTTTCCGCGACGACGACACCTTCCTGATGTCAGGCGCCTCCACGGAGCCGGGGTCGGGTTCGGACGGCCATCTCCCCTACGACGCGCCCAACGCCGGCGTGATGCTCTCGGCGCAGCGCTCGGGCGACCACTACGTGCTGAACGGCAGAAAGCACTTCGTCTCGCTCGCCCCCATCGCGAAGCTTCTCTTCGTCACCGCGCGCACCGACAGGACCGTCGGCACCTCGGTCGGAACGAGCACTTTCCTGGTTCCGCGCGATACCCCGGGACTTTCCTTCGGCGCGGTGCACGACAAAGTCGGCCTGAGGATCTATTTCCAGGGCGAGTTCAGCTTCGATAACGCCAGGATTCCGGCCGAGAACCTGATCGGCGGTCGCGAAGGGTTCACCGGGTTCGACGGCGCAGCCAGCAACATCGAGCTCGCCGCCTACGCGGTGGTGGTCGCCCGCTCCGCGCTCGAGGCGACCATCGAATACGCAAGCGATATTCTGCGCGGCGGAAGGCCGCTCATCCGCGACCCTGCGATAGCGGCGAAGATCGCCGACATGTACCAGGAACTCGAAGCCGCGCGCACCCTGCTTTGGCGCGCGACCTGGATGGCCGACCAGCGCAAGTCCGACCGCTCGCTCACCATGTCGGCGAAGGTCGTGACCACCGAGGTCGCGGTGAGGGTGTGCCTTGCGGCGCTCGAGATCTTCGGCGAGGACGGCATCGTGCGCGCCTCGCCGATGCAGAAATTCGCCCGCGACGCGCTGGCGCTTCCGCACATGGACGCGACCAACCCGATCAACAAGATCAAGATCGCAAAGTTGCTCGATGCCTGGAGCGCCGGGAAGACCCCCGAGTGGGGCACGACGGCGGCGAGGTATTGAGTTATCCAATTGGCAAGCAGATCTTGACGGTTGCGGCGAAGAATTTAGTGTTGAATGCGTCTCGTGCTTTCGCGCAGTTGCAACTTCGCAACTGCGCGAAAACACGAGATTGATATAAAGGCAAGACCAGCTCCCAGCCATCAGGACGGAAGGAGGATTATGACCAGCCGACGCGAATTTCTCACCCGAGGCGCTGCTGCGCTTGCCGCCGCGGCGCTGACCACAGGCCCCGCCCGCGCGCAAGCCTGGCCGAGCCGGCCGATTCGAATCATCGTTCCGCTGCCGCCGGCAGGCGGCAGCGATTACCTGGCGCGCATTCTCGCCGAGCGGCTGCTGCCCGTTCTCGGACAGCCGCTCGTGGTCGAGAACCGCGTCGGCGCCGACGGCCGGATCGGCATCGAGCATGCGGCCCGGCAGGCACCGGACGGCCACACCATGCTTTTCATCACCAACACCCAGGTGGTGCAGCCGGCGCTGTTCGCCAAGCTCCCCTACGACATCATGGCGGACTTCGAGCCGGTAAGCTGGGTCGCGAGCCTCGGCACCGTCCTCGTGGTGCACCCCAGCGTCCCGGCGAACTCGGTGAAGGAATACATCGCGCTTGCGCGCTCCAAACCGAATTACGTTACCTTCGGCAGCTCCGGATTCGGCTCTCCGTTCCAGCTCGGCGGCGAGCTGCTGAAGACGATGACCGGCGTCGACATGCTGCACGTTCCCTACAAGGGCTCGGGCCAGGTGACCGCGGCGCTTCTCGCCGGAGAGGTGATGTCGGCGTTCGCGCCGCTGCACAGCGCTTTCCTGCCGCATATCCAGTCGGGCAAGCTGCGGGCGCTCGGAATGGCATCGCCGAAGCGCAGCCCCCTCCTTCCCGAGGTCCCGACCATCGCCGAGGCGGGGCCGCTTCCGGGCTATGCGGTCGACTCGTGGTTCGGGGTGGTCATGCCCGCGGGCACGCCCAAACCGATCACCGAGCGCCTGAGCAGCGCGATTGCCGCCATCGTCCGGGACCCGGCGCTGGCGAAAGAGCGCCTTCTGCCGCAGGGCTGGGATCCGGTCGGTTCCACGCCGGCGGAGCTGGTGGCGTTCATGAAGGCGGGGATCGCGAAGTACGCGAAACTGGTGAAAGACGCGAAGATCAGGGTTGAGTGATCGGAAAGGACAAGAAAGCGATGACAGACAAGGCGCGCGTCGCGCTGCTGGAACAAGCAAACGAGCCGCTACGGATCCGGGAGCTTCCCATTCCGGAGGTCAAGGAGGGGTGCGTCCTGGTGAAGACGCTCGCTTCGGGCGTTTGCGGGACCGACGTTCACTGCTGGCGCGGGCAGGTGAAGCTGCCTCTGCCGGTGATCCTGGGGCACGAGAGCGTCGGCACGATCGAAAAGCTCGGCGCAGGCAGGACCCAGGACAGCATGGGGGAACCGATCGCCGAAGGCGACCGGGTATTCTGGGTCGCCGGCCATCCGTGCAACAAGTGCTACGGCTGCGTGATCCTGAAGGACACCACGGCCTGCTCCAACCGAAAATCGTACGGCACAAGCTATTCCTGCGCGGACTATCCGTATCTGGTCGGAGGCTATTCGGAGTACGTATTCCTGACCGGGAGATCGTTCCTGTTCAAGATCCCCGAGCAGGTCCCCGCCGAGGCGGCCATCGCGTTCGGTTGCGGGTTTCCCACCGCGGTCAAGGGATTCGAGGTGATCGGAGGCGTGGGTCCGGGCAAAAGCGTCCTGATTCAGGGCGCCGGGCCGGTCGGGCTGTCGTGCGTGGTCCTGGCAAAACTCGGTGGCGCGCATCCGATCACGGTGATGGGCGCGCCGCACCCGAGGCTGGAGATGGCGCGCAGGCTCGGCGCCGACCGGACCATCGACATCGCCGGGCTCGATCGGCCCGAGGACCGGGTGAAGAAAGCAAGGGACGAGGCGGGAGAAGCGGACCTGTGCATCGAGGCCACCGGGTATCCGACCGCTGTCGCCGAAGGCGTGGAGCTGGTCAGGCCGAACGGCAGGTACCTGCTGATGGGGGTCTTCTCGGACCTCGGCCCCGCACCGATCAATCCGAGCGTCGTCGTGCGCAGGAACCTGAAACTATACGGTTCAGTATTCTGGGAACCCAGGCATCTGCACGAAGTGCTGCGCCTGCTCGCGCTCTGCAACGATCGGCTGAAACTGGAGGATGCCGTCAGCGCAAGGTACGCGCTGGAGGACGCCACCCAGGCGCTGCACGACGTCGAAGCGCTCAAATGCGTCAAGGCGGTCATTGCGCCTCACGCGCACTGACGCGCCATTACTGCGGCTTCATTCCATTGCATACGCAATCGAGCGCGCAGGCCTGTGGCTAAGGGCGCGCTCGTGCTGCATGGAATGACCCTTCGAATTCACTAGGCGCGATCAGGCAGTCCGCCAACCAAGCGAGTACGCATGCAGAGCGCGCAACAGCTGATCAACGGATTAATGCTGGGAGGCATTCTCGCCTTCGTCGCGGTGGCGTTTACGCTGACCATCGGCATGCTGAATTTCCTCAATTTCACCATTCCCGCGCTGTTCATGCTGGCGGCAATGGTGACCTGGGCGCTATCGGCAAGCGGGGAACATATCTTCGCGCTGGGCCTGCCCTGGTATGCGGCGGCGGCGATCGGCATCGCGGTCGCCATGGTTGCCTCGCTGATCATCGAGCGTTTCACCTACCGGTACCTCAAGGCGCACTATGGCGATGCGACCGAGCATGCGCTGCCCCTGGTGAGCTCGCTCGGCTTCCTGATCATCTTCGAACATGCGGTCATCACCCTTTGGGGAAGCGACCCGCAACGTCTCGAATTGCCCTTCCGGGACATGGATCTGCATTTCGCCGGACTGATCGTCGGCATCCCGCATCTTTTCAGCCTGGGACTTGCCATTACGCTGGTCTGGGTGCTCTCATGGCTGCTCAAGCGATCGAGCATCGGCCGGGCGCTGCGGGCGATCGCCGAGAATCCGGACGCGGCGACCCTGATGGGCGTGGAGGTGGCGCGGATCGTTCCGGTGGTGTTCCTCGTTACCGGCATGCTCTCGGCGCTCGCAGGAATCCTCTACGGATTCAGCTACAGCACCGTGACCCCGTACATCGGCGACGCGGTCGCGACTGACGCGATCACCGGGATGGTGCTCGGCGGACTCGGCAATGTCTGGGGGGCGATCGTCGGCGGGTTGCTGGTGGGCCTGATCAAGGTGTTCGCGATCAGCCAGTTTGGGGCCGAGATCGAGAAAATCCCGGTCTGGGGACTGCTGCTCTTGATCCTGATCATCCGGCCGACCGGCATTTTCGGCAAATCAAGACTCGGCAGGGGCAAGTTCTGATGAGCGGGTACATGTCCGGCGTCCTGGCCGTGCTGCTGATCAACATGGTCATCGCCTATTCGGTTTTCCTTCCGGCTGCCGCCGGACTGCTCAATCTGGGCGCGGCGGGGTTCGTCCTGATCGGCGGCTACACCGCCGGCGGGCTCACCAGCCGGGCCGGCTGGCCGCTCGTCCCGGCGATCCTCGTGGCCGGCCTGTTCGCAGGGGTGGTCGCCTTCGTGCTCGCATTTCCCATCCTTCGCACGCGCGGCGTGTACATGGTGCTCGCCACCTTCGCCTTTGCAGAAGTGGTCGGGGGCATCTATCTGAATATCCCGTCGCTGGGCGGCGCGACGGGCCTTTCGGTGAGCACCTATGCCGGATTGCCGGTGATCATCCCAACCACCGTTTGTGTCGTGGCGTTCGTCGCCTGGCTGCTCTCGACGCGTCTCGGCCTGGCCATGCGCGCGGCGCACGACGACGAAAACGTTTCGCTGCTCTTCGGCGTCAATCTGCGCATGGTGCAGGTCGCCGCTTTCACGGCCGGCGGCGCGCTGGGCGGCATCGGCGGCGCGCTGCTGGTGCACCAGTTCAACTTCATCGACGTGCAGACCACCGGCGTCCTGTTCAGCATCTACGTGCTGCTCTACGTGCTGATCGGCGGCACTCAGACGGCCTGGGGCCCGTTTGCGGGCGCGCTGTTCTTCACCGTGGTGCCGGAGATCCTGCGAACCATGAGCAAGCTCGACCCGTCGATGAAGTTTCTCGAAGCCGGGCGGTTCATCGTGTTCGGAATCGCGGTCGTGCTGATCATGGTGGTGCGGCCCGAAGGCCTGATCACGCGCACCCTGATCGAGAAGGTACAGGGATCGCTCAGGCGCCTCGCCGCCCGGGAGACGGCCGCATGAACGGCGCCGAGCTGTCGCTTGCGGGGGTGTGCAAGAGCTTCGGCGGTCTCACGGTGATCGACCATCTCGGCTTCACCGTGAAGCGCGGCAGCCGCACCGCGCTGATCGGCCCGAACGGCGCCGGAAAGACCACGGTTTTCAACCTGGTCAGCGGCGTGTACCCGATCGATGATGGCACAATCTCGCTCGACGGCGAGGACATTTCGATAGTTTCCCCGGCCGGGCGCATCGGCCACGGGATATCGCGTTCGTTCCAGAACATCCGGTTGATGCCACACCTCTCGACGATCGAGAACGTGATGCTGGGCGAGCACTGGCGCCGGCCTGCGTTTTCCCTCGCGCGCGGGCGCCGCGCCGTCGAGTCGGTTAAGGCGGCGCTCGCCGATGCCGGGCTGCAAACCTATCCCGGGCAGGTCGTGGCCAACCTGCCCTACGGCATCCAGAAACGCATCGAAGTGGTTCGGGCGCTCCTCGCTGAGCCCAAGATTCTGATGCTGGACGAGCCCGCAGCCGGACTGAACAACGCGGAATCGGATGACCTACGCGCGCTGCTCGAGCGGGTGTCGGCGCGCGGGATCACGCTGCTGGTTGTCGAGCACGATATGCATTTTGTGCGCCGGCTCTGCGATCACGTCGTGGTGCTCAATTTCGGCCGGCTGATTTTCGAGGGCACGCCCGAGGAGGTGCATCGGGATCCTGCGGTGCTCGAGGCTTATCTCGGCACCGACGCCCGGGCTGTGCAGTCCGATAACACTGCGAAGGCGCGCTGAGATGCTGCTCAGGATCGAGCAGTTGGACGTGCTCTACGGCCGCAACCACGCGGTGAAGGCGATGTCGCTCGACCTGGATGCGGGCGAGATCGTCACCGTTCTCGGCGCGAACGGCGCCGGCAAGAGCTCGCTGCTCAAGGCCATACAGGGGACGGTACCCCTCGCGCGCGGACGGGTTCTGTTCAAGGGTGCCAATATCAGCCGCTGGAGCGCGGCACGCCGGGTAGGGAACGGGCTCGTCATGGTGCCCGAGGGCCGGCAGATATTCATTGGCATGACGGTGCACGAGAATCTGCTGCTGGGGGCCTATACCCGGCGCGACGACACGGCAGCTGAGATCGACGCGATCTACGAGCGCTTTCCCAATCTGGCGCAGCGGCGCGACCTGCCGGCTTCGGTGCTCTCGGGGGGAGAGCAGCAGATGCTCGCCGTAGCCCGGGCGCTGGTTGCGCGGCCCGCGGTGATGATGCTCGACGAGCCCTCGCTTGGCCTGTCGCCGATACTGGTCAAGCAGCTCTTCGAGTTGATCGTCGACCTGAACAGGAGCGGTCTGGCTATCCTGCTGGTGGAGCAGAACACCAACATGGCGCTCGCCGTCGCGCACCGCGGCTACGTGCTCGAGCTTGGCCGCACCGTCATGCAGGGCACGCCCGCGGAACTCTCATCCGACGAGCAGCTTGCCGCCGCCTATCTCGGGCAGGCGTAACCACCCGCAATTCGCATGATAGACTGGCACCGCAACTTCAGAGCCGTATTCAGAGCCGTAATTTGGAAGACCTGTTGGAGGAGATAAAGTCATGAAGAAACCAATGCTTGCCGCAGCAACTGCCATCGTCGCAGCCGCGCTCGCCATGCCCGCGGCAGGCCAGGATTTGGTGTTGGGCCTGTCGCACGCGAAAACCGGCCGCTATGCGACTGCGTCGAAGACCGAGCTCGCGGTCGATATTGCGGTGGCCGAGATCAATGCCGCGGGCGGCGTCAACGGCAAGAAGCTTCGCGTGGAAAAATTCGACACGGCGAGTGAGGCGCGCAATGCGCAGATTGCGGTGCAGCAACTGGCCGAGGACAAGAAAGCGCTCGCGATCATCGGGCCGTTCTCCAGCCAGGAGGCCCAGGTCGCTTTTGCCGCCGGGGAGCGGATCGAGATCGTCCAGATGCCCAATGCCTCTTCCGCGCCTGGGATGACCGTGGGCAAGAAGTGGGCCTTTCGGATGACCGAGGACGAGGGCAAGCAGTTTACGAGACTCCTGATCAGCCTCGAGCGCAAGGGACTTGCCAAGGCAAAGACTGCGGCGGTGTTCTATCCGACCGACGATGCCGTCGGCCAGATCCTCGGTACCAAGCTGTACCCTGCCCTGCTCAAGAAGCACGGCTGGACCGAAGTCATTCCGGGCGAAGGTTTTCCGTTCGCGTCCTCCGATCTTTCGCCGCAAGTCACCAAGATGCGCGGCAAGAACCCTGACATCATCGCTTTCGGGTCGGTACCCGAACCGGCAGCCAAATTGATGCGAGAAGTGCGTCGCCAGGGATTCACCGGCCGGCTGGTCGGCGGCGGCACGATCGCCGATCCCGATCTCGCGGTCAAACTCGGAGCCGACGGCGAAGGCTCCGTTTACGTCTCGTGGTACTGGTGGGACCGCAACGACATGACCCGCAACTTCGAGAAGAAATTCATTCAGGAATCGAAGCGGCGCAACGAGCCCAGGACCGGTGCGCATCACGTTGACGCGGCCGGCTATGACATCGTCTACGTCTATGCCGATGCGATAAAGCGCGCGAAGGTGACCGGCGACCCGGCCAAGCTGAAGGCCGAACGCGACGCCATCCGCGTGGCGCTGGCCACGACCAATCTGCCGGGTGTCAGCGGGCATATCTGTTTCGACAAGGATCGCGAGGCCGAACTCGCCGGCTTCGTAATCGGCATGAAGGACGGCAAGCGCTACCTGGTCGATTCGCATCCGTCGGACAAGTGCAAATGATCTGAGCAGCCTTCGAGGAGGGGGCGGCTCCTCCTCCATCAACGCCATGGCCTATGTTCGGGGTCACCGCGCCGATTACGATCGGTGGGCACGCGCGGGACTTCCCGGCTGGTCCTATGCCCATGTCCTGCCCTATTTCTCGCGCGCAGCCGCCGCCGCGCGACGCGATGAGCGGCTGCGCCAGCGCTTGGTACTGCCGGTATCGCTCCCGATGCGCGGGTATCGCGCGAGACGGCCGCCTGGATGATGAGAAGCGCCGCCGCGGCGCTACCACGCGTCCGGTGCCGGTTCGCGCTAATATCACCGGCCGATTCGCCGCTCAGCGCTACCGATGCTGCCACCCACGCACGTACTCCTGATTCTGCTTGCCTCGTGCGTCGCGGCAGTGTCATTGCCCGCCGTCGCGCGGGACTCGTTGAAGATCGTCGCGACCACGAGCGACCTGCGCAGCCTGGCCGAGGCGGTGGGCGGCGCGCGCGTCGCCGCCAGCCACATCGTTCCGCCGGTCGTCGACCCGGAGGACTATCAGCCGCATCCGAACGATCTGAGAAGGCTGCGCGACGCGGACATGGTGGTGCGCGTCGGCCTTGACTTCGATCTGTGGCTCGACCAGGCGCTCGCGCAATCCGGAAACAAGGCGATCGCCAAGGGCGGACCGGGTTATGTGGATGCATCGCTGGCAATTGCGCTGCTCGATGTCCGGGGTGGGGGTCTGGGCGGCGGCGACGGTCATGCCCACGGCACCGGCAATCCGCATTACTGGCTCGACCCGATGAATGCCGAGATCATCACCGGGCATGTCCTCGAGACTCTCGCGCGCATCGACCCCGCCGGCGCCCGCGACTATGACGCGCGACGCGTCGCGTTCCTGAAGCGGCTGCGCGAAAAACTGCCCGAATGGGAAGCACAGCTCGCCGCAGCGCGGCGACGTCCGCTGATTGTCCAGCACAACACCTGGTCTTATTTCGAGCGGCGATTCCGGCTTCAGGTCGCGGGCACTATAGAGCTCAGGCCGGGCGTGCCGGCGGGCCCGGCACATCTCGCCGCGCTGCTGCAGCAGATGCGCGAGCGAAGTGTCGCGGTCATTGTTCGGCAGCCGCACGAACCCGAAAGAAGCGCGCGGTTCCTCGCCGACCGGACCGGCGCGCGCATTGCGGTGCTCGCCGGATCGGTGCAGTCGGTTCCGCAGGCCTCCGATTTCATCGCCCTGTTCGACTACAACGTGGCCGCGCTCGCGGCGGCGTTCGGCAAATGAGTTTTTCCGACGCCGCGGCGTTCCTTGCGCTTCCGCTCGCGGCCTCCCTGATCCTGGTCGCCATCCACGCCTGGTTCGGTCTCCAGGTGCTTGCACGCGGCGTGATCTTTGTCGACCTCGCCCTCGCGCAAGTGGCCGCCCTGGGGGCCACTGTCGCGTTCGCGCTTGGCCATCCGCCGCAGAGCGCGGCCTCGATGGCGTGGTCGCTGGGATTTACGCTGGCTGGGGCGCTGGTGCTCGCCTTCACCCGGAGTTGGTCCGGGCGCATTCCCCAGGAAGCGCTGATCGGAATCCTGTACGTCGTGGCCGCCGCGGCCGGATTTCTGCTGATCGAGCAGGCGCCTCAGGGCGCCGAGCACGTCAAGCAGTTGCTGACCGGCAACATCGTGACCGTCGGCGCCGCCGAGTTGAAGAGCATCATGCCGCTCTACGCCGCGGTGGGCGCGCTCGCCTGGGGCTTGAGATCGAAATTGGCTCACCGCGCCGGAGCTCATTGGGCATGGGAACTTCTGTTCTACGCCGCCTTCGGCGTGGTTGTCACCAGCTCCGTGGCGATCGCTGGCGTGCTGCTGGTGTTCTCGTTTCTCATCATCCCCGCCGCGATCGGCGTCCTGTGGGCCGAGCGCCCGGCGATGCAGCTCGCCCTGGGATGGCTCGCAGGCGTCCTCGCCAGCATTGCCGGCCTTCTGATTTCTTTCCGGTTCAATCTGCCCACCGGGGCGACCATGGTGTGCGCATTCGGCGCCGTGCTGGTGCTCGCGGGCATCGCGTCGCCCCTGCGCACAGGCCCGCTGCGCGGACTGGGGCGCGCGGCGCGGATGGCCCGCGCGCTGCTTGCCGCCGCGCTCGCATTGTCCGGGCTTTGGTTGATCGCCGCGCCGCGCGCAGACCAGCCGCTGCTCGACGGCGCCGAATACCTGTTCCCGTCGCTGCGCTGGTCGTACATGACCGGAGCAGAGCGCGAGATCCACGAAGACGCCAAGCTTCAAGCCGAACGCTACCGGCACGAAACCGATCGCCTGAACGAGCGCGAGCGGCGCAGCCGCTGGGAAGATCGAAACATGGACGAAACCGAGCTGCGTCGCCTGTCGTCCTTCCTCAAGTCCTACAACGAAATGCGCAAAGGCGAGGAATTCGTCATGCGGGAGGTGCGCGCCCGCGCCCGGGTTCGCGAGCGCTGGCCCCTGGGTGGCGCGATGCTGCTCGCGGCTCTGTTGATTGTGCCCGGCTTATTCTCTAGACTGCGTCCAGCCGCACTGCGCGCCGCACTGCGGGCCCGTGGATACCGTAACCCACCAGGAGGAGCATCATGAACAGGCTATCCAAGGTTCTGTGCGCGATCGTCTGCGCCTGTGCGGCCGTTCAGGCTCATGCCCAGGCGGCCGCCACCGCATCCGGCAGTCGCGGCAAGGTGTATCTGCTGCCGGCGACGCTGGAGAACACCCAGTGGGGGCTGTACGACAATGCGACGACCCCGGCGCTGCGGATCGAATCCGGCGACACGGTGGTCATGGAGACGATGAACCACGCCCACGATTACTGGACTCCTGGCCGCACGCTGAAGGAGTTGCTCAGCCGGCGCATGGACGACAACAAGCTGCGCGGACCGCATTCGATCACCGGACCGATCTACGTCAACGGCGCCGAGCCCGGGGATGTGCTCCGGGTCCGGATCAACAAGATCGTCCCCCGCGCCTACGGCTACAACATCAGCCTGCCGGGCATCGCCGGGCAGTTCCCGCAGCTCTTCAAGGAAGGGCGCCTGCGTTACGTCTACATCGATACGGACAAACGCATCATCGAGTACTTGCCTGGCATCTATGTACCGCTCAGGCCGTTTCCGGGGCTGATCGGGCTGGCGCGCCAGGAGCCCGGCGCCTACTCGACGCGCCCGCCGGGCGAGTACGGCGGGAACATGGACGTCCGCGATCTGGTTGCCGGCACGACGCTCCATCTGCCGGTATGGGTGAAAGGCGGATTGCTGTGGTCAGGCGACGCCCACGCGGCGCAGGGGAACGGCGAGGTCAACATCTCGGCCGTGGAGACCGCATTTCGCGAACTGAACCTGACCTTCGACGTGATCAAGGGCAAATCGCTGGACTACCCGCGCGCCGAAACGGCAACCAACTGGATCACCTTCGGCTTCGACCCGGACCTCGACAAGGCGCTCGATAAAGCCATCGAGCAGACCGCGAAGATGCTCGCCGAGTCGCACCATGTCGCGGCCGGCAAGGCACGCGAGCTGGTGGCGTCGATTGCCGACTGCCGCGTCTCGCAGGTCGTGAACGGCACCAAGGGCATTCACTGTTTCACGCCCAAAAAATCGGGCGGCAAAGAAGACCTGTCGCGGCCACTGAAGGAGACAGCGACCCACTTCGTGACCCATGCTTCCGAAGACACCCTGGCCAAGGCGATGGATACCGCATCGCTCGCGATGATCGATCACATCGCAAAGGTGAAGGATATCGAGCGGGTGGATGCCTACGGGCTGGCGAGCGTTGCCATGGATTGCAGGGTGGGCAAGTGGGGCGCGGGCGGGAAGAACGTCCACTGCCTGATGCCGAAGAGCCTGTGGAACGCTCCCGGCAAGCGGAGTTCCTAGTGTCGGCGAAAAATCCTTCCGCAGCCCGCGTCACTCCGGCTTGATCCCTGCCGCCCTGATCACCGCCCGCAGCTTGTCCACCTCCGACTTGACGTGCGCCGCGTACTCAGCCGGCGTCGAGCCCACCGGATCGAAGCCGATTTTCTCCAGGCGCTCGAGCACGCCTGGGTCCTTCAGCGCCCTTACGATCTCCGCGTGCAGCCGGGCGGTGATCTCGGGCGCCAGTTTTGCCGGCGCTACCACGCCGAACCAGGCGACGATCTCGTAGCCGGGCAGGCCCGACTCCGCTATGGTCGGAACATCGGGAAGCTGCCGGTCGCGTCTGGATGACGTCACGGCAATCGGCCGGATCCTGCCAGAGCGGATATGGCTGATGGCGGCCGGAATATTGTCGAAGGTCATGTGGATCTGCCCGGCTATCAGGTCCTGCAGCGCCGGGGCCGCGCCCTTGTAGGGCACCTGCTGTTTGAGCGGGGTCACGCGGCTCCGGGCAAATCCCGCTGCCGCGGCCCCCGCCTCACTGCGGCTTCATTCCCGCCGTTTTGATCACTTTCCCCAGTTTGTCCGCCTGCACCTTGACGTAGGCGAGGAATTCCGCCGGCGTCGAGCCCACGGGCTCAAAGCCGATCCTTTCGAGGCGCTCGAGCACCACCGGGTCCTTCAGCGCCTTGACGATCTCGCCGTGCATTCGGGCGGTGATCTCGGCGGGGAGCTTGGCCGGCGCCACCATGCCGAACCAGGCGACGATTTCGTACCCCGGCAGGCCAGACTCCGCAATCGTGGGAACGTCGGGCAGTTGCCGGTCGCGCTTCGCGGAAGTGACCGCGACCGCGCGGATCTTGCCCGAGCGCACGTAACCGATCGCCGCCGGGATGTTGTCGAAAGTCATGTGGATCTGTCCCGCGATCAGGTCCTGCAGGGCGGGCGCGGCGCCCTTGTAGGGGACCTGGCGGAGCTTGGTGCCGGCCATCTGGTTGAACATCTCCGCGGCGAGGTGGCCGGTTGCTCCGAACGCGGGCGTACCGTAGAACAGCGGCGTGGGCGAAGACTTCGCAAGCCGGATCAGGTCGCTCACGGTCTTTACCGGCACGGCCGGATTGACGACGATGACATTGCCCGATGTGGCGATGAGGGAAATCATCGTGAGATCCTGCTGCGGGTCGTAGGGCAGGTTTGCGCGCATGAACGGCTGCGTCGCCAGGGTGATTCCCGACATCAGCATGGTGTAGCCGTCGGGCGCCTGCCTCGTCACGTACTCCTCCGCGATGCTGGTCGTAGCGCCGGCGCGGTTTTCGACGATCATCGGCTGGCCGAGGAGATCGCCGATTTTTACCGAAACGGCGCGCGTCAGAAGGTCCACCGTGCCGCCGGCGGAGGCTGGCACGATGATGCGGACGGGACGCGAGGGCCAGGACTGCGCCTGGGCCGGAACTGCGATGCTCGCTAGTGCGATGAGCGCTGCAAGCGCTACGATGATTCGCTGCATGGGGTCTCCTCCTTGGCCGACAGTCTATCCGTGTTCCGCCCTGCCCGTCCAACTGACGTTGACGGCGAGCAGGTAGCCGACGCCGTAGACGGTCTTCACCAGCCTGGGGTTGTGAGGATCGTCGCGAAGCTTGCGGCGCAACCGGGATATTCTGACATCGATGCTGCGGTCGTAGGGCAGCAGGTCCGGCGTGCCGGCGAGCTGCTGCCGGGTCTGGATCCGGTTCGGGTGTTCCAACAGCGTCTGCAGCAGGTGCGCCTCGGCGGCGCCGAGGACTTCGGCTCCCCCCTCGGGGTCGGTGAGCGCAAAGCTGGCGGTGTCGAACTGCCAGCCTTCAAAACACGCTACCCGCCTTCCGCCCTGCGCGGCATTCGCGCCAAGGCCGCCGTAGCGGCGCAGGATGCTGCGCACGCGGGCCACCAGCTCGCGCGGCTCGAAGGGCTTGACGACGTAGTCGTCGGCGCCGAATTCCAGGCCGATGACGCGGTCCGAAAGAAAGCCGCGCGCGGTCAGGATCATCACGCCGCAATCGGATCTCTGCCGCAGTTCGCGCACCACTTCGAGACCATCGCGGTCGGGAAGACCCAGGTCCACGATGCAAAGCGCCGGCGGATGACGGTCGACGCACGCCAGCAATTCGGCCGCGGTTCGAAACCAGCGGCAGGAAAGCCCGTGTTCCTCGAGCGTGCGCATCACCGTGCGGGCGACCAGCGGATCGTCCTCCAGGACATGGATCTCGTGCTTGCCGGCGTCGCTCATCGCATGCAGCGCTCCAGCGCATCCGACAGTTCCCGTATCGAGAAGGGCTTGGACAGCAGCTCCAGGTCCTCGCCTTCCTTCCACAGGTCGGTGGGGTATCCGCTCATCAGCAGCACGCCGACGCCGGGGCGGGTCGCGCGCACGCGATCGGCCAGGATCCGGCCGTCCACGCCGCCGGGCATCACCAGGTCCGAGAGGACGATCCTGATTTCCGCGACGCTGTCGAGCACGCGCAACGCTTCGGCTCCGTCCTGGGCTTCGATAACCGGGTAGCCGAGGTCGATGAGCTGCGTGCGCACGACCTTGCGCACTTCCGGATCATCCTCCACCAGCAGAACGAGATAGCGGTTGGCGAAAGAATCCGCAAGCGCAGGCACCTCGTCTTCGGGCGCCGCCGCGCCCTCACCCTGCGGCAGCAACAGCGCGACTTCCGTTCCCCGGCCCGGAACGCTGGACAGCCGCAATGCTCCTCCGGACTGTCTGGCAAATCCGTACACCATCGACAGGCCGAGCCCGCTGCCCGAGCCGAACGCCTTGGTGGTGAAGAAGGGATCGAGCGCGTGGGCGAGGGTTGCGGCATCCATGCCGGCGCCGGTATCGGACACGGTGAGGTGCACGTAATCGCCGGCGCCGATTTCCATTTCCATTGCCTGGTCGATGTCGATTCGCCGCCTGTCGACATCGATGGCGAGCGCTCCCCCAGCCAGCATGGCGTCGCGTGCATTGAGCACCAGGTTGAGCACGGCGCTCTCGAGCTGGTGCGGATCGGTGAGCGCAAACAGCGGGGTGCGGTGCAGAATGATTCGCAGATCGATGTTCTCCGGCAGCGAGCGGCGCAATAGCAGCTCGAGGCTCGCGATCAGGGCGCCGATTTCGACCGGCCGCGGCTCGAGCGGCTGCTGGCGGGCAAAGGTGAGCAGGCGGCGGATCAGGTCCGCGCCGCGGCGGCTGGCGGTCAGGGCCGGCGTCAGATATTCGTCCAGCGCGCTGGTTCCGGCGAGAAGCTCCTGCAGGCGCACCAGATTGCCGATGACCACGGTGAGCAAATTGTTGAAATCATGCGCCAGGCCACCGCTCAAGCGCCCCACCGCCTCCATCTTCTGCGCCTGCAGCAATGCGGCCTGTGCCCGCTTCTGCTCGGTGATATCCGATGAAAGGACAAAGACCCCGGAAACCTTCCCGTCCGGTCCGAACTCCGGCACCAGCGCATTGCTCGCGTACAGCATCTGGCCGTCGGCCTGGGCAACGGCGTACTCGTAGTTCACCGTCTCGCCCTCCAGAGCGCGCTCGATATGCGGCGCCAGCTCGGCGTAGAGCTGCGGCCCGAGGATTTCGGCGACCGGATGGCCGACGATGTCCTCCTTGCTGTGGCCGAACCAGTCGGCATAACCCTTGTTGGCGAAGCGGTACACGAGACTGCGATCGAATGAGGCGATCAGGGCCGGGATGGCATCGGTGATCAGCCGCAGCCGCTTCTCGCTGCGCCCGAGGGCCTCGGTGCGCTCGTGCACGCGGCGCTCCAGTTCCGCGTTCTGATCGCGGATCATGCGCTCGATGCGGCGCTGCTCGGTGATGTCGGTGTAAATGGTGACAAACCCGCGGCCCGGCAGCGGCTCGCCGCGCACCGCGATAATCCGCCCGTTGGGACGGGTGCGCTCGAAATAATGCGGCTCGAACGCGCGCGCCGCATTGACGCGGGCCGCCACCATGGCCTCGACGTCGCCGGGTCCGTACTCGCCGCGCTCGGCGTTGGCGCGCATGAACGCTTCGAAGGGCGCGCCAAAACGCACCAGCTCCCGGGGCACCTCCAGCATCTCGAGGAAGGTCTGATTCCAGGCGACCAGCCGCAGATCGGTGTCGATGATCGTAAAACCCTGGTTGACCATGTCCAGACCGGCTTGGATCAGGCCCAGTCGGCCGGCGACGTCTCCTGCGTCGATTGTCAAGGTCTTTTCCAGCATGACGGGAAGATAGAACGTACTAATGATCCTTCATACCCCTCATTACAATTCGTTACATTTGCCCAACAGTTGCATAAACATCTGCAGCCATGATGCTAACCCAAAGCCCAGAGGCCAAGGAGGGGAAAATGGAAGGGGCCAAGTACGACGCGTTGATCATCGGCGCCGGGCATAACGGGATGACGCTGGGGTGTTATCTCGCCAAGGCCGGTCTCAAGGTGTGCGTGATGGAGCGGCGCCTGGAGGCCGGCGGGGGCCTGAGCACCGAGGAGATTTCGGTGCCCGGGTTTGCCCACAACCTGCATTCGTATTTTCACGACACGATCAACATCATGCCGGCCTACCAGGACCTGGAGCTGGAGCGGTTCAACGCCCGCTACTACCGTCCTCCGGTGCAGGCCGGGACGATCCTGCCCGATGGCCGCTCGCTGTGCCTGTACGACAGCGACAATCTGGACAAGACCTGCGCGAGCATTGCGCGCTTCTCGGCGCACGATGCCAAGAAGTGGCGCGAGGTGGTGGAGAACTACAGCGAGTTCTGCTCCACGGTGATAGTGCCGGCGCTCTATAGTCCGCCGGCGCCGCCCTCGGAGCAGATCGTGATCATGGAGGGCTCCGCAGAGGGCATGGAGTGGCTGCGGCTGATGCGGATGAGCCCTCTGGAGGTGGTCAACGAGTGGTTCGAGAACGATGTCGTGAAGGCCCTGGTGCTGCACCACTTGCCGTTTCCGCGCGGGATCCTGCCCGACTATGCGGGCATCGGCACGGTGGTGCCGCTGGTGGTGAGCCAGGTCGAGCACTCGCAGATGGCGCTCGGTGGCTCGCACATGACCGCGCACGCGCTCTGGCGCGCGCTCTTGCGGGCAGGCGCCGAGACCACTTCACTCACCCAGGTGGAGAGGATCCTGATCGAGGACGGAAAAGCGGTGGGGGTGCGCACCGCCGAGGGCAAGAACTATCTGGCCCCGATCGTGGTGAGCACGGTGGACGTGAAGCAGACCTTCTTGAAGATGGTGGGCGAGGAGAATCTCGAGCCGGGGTTCGTGGACAAGGTGAAGGGCTTTCGCCTGGATGAATTCTCGGTGTTTTGCGTGCACCTGGCGCTTAAGGAGGCGCCGCGGTTCAAGGCTCAGGCGGGCTTTGAAGACATCAACCGGGCGTTTCGGTTGAACATCGGCTTTGACGCGCCGGAGGACTACACCGAGCTCGTTTCGCAGGTGCGCCTGGGCAAGCTCCCGGAGAAGCTCGCCTTCATTGCCAGCGTGCCGACCTGGTTCGATCCCTCGCAGGCCCCCGAGGGCTACCACACCATGTTCCTGTGGCAGTTGGCGCCCTATCGCTTGAAGGGGGCCACCTGGGAGGAGGTGAACGACGAGTACGCGGCGCGCTGCGTGGCGAAGCTGCGCGAATACGCCCCCAACGTGACCCCGGACAACATCATGGGGATGGCGACGCAGACGCCGGTGGATATTTCCAACCGCATCATCAACATGGCCGAAGGCGGCGTATTCATGGGGCGGATGAACTTTGCGCAGCTCGAGCACTTCAGGCCGCTCGCGGAGCTGGCGCAATTCCGCACCCCGATCAAGGGCCTGTACCTGGCCGGGGCGTGCATGCACCCGGGCGGGGGCATCATCGCCGGGCCGGGGGTGATCGCCGCCGACGTGATCCTGGACGATCTGAAGCGCCCGAAGTGGTGGGAAGCGCAGTAACGCAAACCCGAACGAGCACGAATCCGCGAATGTTGTTTCTCGTCTTTTATCGATCTCAACGTTTGGGTGCAGTTGCTTGCAACTGCACCAAAACGTTGAGAAATATTTAGAAGCCCAACTCCACCGCCTGCGCCAATACCTTTCCGATAAGCAACCAATTCAGTAACTCTACAGAGAGCAATCAATGATTACCATCGATAACAGTTTTCTCGTGGACCGGCCCGCCAGCGATGTCTACGACGTGTTCAGCCAGATCGTCAACATCGCCTGGGCCTTTCCCACCGTGCGCGAGGTCAACGTCGTCGATGACGACCACGTCAGTATCGGGGTGGTGATCAAGATGGGGCTTCTGTCCCTGGACAACAACATAACGCTGGAGGTGACCGAGCGAATGCGCCCCTCGAGGCTGGTCGCAGAAGGCGTGGCCCTCGCCGGCAAGGGCCTGGCCGCAGTCGCCAAGATGGCCGACAAGGAAGGGCGCACGCACATCTCGATGATCCTCGAGCTGGAGGAACTCGGGCCGGCCCAATCGCGCATCCGCTACCAGCTCCTGGCCGACGCGCACGGCAACCTGAAGCGCGTCTACGACGCGGTGATCAAGGGCCAGCGGGCGAAACTGGAGCGCGAGTTCATCAAGAACGTGGCCAAGATCCTGGGCACGCCGATCATCGAGGAGAAGGTGGCAGCGGCCGCCTAGAGGCCATGGCACTGAAGATCACCGAGGAGTGCACCCGGAAGTCGTAATTGGATAAGGTGGCCGAACACATGGACAACGAATACGACGGCATCATCATCGGCGCCGGGCACAATGGCATGGTGTGCGCCGGCTACCTGGCCAAGGCCGGCCTCAAGATACTGGTGGTCGAGCGCCACCTGGAGATCGGGGGCGGACTGGATTCGCACGAGAGCCCGCGCGCGGGGTTTTGGCACAACGTCCATTCCAACATGCACCGAGGCGTCTCTGACCTGATGTGGTACAAGGACCTGGGGCTCGCGGAACTGGGCCAGGAGTACATCCGTTTCCCCATCACCGTGGCCATGCTGCTGCGGGATCACCGAGCGATCGTCTGGCATAACGATCCGGAAAAGACGGCCGCCTCTATCGCAAGGTTCTCAGCCAAGGACGGCAAGACCTTCCTGCAGATCAACAGGGAGTACGCGAGAATGGCGCGCGAGATTTTCGGCCAGGAGCAATACGCGCCGCCGGTTCCGTTCGAGAAGAAGAAGGCCGTCCTGGAGAGGAGCGAATCCGGGCGGCTGTACCTCAAGTGGCAGCCCTACTCGATCAACGAAACCGTCTCCGCGCTGTTTGAAAACGATATCGTGCGCGGGATGTTCGTGTTCCTGTCGGTCATTCGCGGGTTTGAGACCGACTGCAAGGGCATGGGGCATATCGCCATCGCCGCCATCGGCACCGGAGCGCAACCGCAGATCTCCAAGGGCAGCACGCACAAGATGGCCCACACGCTGCACAAGATGGTGGTCAAGGCCGGCGCGGACCTGGTCGAGGCGGGGCCGGTAGCGAAGATCCTGATGCAAGGCGGGAAAGCGGTGGGGGTGCGCACCACCGACGGGCGCGAATTCCGCGCGCGCAAGTTCGTGGCGAGCAGCCTGAATCCCAACCAGACTTTCCTGCAGATGGTCGGCAAGGAGAATCTCGATCCCGCATTTGCGAAAAAGGTGGAGGGATTCAAGTACTCCAATACCACGCCGCTTTTCACGCTGCACCTCGCCCTGAACGAGGCCTTGCGCTGGAAGGCGGCCGATTACGACCCCGAGGTGAACAACTCCTATTACATCATCTGCGGCCTGGAGGGCCTGCGCGATGTCGAGGAGCTGTACCAGGACTGCGCCGCGCGCGGCCTTCCCCGCTCGCTGCAGCTTCTGGGCGCGCAGCCCGCCAAACACGACCCCAGCCAGGCGCCGCCTGGCAAGTGCACCGCTTTCTTCTGGCAGATCGCCCCGGGCAACCTGTGCGAGGCCGAAGGCGGCCGGGAGCGCTGGGACAGGATCCGGGGCGAATTTACCGATCGCTGCGTCAAGCACCTGGCGCATTACGTGACCAATCTCGACGCGGCGAACATCGTGCATAAGTTCGGCGTCACCCCGGTTGACATCGAGCGCCATCTGCCTAACATGGTCGGGGGCGACATCCAGGTCGGCGAGCTGAACGAGAACCAGTTCCTGGACAAGCGGCCGTTCCCCGAGTGCAGCCAATATCGGACGCCGGTCAGCGGGCTGTATCTCTGCGGCTCGAGCGCACACCCGGGAGGCAACATCACCGGGGCGCCCGGCTACAACGCAGCCGGGGTCATCTGCTCTGACCTCGGAATGGCGCCCTGGTGGAGGCCGAAGGACTCGGCCGCGGAGTGGGAAGCGCTGGCCGCGAAGGAGGCGGCAGGCGGATAGATCGACCGACAGTCGGGCGCCTGGCCGGACCCGGGCGCAGCAGGAGTTTGTTCAACCAAGGGAGGAGAAGCGATGAAAGCGAAACATGCGCAGTTTTGCCGCGCCTTCGCGCTGGCCGCGGGCCTGTGCGCGGGCGGATCGGGGAGCGTACTGGCGCAGGACGCGCTGCTGCTTGGTTTTCTGACCTCGCAAAGCGGTCCGTTTGTCAGCCTGGCGCGCACCAACGAGGTCGCGGCCGACATCGCGATCGACGAGATCAACGCCGCGGGCGGCGTCAACGGTAAGCGGCTGCGCTACATCGCCTTCGACACCGCGGGCAACCCGGGACAGACGGTAGTGGGGCTGCGCAAGCTCGCCGAGGACGACAAGGTGCTGGCGATGATCGGACCGTTGAGTTCCAGTCAAGTCACGGTCGCATCAGCCGCGGGTGACCGCGCCGGCGTGGTCACCATGTCGATGGCATCGAGCGCGCCCAAGCTGGTGGCGGCTTCCAAGTACGCGATGCGCAATACGTCCGACGAGGGCTACATGTTCGAGCGCCTGATGCGCACCTTGAAGTCGAAGAAGATCGCCTCGGCCACCGGCGCGGTTGCCTTCGCCAACGACGACACCATCTCGCGCACCATGGGCGAGAAGGTGCTCCCCGCTCTGATGAAAAAAGCCGGCGTGGACGTGAAGCTTTCGGTGGACTTCAAGATGGCCGCGTTCGATCTCTCCGCCCAGGTGGCACAGCTCAAGGCCACTCCCACCG
Organism: Betaproteobacteria bacterium; assembly: GCA_016189945.1. Taxonomy (GTDB): domain Bacteria; phylum Pseudomonadota; class Gammaproteobacteria; order Burkholderiales; family SG8-39; genus JACQTO01. The sequence continues at coordinate 21,608 of JACPRN010000070.1, forward strand.
ACCTGGTCGGCATTGGCGCCAATCCGGAATCCGCGATCAAGCTGGTGCAGGAGATGCGCCGCCAGGGCCACCGCGGCCGACTGGTCGCCGGGACAACGATCGCAGATCCGGACCTGCCCGCGCGCATGGGCAAGGAGGGCGAAGGCACGATCATTCCTTCGACTTTCTTCGCCGATCTGAACGATCGCACCAAGCGCTTCGCGGCTGAATTCACCAGGCGGGCCAAGGCCGCGAACCTGGAGCGCACGCAAGCCTCCCAGTTCGATGCCTCCACCTACGACATCGTGCAGTACTACGCCTGGGCGATGAAGGAAGCCAAGGTCACCGGCGACCCGAAACGGCTGGCCGAGGAGCGCACCGCCATCCGCGCGGCCCTCGGGCGCATGAAGGGATTTCCGGCGCTGGAGGGCGCGATCTCCTTCGGCGCGGACAACGATGCGTTGAAACCCATCTACATCATCGAGGCGCGCAAGGGCAAGTGGGCGCTGCTGGACACCCACTCGGCTTCCAACTGAAGCAGACGCTGCGCCTAAAATGAGCACTCCGGCCGCGGCGCAGGACCTGCGCGATTGGCTTGACCGGGTCGATGCGCTGGGAGAGCTCAAGCGCGTGAGCGGCGCGCACTGGAACCTGGAACTGGGCTGCATAACGGAAATCAATAATCGGCAGCGCGGCCCGTGCCTCCTGTTTGACGACATCGTCGACTATCCTTCCGGTTTCCGGGTCGCGACCGGGTCCACCGGCAGCCCCGCGCGCTTGGCGGCGACGCTGCGCCTGCCGACCGGCGTGTCTACGCGCGAGCTGGTGCAGGTTTTGCGGGGCAAGTCGCCCGAATGGTCGGAGCGGGCCAAGGACTTTCCGCCGCAATACGTGGACTCGGGTCCCATCCTGGAAAACGTCAAGTCGGGCAGCGAGATCAACCTACTCGATTTCCCGGTGCCGCTGTGGAACGAACAGGACGGCGGAAGATTCCTGGGAACGGGCGACGCCGTGGTCACGCGCGATCTCGATTCCGATTGGATCAATGTCGGCACCTACCGGATGATGGTGCACGACCAGCGCACCTGCGGGATTCACTTTGCGGCCAATCACCATGGCCGCGTGCACATGGAGCGCTACCATCAGGCGGGAAAACCGTTTCCCGTGCTCGCCTCTTTCGGCCATGATCCGCTCCTGTTTCTTTTCGCCGGCGTGGAGCTTCCGGTCGGTATGTGCGAATACAACTACGTCGGCGCCGTGATGGGAGAGCCGGCCAAGGTGATACGCGGCGAGGTAACGGGACTGCCGATGCCCGCGGGAGCCGAAATCGTCCTCGAGGGTTTCTGCCGTCCGGGCAACGTGCGCAAAGAAGGCCCGTTCGGCGAGTTTCTGGGCTACTACACCCCCATCGACATGGCCCACCCGGTATTCGAAGTGGAGCGCATCTATCATCGGAATAACCCCATCCTACTGGGATCGCCCCCGGGGCGGCCGCCGCACGATTATTCGTATTCGAAGACGGTGATCCGCTCGGCGCTCCTTCACGACGCGCTGGAAAAGGCGGGGATGCCGGGGATCGTTTCCTGCTGGGCGGACGAGGTGGGCGGGAGCCGCACGCTGCTGATCGTTTCCGTCCGCCAGCAGTATCAGGGCCATGCGCGCCAGGTCGGGTTGCTCGCTTCCCAGTGCCACGTGGGATACTGGCTGGGGCGCTATGTCATCGTGGTGGATGAGGATATCGATCCCTCGAATCTCGAAGACGTCATGTGGGCCGTCTCGACCCGATGCGATCCGGGGCGCGACATCGAGATACTGCAACGGCTCTGGGGAACCAAGATCGATCCGCTAAGCGTCACACATCCCGGAGAGGTTCAATACAGCGCGCGCGCGGTGATCGATGCTTGCCGCACCTACGAATACCGCGACGCCTTCCCCACGGTGGCCAAGGCGAGTCCCGAGCTGCAGCAGAAGATCCTGGAAAAATGGAAAGACGTGCTGGGAACCAAGAAGTAGGCTGCAGAAGCGCAGCAGCGCCCATCGCGCAGGAGACGAGTGATGAACAATGAATACGACGGCATCATCATCGGCGCCGGACACAACGGCTTGATCCACGCGGGGTATCTCGCTAAGGCCGGCCTGAAGATCCTGATCGTTGAGCGCCAGCTTGAGATCGGGGGCGGCCTGGACGCGCACGAGGGAACCCGGCCCGGATTCTGGCACAACGCGCACTCGGTCAACCATCGCGGGGTGGCCGATCTGATGTGGTACAAGGACCTGGGGCTGGCGGAGTTGGGCCAGCAATATATCCGCCTGCCGGTTTCGGTGGCTCTGCTCACGCGCGACCACAAGGCTCTGATCTGGTACTCGACCGAATCGGAGAAGACGGCCGCCTCCATTGCGCGGTTTTCCGCCAAGGACGCCAAGACCTATCTCGAAACCCAGAAGAAATACCTGGGGATGGCGCGCGACATCTTTCTGCCCGAGGTGTACTCGCCCCCGCTTGATTTCGAAAAGAAAAAAGCGATCCTGGAGCGAAGCGAACCCGGGCGCCAGTATCTCGAGTGGCAGCAGCTCTCGATCAACGAAGCCGCATGCAGGCTGTTCGAGAACGAGGTGGTGCGCGCGATGTTCACCTTCGTTTCGGTCATCCGCGGCTACGAGTCGGACTCCAAGGGCCTCGGAATGTTCATTCCGGCGGCGGTCGTTGCCGGGGTCAACACGCAGACCGCCAGGGGCACGGCGCATACGCTCGCGCATACGCTGCACAAGATGGTGGTCAAGGCCGGCGTCGAAGTCGTCGAGAGCCAGGGCGTATCGAAGATCCTGGTGCAGAACGGCCGCGCCGCGGGCGTGCGCCTCGAGGACGGCCGGGAGTTCCGCGCGCGCAAGTTCGTCAGCAGCACGTTGAATCCGCACCAGACCTTCCTGGACATGGTGGGACGGGAGAACCTCACGCCCCAGTTCGCCGAAAAGGTGGCGAACTTCAAGTATTCGAATACCGTTCCGGTGTTCACTGTCCACTTCGCCCTGAACGAGCGCCTGTACTGGAAGGCGGCCGATTTCGATCCCGACGTGGACCGCGCCTGGCTCATGATCCTCGGCGTCGATGGCATGAAGGACATCGAAGACCTTTATGCGACCTGCAAAGCGCGCCGCCTGCCCCGTTCGGTCAACCTGATCGGCGCGCAGCCCGCGCTGCACGATCCGACGCAGGCCCCGCCTGGCAAGTGCACCGCCTTTTTCTGGCAGATCGCCCCCGGCGAGCTGTGTGCGGAGGAAGGCGGCCGCGATCGATGGGACAGGATCCGGGACGAGTTTGCCCAGCGTCTGGCGGATCGCCTGACCCACTATGCCAGGAACCTGACGCCCGAGAACATCGTGTACAAGTACGGGGTGACGCCGATCGACCTCGAGCGGCACCTGCCCAACATGCGCGCGGGAGACTTGCAGGGCGGAGAGCTGAGCGAGAACCAGATCCTGGACAAGCGACCCTTCCCGGAGTGCAGCCAATACCGAACCCCGGTCAAGGGCCTTTACATATGCGGCTCGAGCACGCATCCTGGCGGCAATATCACCGGCGCGCCGGGTTACAACGCCGCCGGAATCATCTGCCGGGACTTGAATATCGAGCCGTGGTGGAAGCCGCGCGATGCGGCGGCGTTCTGGGAGTCGTTGGCGGCAACCGAAGCCGCCAAGAAGTGACCTTTGGAGACCGAAATGATCGAACCGTATCTCGCCATTGCCGTCCAGTCGAAAACCTACGGGTGCACCAGCCGCGCCGACATCAAGAAGAACCTGGACAACCTCCTGCCGCAGCTCGAGGGATGCCTGTACATGGGCGACGTGCTCTATCCGACCAAGCTCGTGGTCTTGTCCGAAGGCGCACTCCAGGGGTTCTACGACGAGCACAGCCGCATGGACCACGTGGAAGCGTGCCGCAAGATCGCGATCACCCTGCCCGGCGAAGAAAGCGAGCGGTTGTCGGAGATAGCGAGGAAATTCAAGGTGTACCTGGTCGCGCAGGCCAAGGTGATCGAACCGGAGATCATCAAGGACCGCTTTTTCAACACTTACTTCATCATCGACCCGGACGGCAAGATCATTCACAAGCACCGCAAGGGACGCGTATTCACGCCGGAGAGCACGACCACCCCGGTTGACGTGTACGACGTCTGGAAGGAAAAGGTCGGAAGCGGCCTCGACGCGTTCTATCCGGTCTGCGACACACCGATCGGAAGGATCGGGACCATGATCTGCTACGAAGGCTACTTCATGGAGACCGGCAGGATGCTCGCGCTGAACGGCGCGGAAATCCTGTGCCGCGGCGGGGAACTGGAACACCATACCAACATCGGCGTCTGGGAAGTCATGAACCGGGCCCATGCGCTCAACAACTCCTGCTACATGGTGGCCGCCAACAACGGGCCGAAGTACCACACCACCGACGAAGCAATCCCTTCGCGGACCGGCGCCACCGGATCCGATTCGATGATCATCAACTACCGCGGCCAGATCATGTCGCGCGTCAAGAGCCCGCACATTTCCTACGCGGCCGCAGTCATCAACGTCGAGGAGCTACGGGTCTTCCGGACCAAGAGCATGATCAGCCTTCTTCCCCAGATCCCCGCAGAGCTGATCGGCGAGCTCTACCTGGAGGCGGCGAAGAAATACTCCTGGCCGAAGAACCTGTTCTGCAAGGAGGCGCCGCCGCCTTACCCCGAGCGCAAGAAATTCCTCAAGCAGAGGATCGCCGAGATGATCGACAAAGGGCTTTACGTGCCGCCGGAAGGGTTCAAGCCGGAGTAGCCTGCGGACCGGTCGAAGATCCGATCAAGATTTTCCAAACGTCAAGTACTTCGAGGAGAAGAGAGTGGCCAAGCAAGCGAACACGCCCGTCAAAGGCGGCTATGACCTGAGAGCGGTGAAGGACCTGCGCGACTGGATCGAACTGCTCAAGTCCGAGGGGCAGTTTCGCGAGGTCAAGGCGAAGGTCGACTGGGACTGCGAGTTGGCCACGATCGCCCGTCACTGCCTGTCGGCAAAGAACGGGCCGGCGCTGCTCTTCAGCGACATCAAGGACCATGAAAAGACCTGGTGCAAGAAGCTGTTCACCAACTCGGTCGGTTCCTACGACCGCTTCAAGATGGCGTTCGGCCTGCCGGCGAGCACCGATCTGAAGACACTCGTGATCAAGATGCGCGAAGCGTACCGCAAGCGCCTGGCGCCCAAGGAGGTCTCCAAGGCCCCGCTGAAGCAGAACATCTTGAAGAGCAAGGACATCAACATTTTCGACATACCCGTTCCCAAGTGGCATTCGTGGGACGGCGGCCGTTTCATCAACACCTTCTCGCCGGTGGTCACGCGCGATCCGGATGTGGGGCGCTACAACATGGGGATCTATCGGGGAATGAGCGCCGATCGGGACCACATTTCCAACCTGTTGGCGCCGTCCCAGGGTTGGGGAGAGCACTTCACCAAGTTGAGAAGCCGGCGCGAGCCGATGAAAGTGGCCTACGTCTACGGATGCAACCCGCTGCTCACGATCCTCGCCGCGAGCGCGTTCTCGCGCATGGACAGCGAGTACGACATCTATGGCGGCATCGTCGGCGAGCCGCTCGAACTGGTGAAATGCGAGACCAGCGACATCCTGGTTCCGGCCTCGGCTGAGATGGTGATAGAAGGCACCGTCTCCTACGACCCCAACGACTTCATGATGGAGGGGCCATTTGCCGAGCACTGCGGTTACTACGGCGGCGCGTCATCGCGCAAGCCGACCACGAGAATCGACTGCATTACCTTCCGCGACGATCCAATCTACCAGGGCTCCTGCGAGAGCATCCGCCCGGGCTGGCCCACCGAAGATGCCTACATCACTTCGCTCTCCAGCTCCGCGCTGGTGTGGAACCACCTGGAGCAGAGCGGCGTTGCCGGGGTGACCGACGTGTGGATGAACCTCGATGGGCCATTCTTCATGATTTACGTGCAGATCCGCCAGAGCTACCGCCACCAGGCCAAGCAGGTGGCCTCGGCCATCTGGGGAATGTCGTTCGCCAACTGGGCCTTCAAGAACGTCTTCGTGGTCGAGGAGGACATCGATCTTCGCGACCCCGGCCAGTTGGAGTGGGCCTTTTGCACCCGCGTCAACCCGGCCATGGGCGACATCACCATTTTCGACAACCACTTCGGCTCGGTGCTCGACCCGAGCACGCCGTTCGAAGAGCGAGATCTGGCCAAGTTCGGCTCCGGCAAATGGGCGCGATGTTTGATCGACGCCACGCGCAACTGGGACCTCGGCGTGCGACCGGCGTGGAACAATCAGGTCTTCCCGCCGGTGGTCGTGCTCTCCAAGGAAGAGGAGGCTCTGGTCAGGCGCCGCTGGGACGAGTACGGCCTCACCGGAATCACCTACGAGCCGCGCATGGAGATCGACAAGAACGAAGAGCTCAAGCAGCGCTACTCCTACAACGCGCGGCCGACTCCGGAGAACGTGAAGAAGGGCGAATGAGGCGAGGCGCCCCATGGGACAATTCGACGGACAAGTGGTCATCGTCACCGGCGGCGCCATGGGCATCGGCGCCGCGCACTCGCGCGGGTTCGCCGCCGCGGGCGCCAAGGTGGCGGTGGCCGACCTGGACGAGGTCGCTGCCAATGCGGTGGCGCGCGAGATCGGCGGCTTGGCGCTCAAAGTCGACGTGTCCGATGAGGAGGGCACCAAGGCCATGGCCAAAGCGGCCTTCGACCGCTATGGACGAATCGACGTGCTGATCAACAACGCCGCCCTGTTTTCGACCATCCTTCCGAAGAAGCCCTGGACCGAAATCCCGGTCCAGGAATGGGACCGGGTCATGGCGGTGAATGTTCGCGGCATGATGCTCGCGGCGCGCGCCGTATTTCCGTACATGAAGGCGCAGGGCAAGGGCAGGATCGTCAACACCTCGTCGAACACCGCGTTGAGCGGCGTACCCTTCCTGCTCCACTACGTCACCTCCAAAGGCGCCATCATCGCATTGACCCGGGCCTTGGCGCGCGAGCTGGGCGATTCGGGCATCACCGTCAACGTCATCACGCCGGGACTGGTCTCGACCGAAGGCGTCAAGAAGGGATACGGCCAGGAGATGATCGACGCCCGCATCGCCGCGCGCTCGATCAAGCGCGAACAAGTGCCCGAAGATCTGGTCGGGGCGGCCATGTTCCTCGCCTCCGACGCGTCGGCATTCATCACCGGCCAGGTGATCAACGTCGATGGCGGGCAGATCATGCATTAGAGATTCAACCGAGCCGTTTTCGAATCTTTCCGGAGGAGGTAAGTATGCGCCGATTGCAGTTATTCCTTGCCTGTTGCCTGTTCGCGCTTTCGTGCAGCTCCGCTTTCGCCCAGGCGTATCCTGCGCGTCCGCTCAGGCTGGTTCAGCCGTGGGCGCCGGGTGCCGCAAGCGAAGTCGCGCTGCGGCTGATCGCCGACCGTCTGGCCACCGCCCTGAAGCAGCCCGTGGTCATCGAGAACAAGCCGGGAGCGGGCTCG
>JACPRN010000057.1 GCA_016189945.1 Betaproteobacteria bacterium
CCAGGAAATCCGCGGGAAAGCCGACGCCGAGGCGACGCGCGTGTACGGGGCAGCCTATGGCGGCGATCCCGAGTTCTATGCCTTCTCGCGAACCCTGGAGGCGTACAAGGAGGGGCAGAACAAGAACTCGGTGGTGATCCTCACCACCGACAGCGACTACTACCGTTACCTGAAGCGGTCCGGGGGGACGGCCGCAGCCCGGCCGACGCGCTGATGCCGTAAGTTAGACATGGCGGGCGAAAGCGCTGCGTTGACCTTCGAGCCGCTCGAAGCTGTTATGGAGGTGACCGTATTGGAAGCGAAGGGAATCGGGCTGGGGTGGTAGCACGAGGGCGTGGCTTACGCATTGTGCTGCCCGCTTTGCCAGGCGGAGCTCGAACGGGCGCCCGAGGCATATGCCAAGCCGGAACTGGGTGAAAAAATCCGAAGAAAAACGGGACGCCATCCCTATCGAGGACAGTAGCTTCTTCGCCCGAGGAAACGGGCTGATGTGGCGATCGAGTTCTCCCTGCGTTCCCTGCCTTTTGACCTTTATACCCCTCCAGGGTACTTGACGTGTACCCAGGTGGGGTATATGGTACGGCTGAGCGCTGCGTCGGCGCCGGTTTTTTTTTGACCTCCGAAATTTTCTTTCCAAGGAGATGATTCTGGACCAGTCGGCACGACGTGCTCGAAGACTTGCAGCAGCTTGGGATCGCTAACAGCTTCGAAGCTCTGCCCTGCCGGCGTGGCGAAGCCTACGACGCTTGGGAGCGGAAGTATCCTGTTCGCTCGGCGGCACGGGGGCGAGTAGTTGGGACGTCCCGGCATCGGGACGCTCGGTAATCTTGATATCAAAAGGAGGCGAATATGCTTTGCTGCGTGGGTCTGATCGGAGGGATGGCCGTGGGTCAAGCTATGGGCGGACCTTGGACCTATATCGCTCCCGCGGTCGGCTTCGGCGTCGGTCTGGCCGGAGACATGAAATTCATGAAGGGAATGCATGGCATGGGACATCGGCACGATACGGGGTCTCGAGCCGACGAGACGCAACAAGGCAAGGCCGAGCAGCGAGCGCTCGGTGCCGGCGCGAACGACCCGGGGCAGCCCGTCTCCGCCGCCGAGATGAGCGAGCCTGCGAAGCCCGCGCAAACCATCAAAGCGGCGAGCAGCGCGCAGGCACCCTCGACGTGATATCGGCGACAGGTTCTCGTCGCTAGCGCATTGCGCGGGAAAACCGATGGGCATCTACGAACGCTGGCTCCTGCCGCGGCTTCTCGATCTCGTCATGCGAAACGAGGAAGCGACCCGCTACCGGATGAAGACCACCCCGCGGCGCGCGGGCAGGTGCTCGAGATCGGCTCGGGCTCCGGGTTGAACCTGCCCTTCTACGGCGCGGGGGTGAGCCGCCTGTATGCGCTCGACCCGTCGCGGCCGCTGCTCGACATGGCGACAAGGAAGCGTGCGCAGGCCGGTTTTCCGGTGGAGTTCCTGGAGCGCTCGGCCGAAGAGCTTCCGCTGGCAAGCGGCTCGATCGACACCGTCGTGACCACTTGGACTCTGTGCTCGGTGCCCGATCCGGCAAGAGCGCTGCGCGAAGCGCGGCGGGTGCTCAAGCCCGGCGGCGCGCTGCTGTTCGCCGAGCACGGCCATGCGCCGGAGGCGAGCGTCCTGTGCTGGCAGCGCCGGCTCAATCCGCTGTGGGCGCGCATCACCGGCGGCTGCAATCTCGACCGGAGAATCGACCGGCTGATCTGCGAGGCCGGATTCAAGATCCTCGCCCTTGAGACCGAATATGCAAAGGGTCCACGCCCGTTCACCTATACCTACTGGGGCCGAGCCCGGCCGGCGTGAGGCTTCCCGGGCGCGAGTCGTTGGCGCGATTGACGCTCGCTCAGCGCAGCTTCGCCCGCGTCAATGCCCGCCCCGGCTCCCCGCCCCTTGACCTGAGAGCTGCTCGCAGGTTCTACAGTGGCTGCCTAGACTAGAAAGCGCAAGAGGCACGCATGTATCCGGTTCTGTTGCAGCTCGGCAGTTTCCAACTGCGCACTTACGGCGTCGTCGTGGCCTTGTCCTTCTTGCTTGGCCTGTGGCTGAGCACCAAGGAGGCGCGAAGAAAAGGAATCGATCCGGAGCTCATCCAGGATTTTGCCTTGTACGCCTTTCTGGGCGGGATCGTCGGGGCGCGGATCTATTTCGTCGTCTTCTCGAACCCGGCCTATTTCCTCGAGAAGCCGTGGGAAATCCTGGCTGTCTGGCACGGCGGTCTCGGCATTATCGGCGCGCTCTTCGGGGGGGCCCTCGCCGCGCTCTGGTACTGCCGCAAGAAAGAGATATCGATCTGGCGCTTCGCCGACACGCTGGCGCCAGGGGCGGTGCTCGGCCAGGCGGCGGGGGTGCTCGCCTGCCTGCTCAACGGCGACAGCTTCGGCAAACCGAGCAGCGCTCCGTGGGCGATCACCTATGCCGATCCGCGCGCCCTGGCGCCTCTCAACGTTCCGCTGCATCCGGTCGAGCTGTACGAGATCGCGGCGAACCTTCTCGTTTTTCTCCTCGTCTGGCGCACGAGAAAACATTTCGGCACCGACGGCTTGGTTTTCATGACCTACCTCGCAGGATACGGCGCAGCGCGATTCGCAGTCGAATTCTTCCGCGGCAACCCGGCGATCTTCGCCTGGGGCATTCCGGCGGCGCAGGTGTTCGCCTCGGCCGCGATCCTCGTTTCCGTGGCAGGTTTTTACATTCTCGGCAGGGACTCCGGCAGCGCCCGCGCGGGCCGGCGTTCATTGCCTTAGACATAGGGTTCGATTTCCGAACCCGGGGATAGGGTCCTGCATTTCCATGAGCCTGGTTGAGGCACGAATGGTCGGGCTTGCACGCAAGAAGGCGCCTTTCCGCGAAGACTCCCTGCCGCTCCATTCGCGGCGACACTTACAGGAGACAAATCGATGAAAAAAATGTTGACCGCCCTGATCGTCCTCGCTCTCGCATCGGGTCTCATGATCGAGGCCGCGTACGCCGCACGCCTGGGCGGCGGCCGAAGCATGGGCACCCAAAGGCTTGCGCCGATGCAGCGGCGCGCGCTGCCGCCCGCCGCTGCGCCGCAACAGGCGAAGCCGGCCGCACCGGCGGCCCAGCCGGCGCAGCCTGCGGGCAACCGCTGGCTCGGACCCCTCGCGGGGCTGGCCGCGGGCCTCGGCCTGGGGTGGCTGCTCGGTCAGGGGGGCGCGGGCGCCTTCGGCGGCGTCCTGCTGATGGCGCTCCTCGCCATCGCGGCGGTGGCGCTACTTTCGCGCCTGTTCGCCAAAGGGCGCGATCAGCCCGTTCGGCGCATGTCCTACGCTGACTTCGGCGGCAGCGAAACCGCCGCGGCGCCTCCGGAACAGGCTCCGCTTCCGGGGTCGATCCCAGGCGCTACGGTCGAGGCCATGCGCGAGCCGAAAATTCCGGCTGGGTTCGACGCAGCGGCGTTTCTCGAGCACGCCAAGCGGAACTTCCTGCAGCTTCAGGAAGCGAACGACCGAGCCGACCTCGCCGAACTGCGCGAAGTCACGACCGGCGCGATGTTCGAGTCGCTGAAAGAGGACGCCGCCGCGCGCGGCGCCCGGCAGCAGCAGACAGAGGTCATCGCCTTGAACGCGGAGCTGCTCGAAGTCGCGACCGAGGCCGACAGGCATTGGGCAAGCGTCCGCTTCTCCGGAAGCGTGCGCGAGGCGCCATCGGCCGCGCCCGAGCCGTTCGATGAAGTCTGGAACCTGCAAAAGCCCGTGAACGGCCAGAGCGGCTGGCTGCTTGCGGGGATCCAGCAACCGGGCGCAGACCGCTAACCGCGGGTTTCCGCTTGCGATCTGCCGTCCGGCCGGATTGCAATGCGCGTTTCGAGACACGTTCCGCCGCGTCTGGCAACAGGCGCGCAGCAGTGAGCGCACCGAGTCAAGTCCTCCAGGTCGTCGGCGCAGGCCCCGCGGGGCTGGCGGCGGCGATCACTCTCGCGCGTGCCGGGTGCCGCGTCATCGTGCACGAGGCGCAGCGGGAAGTCGGTTACCGCTTTGGCGGCGACCTCCAGGGGCTGGAGAACTGGTCCACCAAGGGCGATGTGCTCGACGCTCTGCGG
>JACPRN010000065.1 GCA_016189945.1 Betaproteobacteria bacterium
GCTTGGAATTATGGCAGTGCCCATGGGACGCTTCTTTTTCTTGTCCGGATCGTCAAACCCGATTTCTTAATAACTGTTTCACTCCCGCAGCAGTTCGTCAAGTATTGTTTTCTATTGTTTTCATCAGTCGGTGTTCTCATCAGTCGGTAACGGTTCACTTTGAGGCACGCTCGTGCGTATCGGCCGTCATAACCTCTACTTGGATGTCAACTATTACCTCTTGCGGCGGAATGCGCGTCAAGCGCGCGCAGCGCAGCGCCTCAATCCTCAATCTCAAATCCCGAAACCAGCGCCGCAGCGCGCCGCCAGGCCTCGATTGGCGCGAGATCGCCCTCGCCGAACGCATCGCATAAGCGTTCCAGCTCGGAACTCCGGAGCGATTCGATGCGCTCGCGCAGCCAGTCGGCCGCGCCGCTGGCGAGCAGCCTGCGCATGCGCTCGCGCCGGCCGGCGCGCGCGCTGCCCGCGGCTTCGCGTGCGGCGATGGCCGCCACGAGGGAGGCGACGCCTTCGCCCGAAGTGGCCACGGTGCGCACCACGCGCGGCGTCCAGGGGCCGTGCGCGCGCAGCCCTATCATCGAGAGCAGTTCGCGTTCGAGGCCATCCGCCCCGGGCAAATCGGCCTTGTTGACCACGTAGATGTCGGCGATTTCGAACACGCCGGATTTCATCGCCTGTACTTCGTCGCCCAGACCCGGAGGACAGACGACCAGGCGCGTGTCGGCGAGCAGGCCGATCTCCACCTCCGCCTGGCCCGCGCCCACGGTCTCCACCATCACCACTCCGTATCCGGCCGCGTCGAACACGTCGATCACGCGCGCCGCCGTTCGCGACAATCCGCCCAGGTGACCGCGGGAAGCGACCGAGCGTATGAACACGCGCGGGTCGGCCTGGTGCGCGCCCATGCGCAGGCGGTCGCCGAGAATCGCCCCGCCCGAAAACGGGCTCGAAGGATCGACCGCGACCACGGCCACGCGCTCGCCCCGGCGCAGGTACTCGCCGATCAGCGCCCCGGTTAGGGTCGACTTGCCGGCGCCGGGCGGCCCGGTGATGCCGAGCACGCGCGCGCGGCCGAGAAGAGCGCCGATTTCCTTGATAATGGAGCCGGCCTCGGCGGTCTCGTTTTCCACCGCCGAGATGGCGCGCGCGACGGCGCGCCGTTCCCCCTTGCCAAAGCGCTCGATGAGCCCGGCGCTCATGGCGAGGGCGACACCAGCAGCGGCTCGAGGGCGGCCCGCAGCTCGGGCGCGAGCGGCGCCGGCCGCCCGCTCGCGCGATCGACATAGACGTGCACGAAGCGCCCCTGCGCGGCGGCCAGCGGCTCCTCGTTGCGGAAGATCCCGATCTCGTAGACCACGCTGCTCGTGCCGATCCGGGCGACGCGCAGTCCCGCGTGCACCGCGTCCGGAAACGCGATCGGGCTGAAATAGCGGCACTGCGTCTCGACCACCAGCCCGATAACGGGGCTCTTCTCGATATCGAGCACGCCGCGGCCGAGCAGGTAGCCGTTGACCACGGTATCGAAATACGAGTAATAGACGACGTTGTTCACGTGCCGGTAGGCATCGTTGTCTATCCAGCGCGTCTGCAGCGCCAGGAAATGGCGGTAGCGCTCGCGCGATTCCGGGGTTTGGCGGCTCATCGGGTTTCCGTGGCTCTCTTGCACCGGGTGGTGATGGTTGCGAATCGGCATTGCTCTACGTTTCCGCCCCCGCCTGCTCGATCAGCCAGTTCCTGAACGCGGTCACGCCGGGCCGCTCGGCGATCGTCTCCGGGCAGGCGAGGTAGTAGGCCACCTCGGGTTTTACCTCGACCGTAAACGGCGCGACCAGCCTTCCCGCGGCGAGATCGGCGTCGATCAGGGGCCTGAGCGCAAGCGCGATGCCCAGCTTCTGGCCGGCGGCTTCGAGCGACAGGATGTTGGAGGAAAAGCGCGGGCCGCGGCTCGCGTCGACATGGGCTGCGACGCCTGCGGCCTCCAGCCACATCGCCCAGGCGTTGCCGCCCACGGACAAGTCCATAGCGTCGTCGTGCAGCAGCACATGGCGCGCAAGATCTCCCGGCACGGCAAGCGGCGGATTTCCGGCGACCAGTTCTGGGCTCGCGACCAGCGTGCAGGCCACCCCGAACAGGCGGTCGACGCGATAGCCTGCGTAGTCTCCTGCGCCAAGGTGAATCTCCACCCCGGACAATCTGCGGTGCATGTCGAGCTTGAGATCGCCGACGTAAGCGCTCGTTTCGAGATTGCCCCCGTCGACCATTTTCCCGCTGATGAACACGTGCAACTCGATCCTCGGTTCGCGCTTGGCGAAATCCGGCAGCCTCGGCAGCAGCCAGCGGGCGGCGAATACCGGCGGTGAAGTGACGACCAGTTCCGAGTCCTCCTTGCCCAGGCGGATGGCCTCCAGCGCCGCGGCGATCTGATCGAAGCCTTCGCGCAGCTTCGGCAGGCAGGCGCGAGCGGCGTCGGTGAGCCGCACGCCGCGGCCCGAGCGCTCGAACAGCTCCACGCCGAGGTATTCCTCGAGGCTGCGGATGCGATGGCTTACCGCGGCCTGGGTGACGTGCAGCTCCATCGCGGCGGCCTTGAAGGAGAGATGCCGCGCAGCCGATTCGAACATGCGCAGCGCGTTGAGCGGTGGAAGGCGATGCATCACGCAGGGCCAACAGGTGAAATTATCTTATCGGTGTCGTAACTATTCATCGCGTCCGGGGCGGAACCGGGTCTTCCTATCTTATCTCGAACCGAAAGGAATTGATCCTGGAGGTAAACATGATGGAACACCCTCATTACCCGACACCCGAGGAAATCCGCGCAATTGAACAGGCAGCAAGACGCGAGCGGTCCGAGGCCCTCGCCGCCACGTGCCGCCGTGCCGCGCGTGGGCTGAGTGTACGCGCCGCACGCGCGTTCGGCGCGCTCGCCGAGAAGCTCCGCCGCGCCGACCCGCCGGGGCGCCACGGCACCTGAGGTGAGCGGCGGAGGCAAATCATGACCGCTTCATCATTCTGGAAAGAGGCGCGGCAATCCTTGCCCCCCGAGATACGGGAGCGCCACGCCGCGGAGTTCGAGGCCGCCGAGCGCTTCGAGCACCTGATCGAGTGCGCTGCCGAAGTCTGGGGTGCGGCGCGCCGCGCGCTCACGAAGGGCCGTCGCCGGGCGGCGGATGCATTGCATTCAACGGCGCGATTTGTGCGCGCCGTGGCACGCGAGCGCTGGCGCACGCACTGAAGGGGGCCGGCGCAGGCCGCTGCGCCGGCCCGCCCGCGGTTCCTATCGTTCCAAATGAGGGGCGCGAGCCAGCAAGCGCAGCGTCGCTGGCGAAGCGTCCCTCTCGATTTGGGGGTTGGACGTCGTTGCGGCGGTTGTGCGCCAGAGGTTGATTGGGCTCATGTGGCTGATTGGCGCCGAGGTCTTGTTGAACGACGAGGAAATCTGTTGGCAGGTATCCAGAGTAGGCTCGGATCTTCGCTACCGTGGACCAGCAGGTGCCTTGTAGCCTTTGCGGCCGACTCGAAGGATACAAAGAGCTCCGGCGGCCAAAGCTCTTGACCCTGACCATCGAGTTCGACGTAGACCTGTGGCTTCGAGAGTACTGAACCGGTGGCGAGAAAGTCGCTTGCTAATCTAGCGGCAGACTCGAAGCATTGAACTTGGTAGCCATAGCCAGGGTACCACGACAGATTCAAGACTGGGAACTGGCCTGCGCCATCCGGGCCCGGCTCCTCGTTTGGTGAGATGATGATGCCCTCCCACGTGGCGCGCTTCTGCAGTGACCGGATCACCTTGTCGACGCCATCGGGTGTAGCGCTGTATCTTCGAGCCCCGGCTACCCTCGTGTACAAGAATCCGCTCATCGCGCAACTACCTCCGGGAATTTGACGCCCAGAAACGGTTGAGTCGCCGAGACGCTCAGGGCCCGTCCGTTCCACCTGAAGTTCGGCGGCAAATGCCCGTGACTACAGGTCATCCGGCGTAAGACCAGTGCGTTTCGCGATTCGCGCGAGCATCCGCGGTCCGATTTCCTCGCGGGCATCAAACGCAAAGACGTAATCCGGCCAGCCAGGGCGCGAAAGCGTCTTGTGCGAGCCGGATTCCCGCTTGAGACTCCAGCCGATCTGATAAAGCGCAGCAAGAACACGTTGAGCCTTCGACGAAGGCCACGAGGTCATGCGGCCGCGATGCCAATTGAAATAGGCTGCGGCCCCGTTTCCTTGTGCTCCAACCGTTCAGCAAGAACGCGAAGAGCCAGCGCCTCCGCCTTCCGCATTGCCTCCTCACGCGTGGCACCGTATGCAAGAACACCGGGCAGTTCTGGGACTTCGGCGATCCAACGACCGTCCTCTTCTTGCTCATTCTCAATGGTGAAATTCATGCGCCACCTCTTCCGAATGCTGAAATTCTACGCCTGCCGCTTCCTTGCCGCCGAACTTCCTATTGGACCCTGCATTCCTGGCAGTATTCGACCCCGCCGTCCTCGCGCACGCCTTCCAGGCGCACGCTGAATCCCCACAGGCGCGCCAGGTGCTTGAGGGTTTCGCGCGCCTCGACGTCGGCCACGGGGCGGCCGCGATGGATGCGGTGCTGGAGCGTGAGCGAACGGTCGCTGTCGCGCTCGTAGCGAGCGACCTGAATGTCGGGCACCACGGTGTCGCGCTTGTGCTGCTCGGCGAGCAGCCGGCGCACGCGCCGGTAGCCTTCGTCGTCGTGGATGCTGTCGATTTCCAGGTCCTCTTCGCGCCAGTGGTCGGCCACCGCGAAGAAGCGGAATTCGCGTATCAGCCGCGGGCTCAGGTACTGGCCGATGAACGATTCATCCTTGAAGTTGCGCATGGCGAAGTCGAGCTGCTTCACCCAGTCGGTGCCGGCGATCTCGGGGAACCAGTGGCGGTCTTCTTCGCTCGGCTGCTCGCAGATGCGCCGGATGTCGCGCATCATGGCGAAGCCGAGGGCGTAAGGGTTCATGCCCTGGTAGCCGCGCTCGTCGAAACCGCGCTGGGTGACGACGTTGGTGTGGTTTTGCAGAAATTCCAGCATGAAGCCGTCGTTGACCAGGCCCTGCTCGTACAGGCGATTGATCAGCGTGTAGTGCCAGAACGTCGCCCAGCCCTCGTTCATCACCTTGGTTTGCCCCTGGGGATAGAAGTATTGCGCGAGTTTTCTCACGATGCGCACCAGCTCGCGCTGCCAGGGCTCGAGCCTGGGCGAGTGCTTCTCGACGAAATAGAGGATGTTCTCTTCGGGTTCGGCGGGAAACTTCGAGGCCGCCGCCGGCCTGTCCGCCGCCGTGCCCGCCGGCAAGGTGCGCCACAGGTCGTTGAACTGCCTGCGCGCGTGTTCCGCGCGCCGGGCCGCGCGCGCCCCTTCCCCGCGCAGCGACAGCGGCGCGGGACGCTTGTAGCGATCGACGCCGTGATGCATCAGGGCATGGCACGAATCGAGCACTTCTTCCACCGCCGCCTGGCCATGGCGCTCTTCGCAATCGCTCACGTAGCGCTTTGCGAACACCAGGTAATCGAGGATGCCGTCGGCCGAGGTCCACTGCCGGAAGAGGTAGTTCCCCTTGAAGAACGAATTGTGGCCGTAGGCGGCATGCGCCACCACCAGGGCCTGCATCATGATGGAGTTTTCCTCCATCAGGTAGGCGATGCACGGGTTGGAGTTGATGACGATCTCGTAGGCAAGCCCCTGCATGCCGCTGCGGTAGGCGCGTTCGTTGCGGATGAATTCCTTGCCGTAGGACCAGTGCGGGTAGCCGATCGGAAGGCCGCTCGAGGCGTAGGCGTCGAGCATCTGCTCGGAGGTGATGATCTCGATCTGGTTGGGATAAGTGTCGAGCCCGAATTCCGCGGCGGCGGCCGCAATGGCCGCGTCGTAGCGCTCGATCAGATCGAAGTCCCAGTCGTAGCCCGTCGAAATTGGCGTCACGTTGCAGCCTCCCTCGCCTTACGTTGACCTATGCCGGAGGAACAGGAATCGGCGCTGTCGCTCTTGCCGTTAACACAATCTCATCATTTTGTGAAGTTGCGAGCTCGCAACTTCACAAAATGATGAGACGTACTTAAGAACCAAATCATGGCTGACAGGTAACTAGACCGACGCCTCCTTCTTGAATAGTTCCCTGAAGACCGGGTAGATCTCCTCGCGCGCGCGCACGCGGCGCATGGCGAAATTGCGGCTGTTGCTCGCCACCTGCTCGTATTCGGCCCACAGGCTGCTCGAGCCGTAGCCCTCGTGCGCGTCCGGGATCTCGATGTAGGTGTAATAGCGCGCGAGCGGCAGCAGCTCTTCGCGCAGGAACCGGCCGCTCCTGCCCACATCGGCGCCGAAGGCGTCGCCGTCGGAGGCCTGGGCGGCGTACACGTTCCAGCCCGAGGCCGGATAGCGCGCGTTGCAGATCTCGCGCATCAGCTCCAGCGCCGAGCACACGACGGTGCCGCCGCTCTTGGTGTCGTGGAAGAAGGTCTGCTCGTCGACCTCCTCGGCGTCGTCGGTGTGGCGGATGAACACCACCTCGACCTGCTCGTACTTGCGCGTGAGGAAAAGATACAGAAGCGTGAAGAAGCGCTTGGCGAGGTCCTTCTTCTCCTCGTTCATGGACCCCGAGACGTCCATCAGGCAGAACATCACCGCGCGCGCGACCGGCTGCGGCACGCTGATCCGGTTGCGGTAGCGCAGGTCCATCTCGTCGAGGAACGGCAGCCGGTTGATGCGCGCCTCCATTTCGGCCATTTCACGCTTCAGTTCCTCGATTCTTTCCGGATCGGCGCGCTCGCGCTCGGCGCGCTCCAGGTTCTCGCGCACCACCTCCAGGCATTCGCGCGCCGGCGCGCCGAGCGCTATGCGCCTTCCCAGCGCCGTCTTGAGCGTGAGCGCGATGCACAGGTTGCACGGGGCGCCCTCCTTCACATAGCCGGCGCATTGGCTCTTCTTCTGCTCCACCGGGCCCAGGTGGTTGCGCAGCAGGTGCGGCAGCTCGAGGTCGTCGAAAAAGATGGACAGGAACTCCTCGCGCGAAAGCGTGAAGGTGAAATCGTCGTTGCCCTTGCCCGTTCCCGGCTCGCCGCCCGAGCCCCGGCCGCCGCCCCCGTCGGGACGCGCGATCTTGTCGCCCTTGACAAATTCGCGGTTGCCCGGATGCACCGTTTCCCAGTCGCCGCCGCGGTCGTGGCGAAAGCTCGGTTCGGACATGTCCTTGGCCGGCACGTTCACTTCGCCGCCCTTGTCCATGTCGGCGATCGAGCGCTCGGCGATCATGTCCTTCACCGCGCGCCGGATGTGCTCCTTGTAGCGGCGCAGGAACCGCTCGCGGTTGACCGCGCTCTTGTTGGGACCGTTCAAGCGGCGATCGATGAGGTGCATCATGGCTGGCCTCGTTGCGTATGGGATCGAATCAGGTTAGTCATTCATCAGGCGGGTATTGATGGCACCGGCGGAGATTTGCTTTCAATAGGTCTCCACGTTTCCGCGCGGTTGCGAGCAACCGCGCGGAAGCGTGGAGATGGATAACGGCAAAAGTACCATCGATGCTTCCGGCTCGTCCGGCTCAGGAAGACTTGCGCACGCGCAGGTACCACTCCGAGAGCAGGCGCACCTGCTTTTCGGTGTAGCCCTTGCCCACCATGCGCTCGACGAAGTTCTGGTGCTTCTTCTTGTCGTCGACCGAGGCCTTGGCGTTGAACGAAATCACCGGCAGCAGGTCCTCGGTGTTCGAGAACATCTTCTTCTCGATCACCTCGCGCAGCTTCTCGTAGCTGTTCCACGCCGGATTCTTGCCGCCGTTGTTGGCGCGCGCGCGCAGCACGAAATTGACGATCTCGTTGCGGAAGTCCTTGGGATTGGCGATCCCCGCGGGCTTCTCGATCTTCTCCAGCTCGCTGTTCAGGGCCGAGCGGCTGAAGATCTCGCCGGTATCGGGATCGCGGAACACCTCGTCCTGGATCCAGCAGTCGGCGTAGGTGACGTAGCGGACGAAGATGTTCTGGCCGTACTCCGAATACGATTCCAGGTACGCGGTCTGGATTTCCTTGCCGATGAACTCGGCGTAGCGCGGGGAGAGATAACCCTTGATGAATTCGAGGTAGCGGCGCGCCGTCTCCTCGGGCAGGTCCTCGCGCCCGATCCTCTGCTCCAGCACGTACATCAGGTGCACCGGGTTGGCTGCGACCTCGGTCTGGTCGTAATTGAAGACGCTGGAGAGGATCTTGTAGGCGAAGCGCGTCGAGACGCCGTTCATGCCCTCGTCGCTGCCGGAGTAGTCGCGGTACTCCTGCACCGATTTTGCCTTCGGGTCGGTGTCCTTCAGGCTCTCGCCGTCATAGACGCGCATCTTGGAGATGATGCTCGAGTTCTCGGGTTCCTTGAGCCGCGAGAGCACCGAGAACTGCGCCATCATCTCCAGCGTGCCGGGCGCGCACGGCGCCTGCGCGAGCGAGCTCGCGCGCAGGAGCTTCCTGTAGATCTTCACCTCTTCGGAAACCTGCAGGCAATAGGGAATCTTGACGATGTAGATGCGGTCGAGGAACGCCTCGTTGTGCTTGTTGTTGCGGAACGTCTGCCATTCCGACTCGTTCGAATGCGCGAGGATGAGCCCGTTGAACGGGATCGCGGAAAAGCCTTCGGTGCCCTTGAAATTGCCCTCCTGGGTGGCGGTCAGCAGCGGATGCAGCATCTTGATCGGCGCCTTGAACATCTCGACGAATTCGAGCAGCCCCTGATTGGCGAGGCACAGTCCGCCCGAATAGCTGTAGGCGTCGGGATCGCTCTGCGCGTAGCGGTCGAGCTTGCGGATGTCGACCTTGCCCACCAGAGTGGAGATGTCCTGGTTGTTTTCGTCGCCCGGCTCGGTCTTGGAGATCGCAATCTGGCGCAGCACCGAGGGCTGCACGCGCACCACGCGGAACTTGGAAATGTCGCCGTCGAATTCCTTCAGGCGCTTGACCGCCCACGGGGACATGATGCCGCTCAGGTAGCGCCGCGGAATGCCGTAATCGGATTCCAGCACCTCGGCGTACTGCTCGGGCGCAAAGAGTCCGAGCGGCGACTCGTTCACGGGCGACCCTTTCAGGGCGTAGATCGGCTTCGCTTCCATCAAGCTCTTCAGGCGCTCGGCGATCGACGATTTCCCGCCGCCGACGGGCCCGAGCAGATAGAGGATCTGCTTGCGCTCTTCGAGCCCTTGCGCGGCGTGCTTGAAGAACGACACGATCTGCGCGATCGCGTCCTCCATGCCGTAGAACTCGGCGAACGCCGGATA
>JACPRN010000060.1 GCA_016189945.1 Betaproteobacteria bacterium
CTCGATGGCGATGCTATTGGCGGCGGCAAGCGGCGCCGCGGTGTCGCGGGCGCGAACGAGCGGGCTCGCGTACACGCGGTCGATCGGCTCATCGTCGAGCGCCGCCGCCACGGCGCTCGCCTGCGCGCGGCCGGTGCCGTCGAGCGCTTCGTCTTCCCAGCCGAGGTAGCGCTGCTTGTTGCCGCCGGTCCGGCCGTGTCGCACGACGTACAGGCGCGCGGTTGCGTTCACGCCAGTACTCTCTCGTAGATGCCCTCGAGCAAGGCGCCCGAGCGCCTCCAGGAGTACTCGCCGGCGCGAGCGGCGCCGGCCCGGCCCATCGCCTGCGCGCGCACGGGATCGGCGAGAAGCGCGAGCAGGGCCTCGGCCAGGGCCGGCGGATTGCAGGGGGGAACGAGCAGGGCCGTGTCCCCGCCGCAGACCTCGGGGATTGCCCCCACCCGGGTGGCGACGATCGGCTTGCCGGCAGCCATCGCTTCCACGAGCATCAGGCCGAAACCCTCCCAGCGTGAGGGTGCGGCGAGGACGTCGAGCGAAGCGTAGAGCGAAGGCATGTCGGCGACGTGGCCCGTGAAACGCACGCTGTCGGCTACGCCCAGCTCGGCGACGAGATCCTTCGCCTGGGCGAGCAGATTCGGCGTGTCGGCCGAGCCGATGACAAGAAAGAGGGCCGCCGGGAAACGGGCGCGGACGATCGCCGCGGCGCGAATGAACTCTTCCTGGCCTTTCTGCTCGCTGATTCGCCCGACCAAGCCGACGACGATCCGGTCGTCGCCGATCCCGAGCTGTGCCCGCGCCGTGCACCGATCGCCGCGGGCAAAGCGCTCGGCCTCGACGCCATTCGGCACGACGTCGATCCGCGCTGCGGGAACCCCGATCCGCTCGGCGACGTGCCCCGCGACCGAGCGCGAGCACGCGACCAACGCTCCCGGGAATTCGGCCAGCCGCCGGTCGAAGACGAGCTTGCCGTCGCTCGCCCATTTGTTGTCGTACTGGTTGTGGTAGTGGGCGAGCAGCCGCAGGCCGCGCGGCTGGCAGAGCAGGCCGGCGAGCCGGCCGTAGAGGTTCGGCTTGTACGAATGCGTGTGCAGTAGGTCGATCTCCTGCCCGACAAGCCAGGCGGCAAGTTCGCCGACGAGGGCCATCTTGTCCTCGCCCTGCGCCGAAAAACTCACCGGCACGCCGATTTCGGCGAAGCGGCCGAGGCGGCCGCCACGCGCCCCTTCTTCGTCGCTCGCCCGGCGCAGGACATAGACGCGGCAGTCGTAGCGTTCGCGCGGAAGCTCGCGCAGCAGATGAAAACAGGCCTCGGGCACGCCGCCGAGACCGATCGTGTTGAGAACGTGGGCGATACGCGGCCGCGGCATCGAACCTCTCCTCAGGCGATTTCGGCGAGCGCCGCGCGCATGCGGTTCAGTCCCGCGCCAAACCCGGCCGGCGAATGGCGGTCCTTCTGAATCACGGGTGCGGCTCCGTTGGCGCTCGGTTGCAGATCGCGTGCCAGGCCGGCCGCGTGCTGCGCCGCTTGTCGTAACTAATTGACCGATCTAGGGATAGTTGCTGCGAGACCGATTCGGGTGCCCTGCGAGCGCACGGCGACTGTTTGCTGCCGGGACTTCTCGCCCACCCAAGCTTGGGTCAAGGGCCCCAGCGATGGCCGGGGTGTCACCCGGGTGTCACCGGGTTGGGTCGGCGAGGATCGAGTTCGAATTTCAACCGAAGTTGACTCCGATCAACACGTTAGCGCCGCGCTGCGGCTAGGTTTTGTTTTTCTGGCCTTTCACTGAGAGCGCCGGATCGATTCTTCTGTCGCTCTTTGAAGGGGGCGACGATGTCACTTCAGTTCGCGACGGTCGAATGTTCGGCCCATCCAAGTTCCACAGCCTGCCTGATTCGCGTGCGCTACGCCGACGTTCCCGGCACCTTCACGAGAATCGATTTTGCGGCCGGCGGTCCTGACTGCCACCTGGTTCAGATACAGCCGACCCCGGACCGCAGAAGGATGGAGGTTCATTTCACCGGCTGCCGGCACATGCTGGCGGACCTCCTGCGGGTCCTGGACGTGCGCGATATCGAGGGAGAAAACGATCTTCTCTCGCCTTTCTGCGGCGAATACCGCCAAGCGGGACTCTATGTCGGGATGATCCGCGAACTGCTGGATGAAGATCACCTCATGGTTCGGCTCCGGCAAACCGGACGGCCGGTGGAATTCGTCCGTGCGCTTTCGGCTCGAGCGACAAGTCTCGGGATCGACCTTGTGGTCCATTGACGCGGCCGATCAGCCCACGTCAAGTCCGCGATCTGACCCAGAACTGGTACATCCCGGCAAAGGTATCCGGGTGGCGCTCTTCGTAGGCGGCCCAGCCGGCGAGCGAATTCGCGCCGGCGTCCGCCGGGTGCTCGCGCCTGTAGTCGGCGAGGACCACGGCGTTCTCGAACTCGAATCCGAGGAACTCAAGCTTCAGTTCGCCGATCATCGCCGCGATCGCAGGCAGCGTGAAGCGGTGCTCCTGCACGTGAAAGAGCAGATCGCGGCACCCTGATGCCGAATGGAAATCGGGGCTCGCGGCGAGCGCGCGGGCGGGCGAAGCGCCGGGGAGTTCGAGTATCGCGGCGCGCGCGGCGCGAATTCCCGCCAGGTCCGGCGCGAAGCCCCGTTCGGCGATCAGCCGGCGCGCGGCGACGACGCCCGCGCGTGCCGCTTCGCTGTAGAGCCCGATTTTCATCACGCCCGCGGGCGCAAGCAGCGAGCACAGCACCCTCCAGCCCGCCAGCGGCGCGCGCATATGGTGCAGCACGCCGGTGTACTCGATGAGCTGAAAGCGCTCGGCCAGGGCGCCCATCGCGAGGATGTCGCCCTGCGCGAATTCGATCCCCTGCAAGCCGAGCTTGCGCGCCCGCCGGGCGGCGAAAGCGAGGCTCGCGCGGCTCAGATCGACGGCGAGAATGCGGCTCCCCGGATGCAGCATCGCGGTGATCGCCGCGTGCAGCCCGGTACCGCATCCGGCGATCAGGATCGCCGGTCGCTCGGGCAGCGCCAAGCTCGCGGCCAGATGCGGGAACAGGGTGCGGAGCCTGAGCGCGATGGGAAACGCCGCCGCGATCGAAGGCGCGTGCAGCCAGCGCGGATAAGGGTTCTCCTCGTACATCGCCTTCACCGCAAGCGATACTTCCTCGCCCGGCGCGGCGAGCGAGGGCAGGGATGGGGCGATTTGCCGCTCCAGCGCCGGCTCGGCGACCTGGCGCTCCAAGAGGCGTCCCATGAGCGTCCCCGGCTCGGCCCGCAAGCGATCGATTCCGTGAATCCCCGCGAGCGGCCGATAGCAGGCGAAAAGGGCCAGCTCGCGCTCGTCGGCGCTTCCCGCGGCGAGGGTTTCCTCCACCTGCGCGCCGAGGCTGGCGACGATGCCCGATTCGTCCGCCGATTCATCGTGGATGTATTCGCACAGGAAGCACTGGTGCGCGATCGCCGCAAGGACATCTCGCAGCCGTTCCCGGCCGTGCAGCGCGCCGGATTTCCACGCGAGCAGCGCCGCGCGGCGCACCGCGACGATCAGCCGCTCGAAATCGGTCTCGGGAAGGATTGCATTCTCCAGAAGCCCGAGGAGAAGCGGCCGGGAGAGCAGATTCTCGTTGTCGGGGGAAATCCAGTCGACCGGCCGTTGCGCTCCCGAGGCAGCGTCCTCCAGCAGGCGCGAAAACATCGCCTCGCAGCGCAGCAGGCTCGCCGCTGCGCTCGCAAGCGGGGCCGGATCGATGTCGGCGCGCGCGAGGCACTCCAGCATGAGTTGCTCGGCCGCCGGGTCGGGAAGCGAGAATCGCAGATCCCCGAGCGCGCGCGCCAGACGCTGCCAGTTGGCCCCCTGCCCAGGCGCAAGCCGCGTCGCCGCAACGAGATGCTCCAGGGCTTCCGGGGCGGCGCCGGTATCGGCGAGCATCGCCCCCAGGTTGTGCCGCGCGAGCCACAGCTCCGGTTCGGTTTGCACCGCGTTCCGGTAACAGCGGATCGCGCCTTCCACGTCGCCCAGGGCGCGCAATGCATTGCCGAGATTGTTGCGCGCCATGGCATTGCGCGGATTGAGGAAGATGGCGCGTTCGAAATTCGCGCGCGCCCCTTCAGCGTCGCCGCCATCGAGCCGCGCCATGCCGAGGTTGTTCTGCACCGAATCGTCATCGGGACGCAAGCGCGCAGCTTTCTCCAGGCTCGCCATCGCCTCGCCAAGGCGCCCCTGGCGCTCGAGCGCCATGCCCAGGTAGTTGTGTCCCGGCACCGAATCGGGTTCGAGCGCAATCACCGCGCGAAAACAGGTTTCCGCTTCGGCGTACTTCTCCGCCTCGGCGAGCAGCAGTCCGAGATTGACCTGGAACATCGTTTCGCGCGGGGCGAGGGCCACCGCGCGGCGCAGCTCTTCGAGGCCCTCGGCGGTCCTGCCGAGGCGAAAGCGCGCCATGCCCAGGAAATGCGTCGCCCGCGCATCGGCGGGCTCGCGCTCAAGCACCTGTTGCAGCAGGCGCTCGGCCTGCGCCGCCTCGCCGCGCTGGAGCAGCGCCGTCGCTGCGGCGAGCAACTGCTGCGCCGATGCCTGCGCCGACACCGCCCCGGCGTCCGCGCCGTGGCAGTGCTTGTACTTCCTGCCGCTGCCGCAGGGGCAGGGATCGTTGCGTCTCAGGGCCATGCCGGCGGTCGCTCAGGCGATATGCGCGACCAGAGGTACCTTGCCTTCGGCCAGCTCGGAGAAATGCTTCGCCGGAGCGAGCCCCCTGACCGGGTTCTCCCCTTCGGGAAAACACACCATGTTGGTATCGGCGCCGGGAAGTTCGAAGCCGACCTTGTTGAAATTGTCGGGCTGAAAGCGCTTGCTGCAGAACCAAAACGGACTGTAGCCAAGGTCCTTCACGGCTTCGATCAGCGCATCGCCGTTCTGCTCCTTGTTGTTCTCGACGAAAATGACGGGCCGGTGCCTCTTGATAAGCCTTTCCGCGCCCCTCAGAACGGCGATTTCGTGCAGCTCGGCATCGATCTTGAGCAGGTTGAGCGATGCCAGCTCGTTCGCCGGCGTGAAGGCGTCCAGGCTGACAACTTTAACGCTCTCCATGGTGACATCGCCCGGAAAGCGGCCCTCGGCGCTCATCCCGGTTTCGATCGAAAAACTGCCGTAATTCCAGGGGGTCTCGTAATCGGACGATTGAATCCTCGTTTCACGGCCGGAGTCGCTGACCGCCGCCCGATACGCGAACACGTTGGTCAGATCATTGATCGCCGCATTGGCGCAAAGCATTTGAAACAGGATGCGTTGCGGCTCGAAACAGATGACACTCCCTTTGGCCGCGGTCTTGGCCAGCGGCACGGTATGCAGGCCGAGGTTCGCCCCGATTTCGACCACATTGCTCTGCGGCGTCAGGATCTTGCGGAACAACTTTACTTCCATTTCCGACCATTCGCCGTACATGTCGGCGTAGACGCTGATCAGGTCGCCCTTCAACAGGAGGAACGTCCCCCACCGGCACTCCTTGGTGAATGTCTTCATCAATTCACAACCGCACCTGTATCCGCGTCCCCTGTCCGGGGCGCGAATTGATCTGGAACCGGCCGCCGGCGAATTCGGCGCGCTCGCGCATGGTGAGCAGGCCGTGGCCCGGAGTAAAGCCTTCCTTTCCGAACTGGTACGCGTCCAATCCGATTCCATCATCGGCGATGCTCAGCGTGGTTCTCCCTTCGCCGTCGGCGAGACCGATCGTGACCGTCTTTGCCTTGGCGTGCTTGACGCAATTCGTCAGCGCTTCCTGGGCTATGCGGAACAGCGCCGACTCGACCTCTTCCGGCAGGCGTCTTTTCAGGCCGACGTTGACTTCCACCCGCATACCGGTGCGCCGTCCGAACTGCCGCGCGTACTCTTTCAGGGCCGGCTCCAAGCCGCCATAGTCAAGCAGCACCGGGCTGATATTACAAGGTGCGAGCGCACGCGGCAAAGGACGGGGCATTGTCCAACGGAGTTTGAGTCCAAGCGCGGGCGCGCGCGGGCGCCGGCGGGCTTACAATGCCTGGATGGGCATGAACAAGGAGTTGCTGAGCTACGCGAGCACGATACACGAGCAGGCGGTGCACTCGCTGTTCCAGTTGCTGGAAAGCATTTGCGAAGGCGCGGTGGTTGTCGACCGTGACGCTCGCATAGTCTGGATCAGTGAGAAGTACCTGACCCTGCTCGGGCTCGGCGGCGCCGCCGAAGCGCTCGGCAAGCCGATCGAGGAGGTGATCCCGGCGAGCCTCATGCGCCACGTGGTCGAGACCGGCGAGCCCATCCTGCTCGACATCATGGAGGTCAAGAGCCAGTCGTTCGTCGTGACGCGGCTGCCCCTCAAGGACGAACGCGGCGGGGTCACCGGCGCGGTCGGCTTCGTGCTCTACGACCGTCCGCAGTATCTGAAGCCGCTGGTTTCCAAGTTCGCCCGGTTGCAGAGCGAGCTGGCCGCCGCCCAGCGCGCGCTTGCTGAACACCGCCGGCCGAAGTACACCTTTTCCAGTTTTGTCGGCGCAAGCCCTGCATGCCTCGAGGTGAAGCGCCAGGCGCGGCGCGCCGCCCAACTCGACACCACGGTGCTGCTGCAAGGCGAAACGGGAACCGGCAAGGAATTGCTGGCGCACGCGATCCACGCCGTCTCGACACGCTCCGACAGGCCGTTGATCGGCGTCAACCTCGCGGCAATCCCCGAGAACCTGCTGGAAGCAGAGTTCTTCGGCGTGGCGCCGGGCGCCTACACGGGGGCCGAGCGCCGCGGGCGTGACGGCAAGCTCAAGCTCGCCGACGGCGGCACCCTGTTTCTGGACGAGGTCGGCGACATGCCGATGCTGCTTCAGGCCAAGCTGCTGCGCGTGTTGCAGGAACAGGAGTTCGAGCCGCTCGGCTCGAACAAGGTGATCAAGGTCGATGTGCGCGTGATCGCCGCCACCAGCCGCGATTTGAAGCTGCTGGTGCAGGAGGGAAAGTTTCGCGCCGATTTGTATTACCGCCTCAACGTGCTCAAGATCAACGTTCCGCCGCTGCGCGATCGCCTGCCGGATCTGGACGCATTGTGCGAAGTGATGCTTGAGCGCATCGCGGAACGCACCGGATTGCCGCAACGCGAGTTCTCAGCCGAAGCGCTGGCGGTGCTTTCCGCGTATTCCTGGCCGGGCAACGTGCGCGAGCTGAGGAACGTCCTCGAGCAAGTGACGATGCTCGCCGAAAGCCCGCGAATCTTGGGGAGGGATTTCGCGTCTATCCTGCCGGAGGCCACGGTGCAATCGCAGCAGGAGCAAGGCGGCCCCGCTCTTGATCCCCCGCGGCGGCTCACCGACGCGGTGGCCGAGGCCGAGCGCAGCGCCATCCAGGCGGCGCTCCTTGCCGCCGATGGCAACAAGGCCACCGCGGCGCGGATACTCGGAATATCGCGCGCGACTTTGTACGAAAAGATGACCCATCTCGGCCTGGGGCCTGCAAGGTCCTTCGGTGTCTGAGCTTCAAGACACGCTAAGCGGCTGTATCGTCGAGCTTTTCTCCTGACGCATCGCCGCGCTGTCTGGAATTTCAAGCAAATCAGGGGAACTCAGCGCGCGAATTACGCGCGTCGTGCCCCGGGTGGTACTCCAATACCTTATAAAACAGATGGTTGGCAATTCTGGCAGGAGCCTTGCTATGGAGGAGCTGAGGTAGGCGAAGTGCGTGCGGGGAGGAGGGTATGGCGCGCGTTAATCCATATGAGGTCGGGCTGGCGAAAAACGCCGCCAATTACACGCCGCTTACGCCGCTTTCGCTTCTGGCGCGCACCGCCTACGTCTACCCGGGGCGCAGCGCCGTGATTCACGGCGACAGGCAACTCACCTGGTCCGAGGTCTACGCGCGCTGCCGGCGCCTCGCTTCCGCGCTGAAGCAGCGCGGCGTCGGCTCGGGCGATACGGTCGCGGTCATGCTGCCCAACGTGCCGGCCATGTACGAGGCGCATTTCGGCGTGCCGATGGCCGGCGCGGTGCTCAATACGCTCAACACCCGGCTCGATCCCGAGAGCATCGTTTTCATGCTGCAGCACGCCCGGGCGAAAGTGCTGCTCACCGATCGCGAATTTTCCGCGGTGGTGGAAGAAGCCCTCGCTCTCCTCAAGGCCAAGCCGCTGGTGATCGACGTCGATGATCCTGAGTTCGACGGCGGAAAATTGATCGGCGAAACCGAGTATGAGCGATTCATTGCCGGCGGCGATCCGGAATTCGCTTGGCGAGCGCCGGATGACGAGTGGGACGCGATATCGCTCAACTACACTTCCGGCACGACCGGCAACCCGAAGGGCGTGGTCTACCATCACCGCGGAGCGTATCTGAACGCGATCAGCAATATCATCTCATGGGGCATGCCGCAGCACCCGGTATACTTGTGGACGCTGCCGATGTTCCATTGCAACGGCTGGTGTTTTACCTGGACGCTCGCAGCCGCCGCCGGCACCAGCATCTGCCTGCGGGGGGTGGATGCGCAGCTCATTTTCGAACTCATCCGCAAGCACCGCGTCACCCACTACTGCGGCGCGCCGATCGTGCACGCCATGTTGATCAACGCGCCCGATCAATGGAAGAAGGGCATTGAGCACAAGGTCTACGGCCTGGTTGCAGCCGCCGCCCCGCCGGCAGCGGTGATCGAAGGCATGGAGAAAATGGGTTTCGACATCACGCACGTCTATGGGCTCACCGAAACCTACGGACCGGCGGCGGTGTGCGCGAAACACGAGGAATGGAACGCGCTGCCGCTCGAAGAACGCGTCGCGCTGAACGCCCGCCAGGGCGTCTGGTACCATCTGCAGCAAGGCATGGCGGTGATCGATCCGGCCA
The DNA here is from genome assembly GCA_016189945.1 of Betaproteobacteria bacterium. GTDB lineage: Bacteria > Pseudomonadota > Gammaproteobacteria > Burkholderiales > SG8-39 > JACQTO01. Next base: position 8,852 of record JACPRN010000060.1, read on the forward strand.
CGATGCGGCCGGTCCCGTGGGACGGCGAGACCATGGGCGAGGTCATGTTCCGCGGCAATCTCACCATGAAGGGCTATCTCAAGAACCCGCGAGCGACGCAGGAGGCGTTTGCCGGCGGGTGGTTTCATACCGGCGATCTCGGCGTGATGCAGTCCGACGGCTACGTCAAGATCAAGGATCGCTCCAAGGACATCATCATCTCCGGGGGCGAGAACATCTCCTCGCTGGAAGTGGAGGACGTGCTCTATCGCCATGCGGCGGTGTTGGCGGCGGCCGTGGTGGCGGGGCCCGATCCCAGATGGGGCGAAGTGCCGTGCGCCTTCGTCGAACTCAAGCAAGGGGCGCAGGCGAGCGAAGGCGAACTCATCGAGCATTGCCGGGCGCGTCTGGCGCATTTCAAGGCGCCTAGGAAGGTCGTTTTCGGGCCGCTGCCGAAGACCTCAACCGGCAAGATCCAGAAGTTCATCCTGCGCGAGCAGGTGAAGTCAGCCGCCGCGATAGATACCTGAATGCCATGAGCAGCGACGGCGAATACATTCTCGAGACCCGCGACTTGACGAAGGAATTCAAGGGCTTCGTTGCGGTGGACCGCGTCAGGCTCGAGATCAGGCGCGGCACCATCCACGCGCTGATCGGGCCCAACGGCGCAGGCAAGACCACCTGCTTCAATCTGCTCACGCATTTTCTCGAGCCCACGCGCGGCCAGATCATCTACGATGGTCGCGACATCACCGCCGCCGGACCGGCCGAGATCGCGCGCATGGGGCTGGTGCGCTCGTTCCAGATTTCGGCGGTGTTTCCGCACCTGAGCGTGATCGAGAACGTGAGGATCGCGCTGCAGCGCAAGCGCGGGGCTTCGTTCGACTTCTGGCGTTCGGAGCGCGTGCTGAACGAGTTGAACGCCCGGGCGCGCGAGCTGATCGCGGCGGTCGGTCTGTCGGAATTCGAGCACACGGTCGCGGTGGAGTTGCCTTATGGCCGCAAGCGCGCGCTCGAGATCGCGACCACGCTTGCCATGGATCCGGTGCTGATGCTGCTGGACGAGCCCACGGCGGGAATGGGGCACGAGGACGTCGATCGCGTCACGCAGCTCATCAGGACCGTGGCCAAGGGGCGCACGGTGCTCATGGTCGAACACAACATGAGCGTGGTAGCGGGGATTTCCGACACCATCACCGTGCTCCAGCGCGGCGCGGTCCTCGCCGAGGGATCCTACGCCGAGGTGTCGAAGAATCCGCAGGTGATCGAAGCCTACATGGGCACGGCGCATGGCTGATACCGCCGAAATGCTGCGCGTTGCGGAGCTGCGCGCCTGGTACGGCGAGTCGCACATATTGCACGGCGTGGATTTCGTCGTGCACCGCGGCGAGGTGGTGACGCTGCTCGGCCGCAACGGGGCGGGCCGCACGACCACGTTGAAGGCGATCCTGGGGCTCACCGGCCGGCGCTCGGGTTCGATCGTCGTGGCCGGTCGCGAGACCGTGGGCCTGCCGACGCACAGGATTGCGCACCTGGGCATTGGGTACTGCCCCGAGGAGCGCGGCATCTTCTCCAGCCTGTCGGTGGAGGAGAACCTGCTGCTGCCGCCGCGGGTCGGGAACGGCGGCATGAGCGTGGACGAAATCTACGCGATGTTTCCGAACCTCAGTGAGCGGCGCGCGACCAGCCAGGGTACGCGGCTCTCCGGCGGCGAGCAGCAAATGCTGGCGATGGCGCGCATCCTGCGCACCGGCGCGCACCTGCTGCTGCTCGACGAGATCACCGAAGGCCTTGCCCCGGTAATCGTGCAGGCGCTCGGACGGGTGATCCGGCAGTTGAAGGAGCGGGGCTATACGATCGTGCTGGTCGAGCAGAATTTCCGTTTCGCTGCTCCACTCGCCGACCGCCATTACGTGATGGAGCACGGAAGGATCGCGCAATCGTTCACCGCGGCGGAGCTCGGCTCGAAAATGGACATGCTGCACGAGTATCTCGGAGTTTGACCTTCGTATTTCCAACCGGCGACAAGGAGGCACAAGTGATGTCACTCAAACGTGCGGTACAGATTGCGGCGGCGTTCGCGTTCGGCGCCGGTTTCGCGCACGCGCAGATCTCGGGCGGCGTGATCAAGATCGGCGTGCTCAACGATCAGTCGAGTCTGTATGCGGACCTCACCGGGCAAGGCTCGGTAGTGGCGGCGCGCATGGCGGTGGAGGATTTCGGCACCGCGAAAAAGGGCATGAAGGTGGAGATCGTTTTCGCCGATCACCAGAACAAGGCGGACGTCGGCTCGCAGATCGCGCGCAAGTGGTACGACGCCGACGGCGTCGACCTCGTCGTCGACGTGCCGAACTCGGCGGTGGCGCTCGCCGTCAACCAGATCACGCGCGAGAAACGCAAGGCATTCATCGTATCGGGGGCGGCGTCCTCGGATCTTACGGGCAAGGCCTGTTCGCCCAATACCATCCATTGGACCTACGATACCTGGGCGCTTGCGAACGGCACCGGTACGGCGATCGTGAAAACCGGGGGAACCTCCTGGTTCTTCCTCACCGCCGACTACGCGTTCGGCCACGCGCTCGAGCGCGACACCGAGGCGGTAGTGATGAAGAGCGGCGGCAAGGTGCTCGGCAAAGTGAGGCACCCGCTCAACACGCAGGACTTCTCCTCTTTCCTGCTCCAGGCGCAGGCTTCCAAGGCCAAGGTCATCGGGCTCGCCAACGCCGGCGGCGACACCATCAACTCCATCAAGCAGGGCGCGGAATTCGGCGTGGTCAAGGGCGGCCAGAACTTCGCGGGCCTGCTGGTGTTCATCACCGACGTGCACGGGCTGGGGCTGGACAAGGCGCAAGGGCTGATCTTCACCGAGACCTTCTACTGGGACATGAACGATCAGACCCGTGCGTTCGCCAAGCGCTTCGCCAGCCGCGACAAGGGGATTCATCCGACCATGATTCACGCCGGGGTCTATTCCGGCGTGTTGCATTACCTGAAGGCAGTGGAGGCATTGAAGTCCGATGACGGCGAAAAGGTGATCGCGCGGATGAAGGCGACGCCGACCGACGATCCGCTGTTCGGCAAGGGCACCATCCGCCGCGACGGGCGCAAGATCCACCCGGCGTACCTGTTCGAAGTGAAGAAACCCTCGGAATCCAAGGGGCCGTGGGATTATTACAAGCTGCGCGCCACGATCCCCGCCGAGCAGGCGTTCCGCCCCGAGAAAGAAGGCGGGTGCCCGCTGGTCAAGTAGGCGGCGAACGGCGACTGGCTCATGAGCGAAATCTTCGGCGTTCCGACGCAGGCCCTGCTGGGCCAGTTGCTGATCGGCCTGATCAACGGCTCGTTCTACGCGCTGCTCTCGCTCGGGCTCGCGGTCATCTTCGGGCTGCTCAACATCATCAATTTCGCGCATGGCGCGCTCTACATGACCGGCGCCTTCTGCGCCTGGTTCCTGCTCAACCACCTGGGACTCGGCTACTGGTGGTCGCTATTCCTGGCGCCGCTCATCGTGGGTGCGGCCGGCAGCGCCCTCGAGCGCACCATGCTCAAGCAGCTCTACCAGCTCGATCACCTCTACGGGCTGCTGCTCACGTTCGGGCTCGCCCTGGTCATCCAGGGGCTGTTTCGCCACCAGTTCGGGTCCTCGGGCCTGCCGTATCCGATCCCGGAGGCGCTTACCGGCGGACGCAACCTCGGATTCATGATCCTGCCCAACTACCGCGCCTGGGTGATCCTCGCCTCGCTCGTGATCTGCCTCGGCACCTGGTACGTGATCGAGAAGACCAAGCTCGGGTCCTACCTGCGCGCGGGGACCGAGAACCCGACCCTGGTGCAGTCATTCGGCGTCAACGTGCCGCGCATGATCACGCTCACCTATGGCTTTGGCGTGGCGCTCGCGGCTTTCGCCGGCGTGATGGCGGCGCCCATCTACAGCGTGAACCCGCTGATGGGCGCCGATCTGATCATCGTCGTGTTCGCCGTCGTGGTGATCGGCGGCATGGGCTCCATCATGGGCTCGATCCTGACCGGGTTTGCGCTCGGGGTGATCGAGGGACTGACCAAAGTGTTCTATCCCGAGGCCTCCAACACCGTGATCTTCATCATCATGGCGATTGTGCTCGTAATCCGGCCGCAGGGCCTTTTCGGTCAGCGTTGACGGGCGCGCGATGACGACCGACACGACGTTCGCGGCGAGCGGCGGTGCAACGGCCGCCGGCGCGCAGTCGCGCCGCGCGGGCATCGTGGTGATGGCGGCAATACTGGCCGTCGCGCCGTTTGTGGTGTATCCCGTGTTCGTGATGAACGCGTTGTGTTTTGCGCTGTTCGCCTCCGCGTTCAACCTGCTGATCGGCTTCGGCGGCCTGCTCTCGTTCGGCCACGCGATGTTTCTCGGCACCGCGGGCTACCTCTACGCCTATTCGGCGAAGGTGTGGGGATTCCCGCCCGAGTTCGCGATCCTCACCGGGACGGCGGCGGCGGCATTGCTGGGGCTGTTGACCGGGATCATCGCGATCCGGCGCGCGGGGATTTACTTCGCGATGATCACCCTGGCGCTGGCGCAGATGATGTATTTCTTCTACCTGCAGGCGCCGTTCACCCACGGCGAGGACGGCATCCAGGAGGTGCCGCGCGGCAAGCTCTTCGGCCTGATCGACCTGCAGGACACGCTGGCATTGTATTTCGTGGTGCTGGCGATTTTTCTGGGAGGCTTCCTCCTCATCTACCGCATCGTCCATTCGCCGTTCGGGCAGGTGCTGAAGGCGATCCGCGAAAACGAAGCGCGCGCGATCTCCCTCGGGTACAAGACCCACCATTACAAGCTGATGGCGTTCGTCCTGTCTGCAGCCCTGTCGGGCCTGGCCGGGGCGACCAAGGTGCTCGTATTCCAACTCGCCTCGCTCACCGATGTGCACTGGACCATGTCGGGCGAAGTGGTGCTGATGACGCTGCTCGGCGGGCTTGGCACCATATTCGGCCCCGTGGTCGGGTCCTTCGTCATCGTCTCGATGCAGAACTATCTCGCGGAAACCGGCCAATGGGTGACGATTTCGCAAGGCGTCATCTTCGTCGTATGCGTGCTTGCTTTCCGCCGCGGCATCGTGGGCGAGCTTGCGGCTCGCATACGAATTCCCGTGCGCTTGAGGCTCAAGGTTTCGGTCGAGCCGCCGGCGCCGCTGCGCACCGCCAAGCTCGGGATGGTCTCGAGCAACAGCGGGTCCCTGGCGCTGCTTGGCCGGGCCGGGATCGAAGGCGCCCGGATCGCCGTAGCCGAGCTGAATGCCGCCGGCGGTGTCCTCGATGCGCAGGTGCAACTGCTCGTGCGCGATGATGCGGGCGACGCCGAGGCCGGCGCGCAGGAGGCGCGCTCGCTGATCGTGAACGACGGCGTGGCGGTCCTGCTGGGACCGGTCTCGAGCGCAATTCTTCTGCCCATGTCGGAAATGGCGCGGGAGCATAAGACGCTTCTTATCTCGCACACCGCCAACAGCGAGCGGGCGTTCGTGGAGCGCGGCCACCGATATATTTTCTCCGTCGTGCCCAACACCTTCATCGAGGGCAGCGCCGTGGCGGTATATCTCGCGCAAAAGCCGTACCGGCGCTATCTGGTCCTCGGCCCCGATTACGAGCTGGGGCATCTCGAGGCGGCGGCGTTCGAGCGGCGGCTGCGGCGCGAGCGCCCGGACATCGAGGTCGTGGGCAGGCTCTGGCCCAAGCTCGGCGAGGCCGACTATGGGCCCTGGATCGCGCAGATTCTCGCCGTCCAACCCGAGGCGGTGTACGCAAATCTCTACGGTGCCGACCTGGTCGAGTTCACGCGCCAGGCTCGCGCCCCGGGCCTTTTCGAGCGGGTTCAATTCACCGGGCTCTATGACGTGGAGGCGTTGCAGGCCCTGGGCAAGGACGCCGTGGAAGGCGTGATCGGCTACGACCGAGGACCGTTTCACGTGATACGCCAGCTTGCGCCCAGCGCGCGCTTCGAAGCCTTCATCCGCCAGTACGGCGCCGCAACCAACAAGTATCCTTCGACCTGGGCGATCAACGCCTATGACGCCGTGATGGCGTGGGCCGCAGCGGCGAGGACGACCGGCACCCTCGAGACGGAATCGGTGGTGAACGCCCTCGAACAGCTCGAGTTGCCTTCGCTGCGCGGCCCGGGCCGGTACATCCGCAAGGTCGACCACCAAGCGAACGTCGGCACCTACATCGGCGTAGTGGCTTGGGATCCTGAATTCCCTGACTTCGCCATCTGGAAAGACCCGGTCTACATCGCGGGCGATCAGGTCTGGCGTTCCGAGCAGGAAGTGCTCGGCCTGCTGGGCGGGCAGCCCGCAGCGCTCGAAGCGACTCAGTACCCTCCGGCGTAGTCAATCGTGATGTCCCGCCCGTCCTTGCTCTTCGTTCCGGAGGGATGAGCGTCTGCCTTGAGCGCGCGTTCGACCGCCGCTGGGCTGGCCCCCTGCTGCCCCGAGAGATAAAGCGCCCCTGTCCCGCCCACATGAGGCGCAGCCATCGAGGTGCCGGACAGGGTGGTCGTGCCGCCTTTCAGCCGGGTTGAAAGGATGTTCACGCCGGGCGCCCAAATGTCCACGCACGCGCCGTAATTGCTCCAGGAGGGTTCCTGATTGTTGGTGTCGGTTGCGGCCACCGTCATGATGCCATCGGAGGTGCCCGCGCGAGCCGGCGACGAGTTGCACGCGTCGGCGCCCTCGTTGCCCGCCGCAATCGAGTAGAACACGCCGCTCGCGGCGGAACTGATCACCGCGCTATCGAGCGCCTGACTGGCGCCGCAACCCCTATGCCGCTGACGCCTTCAGGAACGCCACCACCAGGGCGCGACATTGCGCTTGCACGGCGCGCCAGTCATTCCACGGAGCGATGATGCCCTTGTACTCCCTCAAGTCGACCTCGGTCAGGTCGTAGGGGTCGGGGTTTGCCAGCTTCACCGCGAGGCTGACCAGCATATCGCCGCCCTCGCCGGCGAACTGCGCGTAGAGTTCGTTCATGCGCTCCAGTGCTCTGGCGCTTTTCTCCAGACCCAGATGGTGCGACAAGGCGGCGACATCGAGGTAATCGCGGGTAGCATTGCGTTCCACGACCAGGAACGCCTTGATCCGCAGCATTTCCTCGACGGTGGGGATTCTGAGCCTGCCGCCGCCCTTCAGCTTGAGGCTCGTCGTCTCCAGCGGCGCGGAGCGGCGCTGATTGCGCACACCGGCATCGATCCCGGCAACGCCGCCGAGCACGAGTCTGCCCTTGACGCGGCGTCGGGTGCGCCAGCCGACGATCGATTCCAGCGCGGCGATCGCCTCATCGTAATTCCTGCTCAAGTCATCGATCACGTGGTCGTGATCGAACGAGAAACGATGCCCCGCATGCAGCGCCGCTGCCGTGCCGCCCACGAGCACGGCGCCCGGCACCTTGGTCTGCAGGATCGCCGCGTGCGCAAGCAGCGTCTCCCAATCGGGCACCTTCGGCTTTCTAGCCATTCCCGGCCCGCGCTCGGTTCCGTTCACGCAGGACATCGGGCAAAAGCGTGGTGAAGGCTCGCGCCCTGACGTCGTGGCTGCCCTGTGCCGCCGCAACCTCGCGCACGCGGCGCGCGATGCGGCCGGTCCTGTCGGCGCGAATCGCGCGCACCAAACCGCGCCAAGCGGATATCCCGCCGCGCAGGATCACGTCCTCGATGGCTGCCTTGGTCAGCTCCCGCCCCGCCGCTTCCGTGAGGTGCCGGTGCGCCATGAGCGGCGCCTCCAGCGCCAGCGGCCTGGCCTCCAGCACCAGGTCAACGGCCGCGCACAGACGCGCGACTTTGGCAAAGCCCAGTTCGTCGCTCTTGCCGCGTTCGAGCGCGGCGAGGGTCGAGCGGCCGACGCCGGCCGCGGCGGCGAGCTCCTTCAGGGTCAGCCCCTTTTCACGGCGCCGTTGGGCAATCAATCGGCCGACGGAATGC
>JACPRN010000061.1 GCA_016189945.1 Betaproteobacteria bacterium
TCATCGCCGCGCTTCAACGCGCGGTCCTCAGGGCCTCAACGCCCGGGAGAGAAACGGCAGGCTCCTGTCCAAGCGGTAGTCGATGTCGGAATGGTCGTCGTCGAATTCCTCGTAGGTGTGGCGGACGCCTGCCTGAGCGAGGCGCTTGGATAGGATGCGCGCGCCGTAATGGATGTGGTACTGGTCGCGCCAGCCGCAATCGAGGTAGATGCCGCGCAGCGACTTCAAGCTGCCGCGATATCGCGTGACAAGGTTGACCGGGTCGTGCTTGCGCCATCTCTCCCAGCGTCGAGCGATCACCTCGCCCGATTCGAGGTTGAACGGAATGCGAAATCCGAGCGGCGCTCCGGGGTCGGGATCGTAGGTCGCCGCCATGCAAAGGTTCATGATGCAGTGGCCTTCGGCGGCCGTAAGCTTTTCCTTCTTCCACACCTGCGCGAGGAAGCGCCGGATGCGCCCGTCGTCGGCGCCCTCGGCGAGCCCCTTTGCGCCCGCTTCCCGGCGCGTATCGCAGGCGCCGGCCCTGCGCTTCGGCCGGCGATGCTTGGCCAGCTCATCGAGCGTGTTGGGCCAGTCGTGCCAGTAGACAAAATCGAAATACGCATCGCCGGAATGGCAGGCGACCGCTCCCCAGAAGCGCGCGTATTTCATGCCGTGGATGATCGCGCCGTAGCCCCCCGATGACTTGCCGAAGCAGCCCCGGTGCTCGCGGGCCGCGAGGGTGCGGAACTCGCGGTCGACGAAGGGGATGATCTCGCGCGTGAGATAGTCGGCGTAATTGCCGATGGCCGAGGAGTTCACGTACTGGTTTCCCCCCATCGCCGTGAAACAGTCGGGAAAGACGATGATCGCCGGCCCCATCTTGCGCTCGCGGATGAGCCGCGCCGCACGCTCCGGGACGTTGTCACCGAAGGGCTTCCAGTTGGTGTGCGAGAGCCCCGAACCGGTGTAGCCGACCAGGTCGTAGAGCACGGGGAAGCGGCGCGCGCCAGGGCCCTGGTCATACTGGGGCGGCAGCCACACGGCGAGCTTGCGCAGGTGCGGGTCGCCCAGCGGGTTGTCCCTGAGGATCTTCGAATCGTGCTCGAGAACGACCAGCGTTCCCGGGGGGCCTTTGGGGCGTTTGAGGGTCATGGCGGTTTTGCAGGTGGCGACAGGTGAAATTGTGGCATGTCCCCGAGGGCAATGGGGCAGGCCGCCCGCGTCAAGTTTTGAGCCGATACCCGGTCTTGAAGATCCACGCCACGATCGCGAGCGAAGCCGCGAGGAATGCGCAGGTCATGGCCAAGCTCACCCCGACTCTCACGTCGGCGATCCCGTAGAAGCTCCAGCGGAAACCGCTGACGAGGTAGACCACGGGGTTGAACAAGCTGACCGTCTGCCAGAACGGCGGCAGCATGTCGATGGAATAGAAGCTGCCGCCGAGAAAAGCAAGCGGCGTGACGATCAGAAGCGGTATGAGCTGAAGCTTTTCGAAACCGTCCGCCCAAATGCCGATGATGAAGCCGAACAGGCTGAAGGTCACCGACGTAAGGACGAGGAACAGGACCATCCACGCCGGATGCTCGATCTTGAGCGGAACCAGGGCCGAGGCCGTCGCCAGGATGATGAGGCCGAGAACGACCGACTTGGTCGCCGCCGCCCCCACGTAGCTCACCACGATCTCGAGCGCCGACACCGGCGCCGAGAGCAGCTCGTAGATCGTCCCGGTGAACTTGGGGAAGTAGATGCCGAACGCCGCGTTGGAGATGCTTTGCGTCAGGAGCGACAGCATGATGAGCCCGGGCACGATGAAGGCGCCGTAGCTCACGCCTTCGACCTCGGGGATCCGCCCGCCGATCGCCGCGCCGAACACGACGAAATACAGAGCCGTGGAGATCACCGGCGAGATGATGCTCTGCATGAGCGTGCGCCCGGTGCGCGCCATCTCGAACTTGTAGATGGCGCGGATCGCGTACAAGTTGACGGCGCTCATTTCCTGTCTCTCACCAGGGTGACGAAGATCTCCTCGAGCGAGGACTGCGTCGTGCGCAGGTCCCTGAAACGGATTCCCGCCGCGGCCAGTTCCTGCAGCAGCGCGGCGATCCCCGCGCGGCCGGCCTGCTCGTCGTAGGTGTAGACGAGTTCGCCGCCGCCGGCGGCGATCTCCAGGTTGTAGGGCGAGAGCGCGGACGGGATCCGCTGCAGCCGCTCATGGAGCTGCAGCGTCAACTGCTTGCGCCCGAGCTTGCGCATCAGCTCGGCCTTGTCCTCGACCAGGATGATCTCGCCCCTGTGGATAACGCCGATCCGCTCGGCCATCTCTTCGGCCTCGTCGATATAGTGCGTGGTCAGGATGATGGTCACGCCGCCCGCCTGGAGCGAGCGCACCAGTTGCCACATCTCCTGCCTCAGCTCGACGTCGACTCCCGCGGTCGGCTCGTCCAGAAACAGGACCCGCGGCTCGTGGGCAAGCGCCTTGGCGATGAGGAGCCGCCGCTTCATGCCGCCCGAAAGGGTCATGATCTTGCTGTCCTTCCGGTTCCACAGCGACAGCGCCCTGAGCACCTTTTCGACGTGGGCGGGGTTCGGCGGCCTGCCGAACAGCCCCCGGCTGAAGCACACCGTGCTCCACACCGTTTCGAAGGCGTCGGTGGTCAATTCCTGCGGCACCAGGCCGATCAGGGAGCGGGCGGCACGGTAGTCGGCGATGATGTCGTGGCCGTCCACGCGGATGGCGCCCGCGCTCGGAGTGACGATGCCGCAGATGGTCCCGATCAGCGTGGTCTTTCCCGCCCCGTTCGGACCGAGCAGGGCGAAGATCTCCCCCCGTCGAATCTCCAGGTTGACGTCCTTGAGCGCCCGCAGGCCCGAGGCGTAGGTCTTCGAGAGGTTGGTGACGGAGATGATGGCTTGCATGGCAACGACGCCTGCCTGGTCAGTGCTTCGACATTGCGAAGACCACTGTAGTATTCCACGAAACTCACGGTGTAGAGTGCTCACATGCAATGCTGAGCGGATCGGACGCAGTGCTCCGCGTCCGCCCAAGGGCGTAAGCTTCCCCTCAAAAATCGTCTACCCGGTGGTGATTTCGATGATAAACCGTACCAGGCTGACGGCGTTACTGTTGCTCCCGGCGTCGATGTTGCTCCATGCGGCCGGCCTGCCGGGTGCGCGGGCGGACGCCCCCGCCCCTCCCCGCTACGCTTCCGTTCGGGCAAGCCCCGAGAGCATCGGCAAGGTCTATATGGGCCGCGAGATCGCACAGGTGATGAACGTTCACGGCGCGCCGTGGCTGGAGCGCCTCGA
>JACPRN010000069.1 GCA_016189945.1 Betaproteobacteria bacterium
AGAGGGCGCCGGGACGCGCGTGGCGCTGGATTCTTCCGTCGAGCTGTCCGGGTCCGTAGCCCAGTACGGCCGCGGGCAGGCGATGATCGCCGATCTCACGCAGCAACTGGTGAATCGCTTCGCCGAAAACCTGGAGGCGCTGGCGCCGCCGCAGACCCCTGCCGCGCAACCCGCCGCTGCTGCCCCTGGTCCGCCGTCCGCGGAAAAAGTGCAGCCGGCGCCGGCTGCCGAAGTCAAGATGGGCGGGATGCTGGCAGGGGTGCTCTGGCGCGCCGTGCTGCGCTTCTTCGGCCGGCTTTTCGGCCGCAGCGGCTGAATTCAATCGCGGTTTCCAATCGGCCACGCGCGCGCCGCGGCTTCCAGACCGTAGGCGCGCATCTCGCGCAGGTCGGCCAAACGGCAGCCTGCGCCGAGAAAAGGCCCCACGCGCAGTCGCAGCCCAAGGTCGAGCGCGCCCTCGAACAGGATGGCTGTCTGGATGAGGTTCGCGCGAAAGATCTTCGCTCCTCCGGCGCTCGGTCCGTCGGCATTCAGGCAGCGGCTGAACTGCAGCGGCAGCACCAACACCGATCGTCCCGCGCTTTGCGCCTGGACCCGCGCCCCGTCGGGAGCAAAACTGAAGCTCGCGCGGGTGGCGGGGACCAAGTCCGCGGGCAGGTTCTCGGCGGCGACCAGCGTGCGGCTGAGATCGAGCTTTGCGAGCGCCGCCAGGGCAGCCGAAGCGTTGCCGGCCGGAAATACCTCCGTAGGGGAGAGATTGCCGAGGTTGGGCGCCGGCAATTCATACAGGTACAGGGTGAGGCCGCTGCCGGAACCCTGGGCGAGCACCAGGCGCGCCGGAGCGGGCAATTGGCTGTCGGCGATGATGAAGCGAACGCCGAGCGCCTGCAGCAAATGCGCCCTCGGCTCGGACAAGACCACCAGCGTGCGGATCTGCCTATCAGCCGGGCGCGCAAGCAGGCGCGAAAAGACCAGGTAAGCGGGCGGCGTCTGGTATTGGCTGTATTCCTGCAGGGTCGGAATGGCGTACTGCCACAGGCCGACGAAGCGATGATCGTTGCCCGTGGCCCGCTCGAGCTTCGCGTCAAAGACGACCAGATCGAACCACGAGAGGCTCGATTTTTGCAGCGAGAGCCCGGTAAAAGTCGCTGCGTAACCTTTGAACGGCTCCCCGGGCACCAGGCGAATTCGCTTTTCCAGTTCCGCCACTACCGCGGTCTTCAGCGGCGGGAAAGGCCGCGTTCGCGGTTCCTCCTTGGTCGCCGCTCCATATCCGAGCGCCCACGCGGCAGCGAGCGCGCCCGCAAGCTGCGAGATCGGCCATTGCGGAGGCTTCCTGAAGCGTGCGATGAGCGCAGCCCCCCATTGCCACAACTGCACCGCCAGATACCCGCTGTAGGCGGCGTAGAACGGCCACAGAGCCAGCTCGAAATAGATCACCTGCGGACCGCGCCAGGCGCGCGCGCGGGTGACGATCGCCCAGCCGCCGATGATCACCGCAAACATGAGCGCAAGCTGCAGGGCGGCGAAGCGCCGTTCGCGGCCGCCAAGCCGCAAGAGCGCGAGTGCCGCGCCCGCCGCCGCCGCCAGAGCGAAGTGCGCGCCCGGCTTGCCCTGAAAGGCGATCGATGCGTTGGCAAGGATCTCCTGTCCGCCAAACAGTTCGGCGGAAAAGAACGCCGGCACGCTGTAGAGCGTGGCCCCGGCCAGGAACAGGATGAAGCCGCCGGCAAGCAGAACCGCGAAGCTCGCGAGCAGGCCGCCCGAGCGCCAGAGCATCTGGCGGCGCGATTCGCTCCAGAGGAGTATCGCCCCCGACCAGGCAAGTCCGGCGGGGACGATGATCATGACCACCAGCGGGTTCTGGGCCACGAGAAACGCCGGCAGAAGCGCGAGCAACGCGATCGCCGCGGCGCGGCGCGCAACGGTTCCTTCGCCTGCCGCGCGCAGCGCTACGAGGACGAGAACCAGGCCGAGCAGAAGGTCGACGAGGTGCGGAACGAGGCCGAAAATCGCGTACAGCCGCGGCGCGCGCGCAAGCGGCAGCGCGAGCAGCACGAGAAACCAAGCGCCGGCGATTCCGGCGGCGCGCGAAAGACCGGCGAGTCTCGCAGCGAGATAGCTCGCCGCGAACAGCTCCAGGGCAAAAAGCACGTAGGAGAGGAGCGGCGAGACCGCCTCGGCGCCGAACAACCGTTGCAGCGCGAACGCGGGGACCCAATTGAAATTGGTCGGGAAAAACACATTTGCAAGCCCCTGGAACGGACCAAGCGCAAGCGCCGGCCCGGCAGGCATCCAGTGGTATTGCAGCGCCGCCAGGACGCGCGCATAGTCCCCGTCGAGCCCGTTGAACATCGCCTGTTGGTGGTTCAAGAGCGCAAGCGGAGCGAGAACCGCCAGGATTCCCAGATGCAGCAGCAGGGTCGCAGAGTGCGAGAGATCTTTCACGTCGCCGATATCCGATAGTTCGCGCGGCACGCTCTTGGCTCAGGGTGCATCAAATCGTCTACAATTGCCAGCCTTCGCCTGCCGCAGGCCCGCATACCACCGACATGCTACGAAAGGAGTATCTTGCGTTCGGCCGCCCGAATTTTTCCGCTGAGGAAATCTCCGCGGTCACCCGGGTGCTGCGCTCCGGATGGGTGGGAATGGGGCCGGAAACCATCGCCTTCGAAGCCGAGCTGGCGCAGTTCCTGGGAAGCTCGCGCGCGGTAACGCTCAATTCCTGCACCTCGGGGTTGTTCCTCTCCATGCGCGTTGCCGGGGTCGGTCCCGGCGACGAAGTCATCTGCCCGAGCTTCACCTGGTGCAGCACCGCCGATGCGGCGCTCTACCTCGGCGCGAGGCCGGTGTTCTGCGATATCGATCCGGACACGCTGTGCGCCGATCCGGCATCCATCCTGGCAAAGGTGACGCCGCGCACGCGCGCGGTCGCGCTGGTCCATTTCGGCGGCCTCGCCATGGACGTCGCGGCGCTGCGCCAGGCGCTGCCGGCGAGCATCGCCATCATCGAGGACGCCGCGCATGCCCTCGGCGCGCGCTACCCCGACGGCAAGCGCGTGGGCGCCTCGGGAAACCTGTGCTGCTTCAGCTTCTACGCCAACAAGAACCTCTCTACCGGAGAAGGCGGCGCTGTTGCCCTCGATGACGCAGCGACGGCCGAGCGGCTCCAGTCGCTGCGCCACCACGCGCTGCCGCTCGACGCCTGGAAGCGCTACAGCAATCCGAAGACGATCATGCTCTCCAACCAGCTCACCGAGCTGGGCTACAAGATGAATTACACCGACCTCCAGGCCTCTATCGGCCGCGTGCAGTTGCGCCGGCAGGACGAATTCGCCGCGGTGCGCCAGGCCGTTGCCGCGCGCTATTTGGAGCAGCTCGCCGAATTGAGGCCGCGCATCGGCTTCCAGCGCGATTGCGCCGGCGCCAATCACGCCAAGCACCTGTTCGTCATCCAGCTCCCGCTGCAAGAAATGAAATCAAGCCGCGAGGAACTGCTCCTCGGCCTGCGGGCGAGAAACGTCGGCGCCTCGATCCACTATGATCCGCTGCACACCATGCCGCTGTACCTGGGCGGCCGGGATCCGGAGCATCTTCCGGTCACGGAAAAAGTCGCGAAATCCTGCGTGACCCTGCCGATCAGCGCCAGCATGAGCCTGGATGACGCCGGTTACGTCGTCGAGAGCTTCCGCGCCGTGTTTCGCTAGTCTTCCGCCATGACCCAGTACGGATTCCACTCCAGGCTGAAGAGCGAATTTCCTTCCCAGGTCATCGTCGACGTGACCGAGGTGTGCAACCTCGCCTGCATCCATTGCCCGCATCCGGAGTTCAAGCGCTCATCCGAATACGGCGCGCGCTACCTCGACCCCGCCCTGCACGACAAGATGGTGGACGAGGTGCGCGAACACGGACGGGGCTGCACGCAGTACCTGCGCTACACGAGCAACGGCGAGCCGCTGGTGCACCCGAAGATCTACGACATGCTCGACTACGCCGTGGCGCGCTCAGGCGTGTTCGTCACCCTCACCTCGAACGGCACCATCATGAACCGCAAGCGCGTCGAGCGGCTGCTCGCCTCCGGACTGCACCTGGTGGATGTCAGCATCGACGCGCACTCGGAAGAAACCTACGCGCAAGTGCGCGTGAACGGCGACCTGCGCGCAACGCGCGACAACGTGCTGCAGCTCCTGGAGATAAAGCGCGACCTGAAGGCGTCGACCCGCGTGGTCGTGAGCTTCGTCGAGCAGGCGCAGAATACGCATGAGACTTCCGCTTTCGAGCAGTTCTGGCGCGCCGAGGGCGTGGACCAGGTGGTCGTACGCCGGCTCCATTCGGCCGCCGGCGGCGTGGCGCGAATCGCTCTCGAGCTGCACCGGCGCCAGCAGGACAAGCGGCGCTACCCCTGCCTCTACCCCTGGGAGCGCATCCTGCTCAACCCCAAGGGGGAACTTGCGTTCTGCCCGCAGGACTGGGTGCACGGGTCGGTGATCGCCGATTACCGCAAGGTGAGTATCCGCGAGGTCTGGCAGGGCGAGGCCTATCGGCGCCTGCGCGAAGCGCATTTGAGCTGCGATTTTTCGGCGCACGGGTTCTGCGGGAAATGCCCCGACTGGGAGCAGACGCGCTGGCCCGGCGAGGGGCGCAGCTACGCGGACATGATCGAGGAGTTCGCCGGTCCCCGATGACCCGAATCGCCGTCAGCCAGTCGAACTACCTTCCCTGGAAGGGATATTTCGACCTCATCCACGACGCCGACCGGTTCGTCTTTTACGATGACGTCCAGTACACCAAGAACGACTGGCGAAACAGGAACCTGGTGAAGGGGGCGAACGGTCCGCAGTGGCTCACCGTCCCGGTCGGCGACCACATCCGCCGGAGGGTTTGCGAGGTCGCGATAAGAGACGCCCGCTGGCAGGCAAAACACTGGAAGACGCTCAGGCAGCTCTACGCCAAGGCGCCGCATTTTCCGCGCTACCGCGCTTTTTTCGAGCACGTCTATCTCGAGCGGCGCTGGATGAGCCTGGCGAGCCTGAATCAATACTTGATCGAGGCGATTTCCCGGGACTTTCTCGGCATGAAGACCGAATTCCTGCACTCTTCCGATTATCCCCGGCGCGGCCGCAAGCAGGATGCGCTGCTCGAGCTCTTGGCGTTGCTGGGGGCCAAAGTCTACGTTTCGGGTCCAAGCGCCCAGAACTATATCGAGCCGGAGCGCTTCGCCTCGAATAACGTCGAACTCCTCTGGAAGGACTATTCCGGATATCCCGAGTACCGGCAGTTTTTTGCCCCGTTCGAACACCGGGTGAGCATCGTCGATCTGCTCTTTCACACCGGGCCGGAGGCCGGCTTCTATATCTGGGGCTGGCGTGATGCGAAGCGATCGAGGAGCGCGGCATGAGCGGGGCGGGAAAGCTGCTCTCGGTGGTGGTGCCGGTATTCCGCAACGAGGCGAATCTGCCGGAGACCGTTCCGCGCCTGCTGGCGCTCAAGGACCAAATCGGGGACCACGGGCTTGAACTCGTCTTCGTGGACGACGGATCGGATGACGGCTCGTACCGGATTCTCGAGGACTTCGCGGCAGCGTACCCGCGCGTGATCCGGGTGATCAAGCTCTCGCGCAACTTCGGCCAGACCCCGGCCATCCAGGCCGGGCTGCGCGTTGCGTCGGGCGAGGTGATCGGCATCATTTCCGCGGACCTGCAGGAGCCGCCGGAGGCCTTCGCCGCCATGATCCGGCTGTGGGAAAAAGGGGCCAAGTTCGTCATCGGCGAGAGACAGTCGCGCGCCGAAGGCCGCATGCACCAGAAGCTCTCGGGCATTTACTGGAACCTCGTTCGGCGCTACGCGTTTCCCGATTTTCCCCGGCTTGGATACGATTTCTGCGTGCTCGATCGCAGCGTGGTCGATGAAATCAACCGCATCAACGAGAAAAACACCTCCATTTTCGTTCTGATCTACTGGCTGGGGTACCGGCCGGCGCGCCTGCCGATCAGCCGCCAGAATCGCGCGCGCGGCACTTCGCAGTGGCGACTGGGCTCGAAGTTCCGTTTTACGATCGACACGCTGTTCGGGTTTACCTACGTTCCGGCGCGGTTCATCACGTTTGCGGGCATGATCGCCGCGGTGTTTTGCCTCGCCTATTTTGCCTATCTCCTCGCCAATTGGTTCCTGTACCGCGCGGCGCCGCCCGGGTGGATGACCGTGGCAGGGCTGTTGACGCTCCTTGGCGCGCTGCTGCTCTTTTCCCTGGGCATCATCAGCGAGTACCTGATGCGCATCCTCGACGAAGCGCGCAAGCGCCCGCCCTACGTGATAGAAAAAGTGATCTCCGGCGGCAAGTCCGAGCCCACCTCGCCCGAATGAGGCCGGAAGCCTACTCGGCCGCCGCACAGGCGGAGGAGAATCACTGGTGGTTCGCCGCGAGGCGGGAAGTTCTCGCCGCGGTGCTCGAACGGCTTTACGTACGCGCGGCAAACCCGAGCGTACTCGAGGTGGGCTGCGGCAACGGCGGCAACCTGCCGATGCTCAGCCGCTACGGCGCGCTGTACGCAACGGAAGTCGAGGACCAGGCACGGGCGCGCGCGACCTCGCGCGGCATCGCCGTGGTCGAAAATGGCTGGCTGCCGAACGGACTGCCGTTCGCCGGCGCGCTGTTCGATTTGGTCGCCGCGCTCGACGTCCTGGAGCATGTCGCCGATGACGCCGCAGCGCTTGCCGCCCTCGGGCAGCGCTTGAAGCCCGATGGGCTGCTCTTCCTCACCGTGCCTG
>JACPRN010000092.1 GCA_016189945.1 Betaproteobacteria bacterium
CATCCCCGCGAAAGCGGGGATCCAGTGATTATCGCTGAACTACTCTGGATTCCCGCCCCCGCTTCCGCGGGGGCATGCTTACCACGCGGGAATGACAGTGCCCGTAATTACCGTTGTCACGCAGTTTGGTAAAGATCAATAGGCCCTATTCAAACGGATGCCGCCGCACGATGGTTTCCTCCCTCTCCGGCCCGGTCGAGATCATGTCGACCGGCACGCCGCAGATCGCCTCGATGCGCTCGAGATAGGCGCGCGCCTTGGCCGGCAGGCGGCGGTATTCGCTGATGCCGACCGTGCTCTGCTGCCAGCCCGGAAGTTCCTCATAGATGGGCTCGCAGCGCGCGGTGCTCTCCGCCCCCACCGGCAGCAGATCGCTCAGCGCGTCGTCGACACGGTAGCCCACGCACACCTTCACCACGTCCATGGCGTCGAGCACGTCGAGCTTGGTGACGCACAGCCCGGAGATGCCGTTGATCTGGATCGAGCGCTTGAGCGCCGCCGCGTCGAACCACCCGCAGCGCCGCGGCCGTCCCGTGGTGGCGCCGAACTCCATGCCGCGCGCGCGCAGGAGCTCCCCGGTGTCGTCGTCCAGCTCGGTCGGAAAAGGGCCCGAGCCGACGCGTGTCGTATACGCCTTGGTGATGCCGAGAATGTAGTGCAGCAGGTGCGGTCCGATGCCGGCGCCGGCGGCGGCGGCGCCGGCAACGCAGTTCGAGGAGGTCACGAACGGATAGGTCCCGTGATCGACATCGAGCAGCGTGCCCTGAGCGCCCTCGAAGAGGAGGTTCCGTCCGGAGCGGTTCGCTTCATAGAGAGCGCGCGGCACGTCGGCCACCAGGGGTTTCAGCCTGGGGGCGAGGGCGAGCGCCTCGTCCCGGACCTGATCGAAGTCCACCGCCTGAGCGCCGTGGAATCTGGTCAGCACGAAGTTGTGATAGTCGAGCAGTTCGTGGAGCTTCGCCGTGAAGCGCTCCGGGATGAACAGGTCCTGAAGCCGAATGGCGCGCCGCGCCACCTTGTCCTCGTACGCGGGGCCGATGCCGCGCCCGGTGGTGCCGATCTTGCCCGCGCCCTTGGCCAGTTCGCGGGCGACATCGAGCGCCGCGTGGTAGCGGAGGATCAGCGGACAAGCCTCCGAGATGCGCAATCGGCTGTTCACATCGACGCCGGCGCCCTCCAGTTGGTCGATTTCCTCGACGAGCGCGGTAGGCGAAAGCACCACTCCGTTGCCGATGTAGCAGATGACGCCCGCATGCATGATTCCGGAAGGCACCAGGTGCAGCACCGTCTTCTTGCTGCCGATGACCAGCGTATGCCCGGCATTGTGGCCGCCCTGAAAGCGCACCACGCCTTGGGCGTGGTCGGTCAGCCAGTCGACGAGCTTGCCCTTGCCTTCGTCGCCCCACTGGGCGCCGATCACCACGACGTTTTTTGCCATTTCGTATCTTCTCTGTTTGCGACCGCAAGCGGGGGTCCGTCTGCTGTCTCGGCCTGGCCGGTCAAAGCTTTCTCACCTGCCAGGCGCCCTGGATGCGCGAAAGCTCCCGATCACAGCCCGCGGCGCCCTGCGCCCCGTGTCCCGGCAGATCGACCACCACCACCTCGCCAGCCTCGCGCAGTTTCCTGATCGCGGCGGCGAGATCGGGATCTGCGCCATACGGCGCCCGAATGCCCCCCGGATCTGGCGCCGGCGGCAGCACGCGCGCCAGGTCTCGCAAATCGATCGAAAACCCGGTCGCCGGTCGGGCGCGCCCGAACGCCTTGCCCACTTCGTCGTAGCGGCCTCCCAAGGCGACCGCGTTGGGCAGTTGCCCGACGTAGGCCGAAAATACCACGCCGCTGTGATAATGGTAGCCGCGCAGATCGGCAAGGTCGATCGATACCGGCACCCCGGCGATGTCTTGCGCGAGCCGCGCCAGGTCTTCCAGCGCCCCTTCGATCTCCGGATACGCCGGCAGCGCCGCGCGCGCGCGCGCCAGGAGCGAGGCGTCGCCATAGAGCTGCGGCAGGAGCAGGAGCGCCGCACGCGTGGGTTCCTCCAGCGTGCCGGTGAGCGCCTCCAGCCGCGGCAGATCTTTCGCTTCCAGCGCCTCGTGGAGTTCGGCCTCCAGCTCGGCGTCGACCGCTCCGCGGCGGCAGAGCGCCCTGAACACGCCTACGTGTCCGATGTCCAGCGCGGCATCGGCGATGCCGCAGGCCGCGAGGGCTTCGACCAGCAGGCGCTGGATCTCGAGGTCGGATTCGATCCCCGCGTGGCCGTAGATTTCGGCGCCGATCTGCAGCGGCTCGCGCGTGCCGTTCAGCCCGCGCGGCGAGGCGTGCAGCACGCTCCCGGCGTAGCACAGGCGGGTCACGCCTTCCTGATTGAGCAGGTGCGCATCGATGCGCGCCACCTGCGGAGTGATGTCGGCGCGCAGCCCCATCATGCGCCCGGAGAACTGGTCCACCAGCTTGAAGGTGCGCAAATCCAGGTCGTGCCCGGTGCCGGTAAGCAGCGATTCGAGGTACTCGAGCATGGGCGGGACGACCAGCCGGTAGCCGTGCACGCGGAACAACTCGAGCAGCCGCGCGCGCAGAACCTCGACCCGGCGCGCCTCGGGCGGCAGGATGTCCTCGACGTACTCCGGAAGCAGCCACTTGCGCATTACGGTGCGAGCGGCACTGGATGGCGACCGGGGCTTGCGATGCGGGCGGCGGCCGGTCTCACTCGTCACCCCCACTGCTCACTTCACAAAATAAAGCAAGATCAGCCCCGCGAGCATCGAAGACAGGCCGAAGAAGCGGATCTGTCCATCGGTGAATTGAATGATGCGCCGGAACGTCTCGCGCCAGACCGCAGGAAGCAGAAACGGCATGACACCCTCGATCACCAGCATGAGCGCCACGGCCATGAGGAACGTCGTTCCCACGATCACTTGCCGGCCTTGCCCGGACCTTTCAAATACTTGAAAAACTCCGAATTGGGCTCGATCACCAGAACGTCGCTCCTGTTCTTGAAGCCGGCGCGGTAAGCCTCCAGGCTGCGGTAGAAGGCGTAGAACTCCGGGTTTTCGCTGAACGCCTTGGCGTAGATGGCCGAGGCCTTGCGATCGCCTTCGCCCTTGACGCGCTGCGCGTCGCGGTAGGCCTCGGCGATGATCACTTCACGCGTGCGATCGCCTTCGGCGCGTATTTTCTCGGCCGCCGAGAATCCCTCCGAGCGCAACTGGGCGGCAACGCTCTTTCTCTCGGCTTCCATGCGCCGGTACACTGCCTCGCTCACTTCCTGCGGCAGCTCGACGCGTTTCAGGCGAACATCGATGATCTGAACGCCGATCCTCTTCGCGTCATCCTGGACGCTCTCGCGCACCACGCGCATGATCTCCTCGCGCTCGCCGGAAACGACGTCATGAACCGTGCGCTTGCCGAATTCCTCGCGCAGCGACGAATTGATCGTCTGCGAAAGCCGCGTCTGGGCGCGGGCCTCGTCGCCCTGGACGCTGATGTAAAACTGCTTGACGTCGACGATGCGCCATTTGACGAACGAATCGACGAGGACGTTCTTTTTCTCCGAAGTGATGAAACGCTCCGTATCAGGCGTATCCAGGGTCAGGATGCGGTTGTCGATATAGCGCACGTTCTGGATCAGGGGCCACTTGAACTGCAGCCCCGGCGCAGCGATGATTTCGCGGATTTCTCCGAGTTGGAACACGATGGCGCGCTGGCGCTGATCGACGGTGAACATGGACATGTTCGCAATCACCACCAGCGCGACGATGCCGACCAGCCATGGAGCAAGACGCGTATTCATGGCCGCCCCTCGCGCTCGCGTGGACGCAGGGTATCGCGCGAGCGCGCCCCCGTGGCAGGCGCGGCCACGTCGCTCGGCTGCGTCTGCGGCACTGACGGCGCCTCCGGCAGTCCCCCGGCCCCGGACATCTGCATGATCTTGTCCAGCGGCAGATAGAGCAGGTTCGCTCCGGCTTTGGCGTCGATCATGATCTTCGAGGTGGAGGACAGGATCTGTTGCACTGTCTCCAGATACAGCCTCTGGCGCATCACCGCCGGAGCCTTGTCGTACTCGATCAGAATCTGCTTGAACCGGGCCGCTTCGCCCTCGGCGTTGGCGACCACGCGTTGGCCGTAGCCGTTGGCCTCCTCAAACAGCCGCGCGGCCGTTCCGCGCGCTTTGGGTACGACGTCGTTGTAGTACGCCTGGCCCTCGTTTCTCTGGCGTTCCAGGTCCTGCTTGGCTCGCACCGCGTCGTCGAAGGCCGCCTGCACCTGCTCCGGCGGCTGCGCGTTCTGCATCGTCACCTTGCTTATCAGCACGCCGGTCTTGTAGCGGTCAAGAAGATCCTGCATCGCCTTTTGCGAATCAACCGCGATCTGCTCCCTGCCCTCGTAGAGAACGAAGTCCATCTTGCTCTTGCCGACGATTTCGCGAAACGCGGTCTCCGCGGCCTGCATGACGGTGTCCTCGGGGCGGCGGTTGTTGAACAGATAGTCCATCGGGTCCTTGAGAATGTACTGAACCGCAAACTGGATGTCGATGATGTTCTCGTCATCGGAGAGCATCAGCGATTCGCGCAGGACCTTGGTCTTGACGTTGTTGCGGTAGCCGATCTCGACCGTGCGCACGCCCGAGAGGTCCACGATTTCATTCGTCTGCACCGGATAGGGCAAGCGCCAGCGCAGCCCCGCGTCGGTGACCTCGGTGAATTTGCCGAAGGTGAGAACCACGCCGCGCTGGCCCTCGACGACGATATAGAAGCCGCTGGCGAGCCACAGGACCAACACGAGTCCTATGAGCAGCCCGACGCCGCCCCCCACCTGCTTCAAGCTCGGCGGCTCGCCCGGAGCTCCGCCTCCGGCGCGGCGCCTGCGGCCGAACAGGTTGTTCAGCTTCTGGTTGAAGTTGCGCCACATCTCCTCGAGATCGGGCGGACCTTCGCCGCCGCCACTCCCGGGGCGCTTGCCCCACTGCGGGTCGTTCAATGACATGATGGCAAAAGCTCCGGAATTATGGTTCGCGGCACGTGCGACTCAAGGGCTCGGGGAACACACGGAGAACCGGATGGCGCGGGATGGACCCCACCCCTCCCCTTAGCCGCCTCGCAGCCTCAATATTACGCTTCGATAGCCTGCTGCAGTCTCGGGTGGATTGCGGCGGCGTTTCCGGGTGCCGCGACCTCGATCAGGGCCTGGCGCAGCAACTCGACACCGGCCCCCGTCTTGGCGCTGAGACGAACGCGGCAGATCTTACCATATTCATCGCGTTCGACGCCGGGATGGAGCCCGTTCAAGTCGATCTTGTTCCACACCAGGATCTGCGGTATCCGGTCCGCGTCGATCTCCGCGAGCACCTTGTTGACCTCGGCCGCCTGGGCCTCGCGCACCGGACTGGACGCATCGATCACATGCAGCAGCAGGTCGGCCTGTATCGTCTCTTCCAGCGTGGCGCGAAACGCCGCGATGAGCGTGTGCGGCAGGTCGCGGACGAACCCCACCGTGTCCGAGAGCACGAGCTTGCCGGCTCCGGGCAGATAGATCCGGCGCGTGGTAGTGTCCAGGGTCGCAAACGGCTGGTCGGCGGCATACGCCCCCGCATGCGTAACGGCGTTGAAAATCGTGCTCTTGCCGGCGTTGGTGTAGCCAACCAGCGACACCGACAGCACCTGGCCGCGCGCCCTGGCGCGGCGCTGCACCTCGCGCTGGCGCCGGAAGTGCGCCAGTTTGTCCTTGAGCACCTTCACGCGCCTGGCGATCAGGCGCCGGTCGACTTCGAGCTGGGTTTCGCCCATCCCGCCGAGCTTCCCGCGCGCTCCGCGCTGACGCTCCAGGTGCGTCCAGCCGCGCACCAGACGCGTGGACAGGTATTCCAACTGGGCGAGTTCGACCTGCAGCTTGCCCTCATGGCTGCGCGCGCGCCGGCCAAAGATCTCAAGGATCAGGCGCGTGCGGTCCACTACCGGGCAGGCGAGCGCCAGCGCCAAATTGCGCTCCTGCGCCGGGGACAGATCGTGGTTGAAGACCACCACTTCAGCCGCGTGCTCGGCCGCAAGGCGCCGGATCTCCTCGACCTTGCCCGAACCGGCAAACAGCGCCGGATCCGGGCGTTCGCGCCGCCCGCGCACCGTGGCGCGGGGATCGAGGCCGGCGCTCAGCGCGAGCAACCTCAGCTCGTCAAGGCTATTGGTGTCCGCGCCGGCGCCGATGTCCAGCCCGACCAGTATGGCACCGGGTCCGCGCGCCGCAATCTCAGACATCGGGCGCGCGGGAACCTGCGCTGGACGCCAGGCGCATCAACTTTCGGCGGAATGCTCGATGGAGAAGTTGACCGCCCGCCCCGGTACTACGGTCGAGATCGCGTGCTTGTAGACCATTTGGGTGACGGTGTTCTTGAGCAGCACAACGTACTGATCGAAGGACTCGATCTGGCCCTGGAGCTTGATGCCGTTGACCAGATAGATCGATACCGGCACGTGCTCTTTGCGCAAGGTGTTGAGGAACGGATCTTGCAGTAATTGTCCTTTGCTGCTCATTGGTGAACCCCCGAGCTTTTTTTGGAATGCCTACTTTAATCGAATTTCCGACCGATTGACAATGTTAGGGCCGTTTTTTGACGTAGGGGTTCCTTCCGCTGCGAAATTCGATCTTGAGCGGCGTACCCTCCAGGGCGAACCTCTCCCGGAACGTCGACTCGAGGTAGCGCCGATAGCTCTCCGGCAGTGCATCCAGCGCATTGCCATGGATGACGATCACCGGCGGATTGCGCCCGCCCTGGTGCGCGTAGCGGAGCTTGGGCCGGACGAGCCCCTGCCGCGGCGGCGATTGTCTGGCCACCGCCGCCGCGAGCGCACGGGTCAAGCGCGGCGTCCCCAGGCGCGCAAACGCCGCCTGGTAGGCGCGGTCCACCGAGGCGAGCAGCGCGCGCAGGCCCTCGCCCCTCATGGCCGAGATGTAATGGACCGGAGCGAAGGAGAGAAACCTGAGCTTGCGCGCAACCGCCCCCTTTGCCTGCTCGCGCGCGTACTCGTCGAGCCCGTCCCATTTGTTCACCGCCACCACGAGCGCGCGCCCGCGCTCCAGAATGAATCCGGCGATGTGCGCATCCTGCTCGGAGATGTCCGCGCGCGCGTCGAGCACCAGCACCGCCACATTGGCCTCCTCGATCGCCCGCAGGGTCTTCACCACGGAGAATTTTTCCACGCTCTCGAACACCTTTCCCCGGCGGCGCACGCCCGCTGTATCGATCAGCCGGTAGCGCCTGTCGCCGATGGAAAACTCGACCTCGATCGCGTCGCGCGTCGTGCCGGGCTCATCGAGCACGATCATGCGCTCCTCGCCCAGAAGCGCGTTGACCAGGGTGGACTTGCCCACGTTGGGCCGGCCGACGACGGCCACGCGCGGCGCCTCGCCCTCCTCTGGCTCTTTATCCGCTTCGGCGGCAAAGCCGGCAAGGGCCGCTTCCAGCAGGTCGTTAACGCCGTCGCCGTGCGCGGCGGAGATGGCAACGGGCTCGCCTAGTCCAAGCTCGTGAAATTCGGCCGTCGCAACCGCGGCATTCATGCCTTCGGTCTTGTTCACCGCCAGCCACACCGGCCGCGACAGGCGCCGCAGTTCCGCGGCAATGCGCTCATCCTGGGGCGTCACGCCCGCGCGCGCGTCGGTAAGGAACACGATCGCGTCGGACTCGGCGAGCGCCGCCTTGGTCTGGCGAGCCATCTCCCCGAGCACGCCCTCGTCCGCCGCGGGTTCAAGGCCGCCGGTATCGACGGCAAGGAACGCCTTCTCGCCTAGGCGCCCGGCGCCGTAGTGGCGATCGCGCGTCAACCCCGGGAGATCGGCCACGATGGCGTCGCGCGAGCGCGTGATGCGGTTGAACAGGGTGGATTTGCCGACGTTGGGGCGGCCCACGATGACTACGGTGGGTTTCATTTGGGCGCTTGGCGGGGAAGCATCGACAAAAGGTGATGAAAATCTGGTTCAAAAGCCGTCTCCACGTTTTTGTTCAGTTGCGAACCCGCAACTGAACAAAAATGTGGAGATTGAATAAAGCCAAAATCAGCGCGGCTGCTTCCGCCTCGCCCTGCCCCTCACTGCGTGGATAGCGCGTACAGGCCGCCGCCGCGCGTTTGCACCAGGAAACCATTGTCCAGGCGCACCGGGTTCGCCTGAATCGCGCTGCCGTCCGTAGCGGCGCGGCCGACGAAGCTGCCGTCGTCGCGCGCGAGAAGATGCACGAAGCCCTGCACGTCGCCCACGGCCACCTGGCGCCCCAGGGCGAGCGGTGCGGTCAGCCCACGCCGGGCGAGCCGATCCTGGGTCCAGACGCTGCTGCCGCCGCTGCGATCGAGCGCGTGCACCGATCCCTTCTCGTCGCCCACGAACACCAGGCGTGCGTCGGCGTCCAGTCCCGTGGTGCTCGACATGGCGCGCGCCCACAGGGGACTGCCGTTGGCGAGGTCGAAGCACGCGACCCGACCCTGATAGGCGGCCGCGCACGCTTCGCGCTCGGCGACCCAGGGAAGTCCGACCACGTCGGTGACGCGCTCCAGTTCGGTCGCCCCGCGCGGGGCCGCCACGGTCGCTTCCCAGCGCAGAGCGCCGTTGGCGAGCGCCAGAGCGACGAGCTTTCCGCCCGAGAATCCGGCCAGAACCAGACCGCGGGTCACCGCGATGCCCACCGGGGTGCGCACCGAGAGCGCGGGCGCGGCGCGCTGATAGGCCCAGCGGCGCTTGCCGTCGCGCGCATCCAGCGCAAAGATGCGCGAGTCGGCGCTGCGTACGATGACCAGATCGCCGGCGACCACCGGCGCCGACAGCACCTCGCTGGACACGCGCGCGCGCCAGCGCAATTCGCCGCTCGCGCCATCGAGCGCGATGACCTCGCCCTCAGCGGTGCCCACCACAGCGAGGCTGCCATCGGCGCCCACTCCGCCGGAGAGGGGCTGGCCGGCGGAAACGCGCCAGAGCTGCCGGCCGCCGGCCTCGATGCGAACAACGGTTCCGTCCTGGGCCGCGGCGAACACGCTGCCGGCGGCGACCGCCGGGGAAAATACGGCGCTGCCGGCAGCCCCGACGTTCGTCTGCCAGAGCACGCGCACCGGAACCGAGGCGCGCAACTCGGGCAGCTCGGCCATTTTCGGTCGGGTGTCCTTGGCGAACCAATCCAGCGGATTCAGACTGACGCTCGAGCAGCCCGAGGCCAACAGCAGCGCGAGCAACGCCAAATAGCGCATCAGCTCGCCTCGAGCGCGTCTAGCTTGAGCTGGAGCGACTCGCGCAGCGCGCCGTCTTTCTTGTCGACTCGCTCCATGGCGTCCTTGTACGCCGCGCGTGCCTCGGCGAACTTCTTCTGCGCGAACAGAGCGTCGCCGCGCGCGGCCGCGAACAGGCCTTCGAATCCCGCGGCGGGCTTTGCTTCCAGCACCTTGAGCGCCTCCTCGAGCGCGTTGTCGTCCACGAGCAGGCTCGAGAGCCGCAGCCGCGCGACGGAACGCACTTCGTCCTGCTTGGCGTTGTCCACCGCCCACTGCAATTGCGCCCGCGCCGTCTTGACATCGCCGGCGAGAACATGCGCCTTGGCCGAGACCAGCGCCCCCAGGGGCGCGTAGGCGGTCCCCGAATACTTTTCCAGGATGGTGCCGGCGGCGTCGCGAACGGCCTTGGCGTCGCCTGCGTACGCGGCTTTCTGCAGCGATTCGTAGACCCCGGCGGCCTGGGCCGAAACCCAGCGCTGATACCAAGTCCAGCCGTTCCAAGCCGCCACCACCAGCAGCGCCACCGTGACTCCCGTCAGGACCAGATTTCCGTACTGCTTCCACCATGCCTTCAGCTCGGCAAGCTGCTCCTGCTCTTCCAGATCGTAACTACTCATTTGGTTTCATCCCTATTCGAATCCTCGCAAGCTCCGCCTTCCTGTTCCGCATCGGGGAATTCATTCGCCTTGGTCCTCGTACAGGAGCGCCGCGATCGCGTCGGCGATCGCGTCCTTGGCGACGCGAAACTGCTCGCGCGCCGCGCGCAGCGGCTTGATGCTCGCTTCGCCCGCGCGCGCCTCGTCGTCGCCGACGATGACCGCAACCATCGCGCCGCTTTGATCGGCCTTTTTCATCTGCGACTTGAAGCTGCCGCCGCCGCAGTGATGCAACACCGAGAAGCCGCGGTCCCGAAGCGCTTCGGCGACCCGGAAAGCAAACCGCGCCGCCTCCGCGCCCTGGTTGACCAGGTACGCGTCGGGCCGCGCCGCCGCGCCGGACGGGCGCTCCAGCAGTCCGAGCAGGCGCTCGATGCCGATTGCCCAGCCGCAGGCCGGCATCGCCCTGCCCCCGATTTGCGCAAACAAGCCGTCGTAGCGGCCCCCGGCGCACACCGTGCCCTGGGCCCCGAGCCGGTCCGTGACCCACTCGAACACGGTGAGATTGTAATAGTCCAGGCCGCGCACCAGCCGCGCATTGATGCGGTAGCGCAGTCCGGCATCCCTCAGTATCGACTGCACGCCTTCGAAGTGCTCAAGCGAGGCGGCTCCGAGGTAATCGAGCAGCCGCGGCGCCGTCTCGATCAGATCCTGGATGGCCGGATTCTTGCTGTCGAGCACGCGCAGCGGGTTGGTGTTCAGGCGCCGGCGCGAATCCCCGTCGAGCGAGCTCTCGTGCGCGCGCAGGTAATCGACCAGCGCGCCGCGATAGATCGCCCGCTCCTCGGCCGAACCGAGGGAGTTGAGTTCCAGCCGCATGCCCTCCAGGTTCAGGTCGCCCCACAGGCGCGCGCACATGAGCAGCATCTCGGCATCGATGTCGGGCCCCGACAGGCCGAGGGCTTCGGCTCCGACCTGGTGAAACTGCCGGTAGCGGCCTTTCTGCGGGCGTTCATGGCGGAACATCGGACCGAAATAGTACAGCCGCTGCGGCCCGCCATAGGTCAGGTTGTGCTCGATCGCCGCGCGCACGGTCGAAGCGGTCGCCTCGGGCCGCAGGGTGAGGCTCTCGCCGTTCAACTCGTCGACAAAACTGTACATCTCTTTTTCGACGATGTCGGTCGCCTCGCCGATGGCGCGCCGGAACAGGCCCGTGTGCTCGATCAGGGGCGTGCGAATATTGCGGTAGCCGTAGCCCTGGAGCCACGAGCGCAGCGTATCTTCGAGGGCCTCCCAGCGTTCGGCCTCATCGGGCAGGATGTCGTTCATCCCGCGCACCGCCTGAATGGTGGTCTGACTCACTGGTCCGCTCACCCTCGATCGACCGTCTTGATGGGAATCGTCCGCGGCTCGTCCTCGCCCGGCCGGCTCGGGCGGACGCCCTCGCCGTAGCGCGTCTCCACATACCGCTCGACCAGTTGCTGGAAATCCTCGGCGATGCGTTCGCCTTTGAGCGTCACGGTCTTCTCGCCATCGACGTACACCGGCGCGACCGGCCGCTCTCCCGATCCCGGCAGACTGATGCCGATGTCGGCGTGCCTCGATTCGCCGGGCCCGTTCACCACGCAACCCATCACCGCTACACGCATCTTCTCCACGCCGGGAAAACGTCCGCGCCAAGCCGGCATGCGTTCGCGCAGGAACGCCTGAATCCTGGCCGCGAGTTCCTGGAAGGTAGTGCTGGTGGTGCGCCCGCAGCCCGGACAGGCGATCACCATGGGCGCAAATGAGCGCAGTCCCATCGATTGCAGGATTTCCTGCGCCACCACGACCTCGCGGGTGCGCTCGCCCCCGGGCTCCGGCGTCAGCGATATGCGGATGGTGTCGCCGATGCCCTCCTGCAGGAGCACCGCGAGGGCGGCGCTGGAGGCGACGATGCCTTTCGATCCCATTCCCGCCTCGGTGAGGCCCAGGTGCAGCGGATAGTCGCAGCGCGCGGCGAGATCGCGATACACCGCGATCAAATCCTGCACGCCGCTCACCTTGCACGAAAGGATGATTCGATCGCCGGGCAAACCCAGTTGTTCGGCCCGCGCAGCCGATTCGAGCGCGGAGCGGATGAGCGCCTCGCGCGTCACTTCGTCGGCCTCCAGGGGCTCCGGGCGGCGCGCGTTTTCGTCCATCAGGCGCGTGAGCAGGTCCGGGTCGAGGCTGCCCCAGTTGACGCCGATGCGCACCGGTTTTTCATGGCGGCAAGCCAGCTCGATCATGGTGGCGAACTGCTCGTCGTGCCTGGTGCCGCGGCCCACGTTGCCGGGATTGATGCGGTACTTCGCCAGGGCGCGCGCGCAATCGGGCGACTGCGAAAGAAGCTTGTGCCCGTTGAAGTGGAAATCGCCGACCAGCGGCACGTCGCAGCCCAGGGCATCGAGCCGCTCGCGGATCGCAGCGACCGCCGCAGCCGCCGCTGCGGTGTTGACGGTGACGCGCACCAGTTCCGAACCGGCGCGGGCAAGCTCGGCGACCTGCTTCGCGGTCGCCTCGACGTCGGCGGTGTCGGTGTTGGTCATCGATTGCACGATGATCGGCGCATCGCTTCCGATCGCGACTCCTCCGACCCGAACCTGGCGCGTCCTGCGGCGCCGCGTTTCGACTGGCGCCATGTTATTCGAGGATAAGGCGCGCCACTTCGACCTTCACGAAGGGCGCAAGGTCGACCGCGGTGTCGTCGTAGGTCAGCCGCACGTTGGACGCATTGCCGATGGTGAGCGAAAAAGGCGGCTTGCCCTGGACCGTCGCGCTGGAGCCGCCCGGGTTGAGCTTCGACATCAGCGTATTTCCGCCCCCGTCCTTGATTTCGACCCAGGACTCCTTGCGGAATTCGAGCGAAATTCGCCTCGACTGATCGGCCACGGCGGCCGGCTCGGCGGGCTTCGCCGGCCGAGCGCTGTCCTGCGAGACAACTTGCGGCGGCTCTACCGGCGCAAGCGGCACGCTCGCCTGCGTCACGCTCGCGCGCTCCGCGCGCGCAGGCGGCGCGGGACGCAACGGCGATACCGCTCCGAGGCCGAACTGCCACTCGTAAAGAATCGCTCCGGCGGCCGCAACCGCCAGCCCGGCCAGGGCCAGATACAGGCGCGTGGCGCGGCGGCTGCCATCGGGGAAAGGAATGCGCTCCGAGTGCATGCTCAGCGTGACCTGCTCGGGGGCGTGGCGGTCCTCGAATCGCCGCAGCACCGGCCCCGGATCGGTCTGCAGCAGTTTGGCGTATCCCCGAATCATGCCGCGCACGAACGTGGTTCCGGGGAGCTTGCCGTAGTCATCGGCCTCCAGCGCCTCGATCTGGCGCGGCGAATACTTGATCCGCTCGGCGACATCGGCGACCGAAAGCTCGCGCGCGGCGCGCAACCGCGCCAGCGCGGCTCCGGGCGCTTCGCCCTCGCCCAAGGACCGTGCCTCGGACTGGTCGCTCATTCGTAGTCGCCCCTGATCAGGTTCTGATACTCCCTGGATCCGGCAAACTGGCGCCGCAACTGCTGCGCGTAACTGTTTTCGGCCGCGCGGTCGCCCAGCCTGCGCTCGATTCTGAGCGCAAGCCACAGCGACTCGGCGGTCGCATCGAGCAGCTTGTTGTAGCGGCCGATCAGATCGCGCGCCTGCAACAGCTCGTTGCGCCGGTAGCGCAACTGCGCCAGATTGACGAGCGCCGGCGGATAAACCGGGTCCAGGCGCAGGGCACGCTCGAAATAGTCCATCGCGTCCCGATCCATGTTCTTGCGCAGCGCGCAGGCGCCGGCAACGGCGTAGGACTTCTGCGGCGTCGCGTAGAGCGGATTCTTGATCGCAACCAGAAAATGCTTGAGCGACTGCTCTTCGCGCCCGGTCTGGCACAGGAACCAGCCGTAATTGTGATTCAGATCGGGATCGTTCGGGCTGATGCTCAGGGCGCGATCGAAGTTGTTCTGCGCCAGCTCCAGCTCCTTGAGATCCATGTGCACCAGGCCGAGGACGTTGTAGGCGGGCGCATAGGCCGAATCGGCCGCCAGCGCAATGCGCAGTTCCTCCAGGGCCACACCCATGTTGCCGCGCTCGAAATAGGCCACGGCGAGTTCGGTGTGGATGCGCGCGCGCTCCCTCGGGGGGCTCATTTCGCCGATGATCGCGCCGGTGTCGACCGTGGGCTCGCCGCTGCCCTCGAAGTTGCGCTCGCCTATCCCCGGCGCGCCCGCACAGCCCGCAAGCACGAGCGCGGCCATCAGTGTCCAGGAAGCGCGCGTGCGATTCATGCCGCTCTCGCAAGGCCGAACGTTCGCGGCGCGCGCTCGCGCACCCGACCGGCGAGCTGGCCGCAGGCGGCCTCGATGTCCTCGCCGCGCGTCCTGCGCGTGGTGGTGACGATTCCCGCGGCATTGAGCTGGGCGTTGAAACGGCGGATGGTCTCATGCGGCGAACGCGTGAAGCCGGAACCGGCGAACGGATTGAACGGGATCAGGTTGATCTTGCACGGCACCGCGCGGGCCAGCTCGATCAGCTCGCGCGCGTGCGCTTCGCCGTCGTTGACGCCTTCCAGCATCACGTACTCGAAAGTGATGAAATCGCGCGGCGCTCGCTTGAGATAGCGCGCACACGCCGCCATCAGCTCGCGCAGGGGGTACTTGCGGTTGATCGGCATGAGCCGGTTGCGCAGCTCGTCGTTCGGGGCGTGCAGCGAGACTGCAAGCGCAACCGGACACTCCTCGCCCAAGGCGTCGATCATGGGCACGATCCCGGAGGTGGAAACGGTCACGCGCCGGCGCGACAGCCCGTAGGCGTTGTCGTCGAGCATCAGCCTGAGCGCGGGCACGACATGGTCCAGATTCAGCAGCGGCTCGCCCATTCCCATCAGCACGACGTTGCTCACCGCGCGCTCAGGCCGGGCATCGCTTTCGTCTTCGTCTGCGCGTCCGCGCGCGGGCGCGGAGCCGAGCGCCCGATTGGCGATCCAGAGCTGTCCGATGATCTCCGCGACTGCCAGATTGCGGTTGAATCCCTGGCGCCCGGTCGAGCAAAACCTGCACGCCAGGGCGCATCCGGCTTGCGTCGAAATGCACAGCGTCCCGCGCGCCGCCTCCGGAATGAACACGGTTTCGATCGCATTGCCGCGGCCGACATCAAGCAGCCACTTGCGCGTACCGTCCGCGGAAACCCCGTCGCGAAGCACGCGCGGCGGCGCGATCAGCGCGCGCTCGGCGAGCTTCTCGCGCAGGGACCTCGCGATGTCGGTCATTCGGGCGAATTCCGTTTCCCCCGCCCGGTGGACCCAGCGCAAAAGCTGGCGGGCGCGGAACGGCTTTTCCCCCAGCCCCGCCACGAAGCGGGTCAGCCCTTGCGCATCCAGGTCCAGCAGGTTGACGCTCATATGGCCAATCTAGCGCGAAAAGATCTCCACGTCGGGGAAAAAATAGGCGATTTCCGCACGTGCGGTTTCGGGAGCATCCGAGCCGTGGACCGCGTTGGCCTCGATGCTGGCGGCGAAATCGGCGCGTATCGTTCCCCTGGCGGCCTTCCTCGGATCGGTGGCGCCCATCAGGTCGCGGTTCTTCGCGATCGCGTTTTCGCCTTCGAGCACCTGCACCAGGACCGGTGCGGAAATCATGAACCTCACCAGGTCGCGAAAGAACGGCCGCTCCCTGTGCACGGCGTAGAAACCCTCCGCCTCGCGCTGCGACAGATGCATCATTCGCGCTGCCACGATCTTCAGCCCGGCGCCCTCGAAGCGCGAACAGATGTTCCCGATCACGTTCCTCGCCACGGCGTCGGGTTTGACGATGGACAGCGTTCTTTCAACGGCCATGCACGATCTCCGGCAAATTCATGACAACGATATGAATATAAAATCAATAGGTTAACTGAAGAAATTCCTGTTTCGTCTGAAACTTGTCGGAAGTTGCAAGCACGTCCGATGAATCTCTTCTAAGGTTTTATTTTATCAGGCTTTTGTACCCACGTGGACAAAAGAACCGAACTCCCGCCCGCGCGTGCCGCGAGGCGTCAGGCAAATGTCAGCGCGCATTCAGGGCGTTGACAGCTCGCGCGCGAACAATGGCGGCGTTTTCCTTCTCTTTCCGCGTGGAAGCAGAGTTCCACGCGGTTTTTTCGCCAGGCCTTATGCCTCACAGCCCTCGCCTTCCAACCCCGCGTGCTATTCTTGACTCGGATTTGGATCCATCGGTTGGCATGCGGGTACTGATCGTTGAAGATGACAAGGCGCTGGCGGACGGCCTGACCCGCACGCTGCGCGATTCCGGGTACGCCGTCGACAATGCCGGCAACGGCGAGCTCGCCCTGCGCGCCTGCAGCGAGGAACACTACGACCTGATCGTCCTCGACATCAGCCTGCCGGGAATCGACGGCTTCGAGGTCCTGCGCCAGCTTCGCCGGATGCGCCAGACCGGCAGTATCCTGATCCTGACCGCGCGCGACGCCGAGGCCGACCGGGTCCATGGACTCGATCTGGGCGCCGACGACTACGTCACCAAGCCGTTTTCCCTGCGCGAATTCGAGGCGCGAGTGCGCGCGTTGATCCGCCGGGGCCAGGCCATACGCAGCTCGAAACTGCGGGTGGGAACCCTGGTGATCGACACCGCTGCGCGCCGGGCGTGGATCGGCGAGGAGGACCTTGACCTGACGCCGCGCGAGTGGGGCGTGCTCGAGTATTTACTCACGCGGGCCGGAAAGGTCGTCAGCAAAGAACAGATGCTCCAGGCGCTGTGCAGTTGGGACGATTCGCTTACCCATAACGCCATCGAGGTCTACATCTCGCGCCTGCGAAGCAAGCTGCACGCGGCCGGCATACAGATCCGCACGGTGCGCGGCTTCGGCTACATGGTCGAGGATCCCGGCCCTGGAGCCGGCTGACTTTGAACACGCCGGCGACGCGGCACGACCGAAGCAGCCTGCGCCAGCTTCTCACGCGTTGGCTGAGCGCCCCCCTGATTGCGCTCATCGCCGCGAGTCTGGCGGCCTCCTACTTCATCGCGCTGTTCACCGCCAACGACGCGTATGACGACGCGCTGCTCGATCCCGCGCTCGCGATCGCCAACCACGTGCGCCGCAACGGCGATCATCTGGAGCTCGACCTGCCGGCGGTTGCGATCGATGCGCTGCGCGTCGATACCCGGGACCGGATCTTCTATCGCGTGGAGGACCCCGCCGGCCAGACCATCGCGGGCAACGCGGCGATTCCGGCGCCGCCTGAGCGGCTCGCGCCGCCGCAGCACGTCTTCTACGATGCCGTGCTGGGCGAAGAACCGGTGCGCGTGGTGGCGCTGTTTGCCGCCGTCGAGCCCGGAACGGTGCTGGTACAGGTGGCCGAGACCCTGGTCAAGCGAGGCACGCTGCTGAAGGAGATCCTGTTTGCCTCTGCAGCGCCGGCGCTGGCGCTGGCCATCGCCGCGCTGGCGCTGTCATGGTTTGGCATCGGCCGCAGTCTGGCGCCGCTCGGTCGCCTGCGCGCGGAGATCGATTCGCGCTCTCCGCGCGACCTGCACCCGGTCAGCGAAGACCGCATTCCGATAGAAGTCCGTCCGCTGGTGCGGGCGCTCAACCACTTGCTCGCTCGTCTGAAATCGGCGATCGAAGGCCAGCAGCGCTTCATCGCCAACGCCGCGCACCAGTTGCGCACGCCGCTTGCCGGACTCAAGACGCACGCGGAACTCGCGCGGCGCGAGCCGAGCAGTTCGCAGATGCGCTCGCTGCTCGACATGGTTGCGCAGGAAACCGAACGCACCAGCCACCTCGTCAATCAGCTCCTCACCCTGGCGCGCGCCGAAGGGGGCGCCGAACAGGAAGCAGGCCGCCAGCCGCTCAACCTGCATGAGATCGCGACGCGCGCAGTGCATGAATGGGTGCCCCGGGCGTTGGCGAAGAACATCGACCTCGGATTCGAACTGGAGGACGCCTGGACGCTCGCCGACGCCCTGCTGGTGCGCGAGATGCTGGCCAACCTGCTCGACAATGCGCTCGCCTACACGCAGGCCGGCGGCGCGGTGACGGTGCGCTCCCGCAACGCCGCCGGCAGCTCGATTCTGGAAGTGCAGGACAACGGCCCGGGGATTGCGCCTGCCGAGCGCACGCGCGTCTTCGAGCGCTTCTACCGCGTCCCGGGTAGCGGCGCCGAGGGCTGCGGACTGGGGCTGGCGATAGTCGCCGAAATCGCCGAGCGCTTTGGGGCGCGGGTAGAGCTCAGCACCAGCGCCGACGGCCGCGGCACGTTGATCCGCGTGTTCTTCGAGCCCCTCGCGCACGGCGCGCCGCAGGCAGCGCAACTGGTCACGCCGGTCCCATCGGCTCCCAGGTGACGATCAGCCCGGCTTCTCCGGGGGCAGCCTGCCAGCCGCAGTCCTCGGCGATCCCGGGAGCGCAGACGAGTTCCTCGCCGCAATAGACCAGCGGCAGCCGCGCCCGGCGCCACGGCGGGATGCGCCGCTCCTGCAGCAGGTTCTTCAGGGTCCGCCGCGGCCGCCGACAATCGGGTCGCAGTCGTTCACCCCCCCGGCGCAGGCGCACGCTCACCGGCGCCTGTCCTAGCCGCCCCACGCTCAACCCCCTGCCCTCTTCGGGCTTGAATCTGAGGACACCGCCGAGAGCAAGCAACGGCAGCGCGCTTTCCCCGTTC
This sequence comes from Betaproteobacteria bacterium, assembly GCA_016189945.1. Lineage (GTDB taxonomy): Bacteria > Pseudomonadota > Gammaproteobacteria > Burkholderiales > SG8-39 > JACQTO01. The sequence continues at coordinate 18,498 of JACPRN010000092.1, forward strand.
CAGGGTGCGCAGAATTGGCGCGGCAGCGGCGCGCGTCTGGGTTCGAGGTAGACCAGGCCGGCATGGCGCCGAAGCTGCCACTGCGGCAGGTCCACGCAGAGCGCGGCCTCGGCGCGGGCGCTCGCCAATTGGCGCCAGAACTCTTCCAGTCGCGCGGCAGGCGGCGGCGGGGCGCCGCGCGCCGCACAGGCAAACCTGAGCACGTTCTTCGCCCGCGCCGCCCCGAGGCCGCGCAGCGCGATCGCATCCAGCGCCCCCTCGCGCTCGAGCGCCGCTGTGTCGAGGCGGGCGAGATCGTCGAGCATCGCGACCGCCTCGCCCAGGTGGGCGGCGGCGCGCGCGATGGTCTCGTGCGCTGCGGGGTACTGTTCCAGGACGAGCGGGAGCACGCGATGGCGCAGGAAGTTGCGCTGCCTGCGGGTGTCGGCGTTGCTTTCGTCCTCGATCCAGTCCAATCCACGCTCGCGCGCAAATCCTTCGATGTCGGCGCGCGAAACCGCGAGCAGGGGCCGCAGCGCACGAGCGCGCGAACCGAAAAGCGAGCGCTCCGCCGGCATTGCCGCAAGGCCCGCCGGTCCGGCGCCGCGCAGAAGCTGCAGCAGTAACGTCTCGGCCTGGTCGTCGCGGTGGTGCGCCAGGACGACAAAGTCCGCGTCTTCGCGCGCGAGGACTTCATAACGCGCGCGCCGCGCGGCCGCCTCCGGTCCAAGCGAAAGCAGCGGCGTGAGGTCTACCGCAACGGTCTGCAGCGGCACCCCGAAGCGCCGGCACAGATCCGCGCAAAAGTCCGCCCAGCGCCGGGCATTCGGGCTGATGCCGTGGTTGACGTGCAGCGCGCGCAGGGAAAACTGCATCGGCGCGGCAAGCGCCGCGAGAACCGCAAGCAACACCACCGAATCGACGCCGCCCGAGAGGCCGAGCAGCAAATGCGCTCCGGGGGCGAGCACGCGCCGCAGTTGCGCCGCAACCTTCTCGGGAAGATTACTTGAGCTCGAGTTCCTTGAACTTGCCATAGCTCATCAGGCGCTCCATGCGGCTCTCGACAAGCTCGGCCGGACTCTTGTCGGCAAGGGCGCGCAGGGCGTCCTGCAGCGCCTTCCTCAGGTTTTGCGCTGCCAGGGCCGGATCGCGGTGCGCTCCCCCCGGCGGCTCACTGATGATGCGGTCGATCAGACCGAGCGTCTTGAGGCGGCTCGAAGTGATGCCGAGGGTTTCCGCGGCCTGCGGCGCCCGCTCCGCGCTCTTCCACAGGATCGAAGCGCAGCCTTCGGGCGAGATCACCGAGTAGGTGGCGTACTGGAGCATCATGACGATATCGCCCACCGCGATCGCCAGAGCACCCCCGGAGCCGCCTTCGCCGATCACGGTGGCGACGATCGGCACGCGAAGCTCCGCCATGACGAACAGGTTGCGGCCGATCGCCTCGGCCTGGCCGCGCTCCTCCGCGCCGATGCCCGGATAGGCGCCGGGGGTATCGACGAAGGTGAACACCGGGATGCCGAATTTCTCGGCCGTGCGCATCAGGCGCATCGCCTTTCGGTACCCTTCCGGGCGCGGCATGCCGAAGTTGCGCTGGATCTTCTCCTTGGTGTCGCGTCCTTTCTGGTGTCCGATCACCATCACCGACTGGCCGTTGAAACGCGCGAGGCCCCCCACGATCGACTGATCGTCGGCGAAGGCGCGGTCGCCGTGCAGCTCCTCGAAGTCGGTGAAGATCAGGTCGATGTAGTCCAGCGTGTAGGGGCGCTGCGGATGGCGCGCGACCTGCGCCACTTGCCAGGGCGTGAGCTTGGCGTAGATTTCGCGCGTGAGCGCCTGGCCCTTTTTCTGCAGGCGCTGGATCTGCTCGGAGAGGTCCACCGCCGAGTCGTCCTGGACGTAGCGCAGCTCCTCGATTTTCGCCTCGAGCTCTGCAATCGGCTGCTCAAAATCGAGAAAGGTGGTCTTCATGGGCCCTCGTGGGGCGTCATTGTACCGAATGAGCGCGCCGGCAAGCCCCGGGTGCAGGAAAGCCTTTCATCGGGCGGCGTGCCGGATCGAGCAGCCGGGCGCCGCGTGCGCTCAGTATTCCACCGGAACCGGATCGAGACTGCGCCACAGGTACCAGGTCGCCACCGAGCGCCACGGCACCCAGGTCTGGGCGATCTCGCGCAGCGCGGCAACCGAAAGATCGTCGCCGCCGGCGTAATGCCTGCGCACGGCGCGCTGCAGCCCGAGGTCCTCGAGCGGCAGGACATCGGGACGCATCAGATTGAAGATCAGAAACATCTGCGCGGTCCAGCGGCCGATGCCGCGCACTTCGACCAAGGTGCGGATGACCGCCTCGTCATCGAGCGACTCCCAGGCGCGCACATCGATGCTGCCGTCGGCGAAATGGCGCGCCAGGTCGAGCAGATACTCGACCTTGCGCTTCGAGAGCCCGCTGCGGGCAAGTCCGCGCTTGCCCGCGCGCAGCACCGCGCGCGGCTCGACCGCTTCGATGGCGCCGGCGAACCTGCCCCAGACGCTCTCGGCGGCCTTGACCGAAATCTGCTGGCCGACGATGGAGCGGGCAAGCGTCTGAAACGCATCGCCGCGCGTGCTGAGCGCGATGCCGGGATGGCTGCGGATGATTCCCGCCAGTACGGCGTCGCGGCGCGCAAGAGCGCGTTTCGCCTCGTTCCAATACGCGGGGGCCATCGCCCTGGGGCCGGAATCAGGCCGGGACGGGGACCAGCACGCGGCTCTGCGAAGATACGTGCTGAACCAGGAAATCCATCTGGTCGGAGAGAATCTTGCGGTTGGTAAGGATCAGGTACTCGGCCTTGTTCGGCACATAGGGCGTGTACAGGAGCTGAAGCCCCGCTTCCTCGGGCGTGCGGTTGCGCTTCAGGCTGTTGCAGTGCCGGCAGGCGGTCACGACGTTCATCCACGTGTCGCGGCCGCCGCGGGAGGCCGGCCTGATGTGGTCGCGCGTCAGGCGCAGGAACCCGAATTCCCCGCCACAGTAGCCGCAGACATGGCGGTCGCGCCGGAACAGCTCCCGGTTGTTGAGCGGAGGCACCTGAGCGAAGCCGCGCATCGCCATCGCCTTGCCCCGGATGGCAATGATCGAATGCGCGGTGATGCTCGAGCGCACGCCGGTGGAGCGCTGAATGCCGCCGTAGAAGGTGAATGCGACTTCGCCCAGCGTCCACGCGACCAGGTTCTTCGCGTAGTAGTAGCACGCTTGTTGCCAGGAAATCCAGCGGTGCGGGACGCCGTGATTGTCCAGCGTCAAGATGAGCGGTATTTCGCCTGCCATATTGCCAATCGTACCGAATTCCGGTGGCGCGCAAGCCCCGGCGCGCACTCCCGTGACAGCACGAAAACCGCGCCCAAGACAATCGATTAGACAGGATTTTGCCGCAAAAACTCGAACAAGGCTATCCCTGGCCGCGCTGATCGGCCAAGCGGCGACGCCCCACGGGCGGGAATAACCCTCGCCGGAAATTGTCTAATATGAGAATGTTAGGGTCATTATCTTCCCGCTGCAGAGAGGGCGTATTCCGATGAGCGCAGTTCCCGGCACCGAGATGGCGTCGTTTCGCGAAGTGCTCGAGCGCCGCAAGGCAGCGCTTGTGAGCGAGATTGAAGCCAAGCTCGCCGAAGCGAGGGCTGCGCGCGTGGCCCCGGACGCAAGCGCCGAGACCGACGGCGGCGACAGGGCGGTCCTGGACGTCACCAGCGAAATCGACCTCGCCACCGCGAGCCGCGACATACGGGAATTGCGTGATACCGAAGCGGCGCTGGACCGGCTCGCCAAGGGCACGTTCGGCCTATGCGAGTCCTGCGGCGATGCCATAGCGCTCGGACGCCTGCGCGTGTATCCGACCGCCACGCGCTGCGCGCCGTGCCAGTCCGATTACGAGCGCAGCCGCGGCGGGGCCCAGGGGACGAGCCTCTAGGCAAGTGTCGGAGGAGCATTGACGGCGGCGCCGACTGCGCGATACCCCGCGTTATCGCGCTACAGGCCCAGGTAGGCGCGCCGCACGCGGTCGTCACTCAAGAGATCCTCGCCGCGGCCTTCGCTCACGATGCGTCCGTTCTCCAGGACATAGGCGCGCGCGGCAAGCTTGAGCGACACGGCGACGTTCTGCTCCACCAGCAGGATCGTAATGCCGCGCCCGTTCAGGGCGCGGATGGCGTGGAACACCTCCTGGACCACGGTGGGCGCCAGTCCGAGCGAGGGCTCGTCGAACATGATCAGTTGCGGTTGGCCCATCAGGCAGCGTCCGATGGCGAGCATCTGCTGCTCCCCCCCGGACAGGGTGCCCGCGAGCTGGGAGCGCCGTTCCGCGAGCTGCGGAAACATGGCGTAGACCTCCTCCTTGGTCTGGCGCGCCTTGCGCCGCGCGCGCGCGAGGAGCGCGCCCATGTCGAGGTTCTCCTCGACGCTCAGGCTGGGAAAGATCTGCCGCCCCTCGGCGACCTGTCCGATGCCGGCATCGCAAATGTCGCAGCTCTCCCAGCCGGTGATGTCCCGTGACTGAAAGAGAATGTTCCCCGCGCGCGGCTTTTCGATCCCGGATATGGCGCGGATCAGGCTCGACTTGCCGGCGCCGTTGGCGCCGATGATGGCGACGATCTGGCCCGCATCGACCTGCAGGCTTACGCCGTCCAGGGCCTGGGCGTCACCGTAGTAGAGATCGAGCCCGCGCACCTCGAGCATCACAGGGCCTCCTCCCCCAGGTAGCAGTCGAGCACCGCCGGATTGCGCACCACTTCATCGGGGGCGCCGCTGGCGATCAGCTCGCCGTGATGGAGCACGTGGATCTCGCGCGAGAGCGCCATCACCGCGCGCATCACGTGCTCGATCAGCAGGATCGTTAGGCCCTGTTCCCCGTTCAGGCGCCGGAACACCGATACCATCTGGTCGGTTTCGGTCGGTCTCAGCCCCGCCATGACCTCATCGAGCAGCAGCAGGCGCGGTTCGGTGGCGAGCGCGCGCGCCACCTCCAGGCGCTTGCGGTCAGGCAGCGTGAGCGAGGCCGCGCTCTGATGGCGCTTGTCCTGCAGCCCGAGGCGCCCCAGGATCGCGAGCGCCTTGCGCCTGGCCTCGCCGACGTGCCGCGCGCGCTGCAGCGCGCCCACAACCACGTTGTCGAGCACCGTGAGCCCGGCGAAAGGCTTCACGAGCTGAAACGTCCTCCCGATTCCCGCGTTGCAGATCTGGTCCGGGCGCAGGCCGTCGACGCGCGCGCCCCGAAAGCGGATCTCGCCGCTGTCGGGCATGCAGGTTCCGGCGATCATGTTGAAGCAGGTGGTCTTGCCGGCGCCGTTGGGTCCGATGATCGCCACGATGTGGCCGGACTCGACGGCGAAAGAGGCGTCCGACACCGCGCGCAGGCCGCGAAAGCTCTTCGACACTGCCCGCACGTCGAGCAGGATCTCAGCCAAGGCGCGCTCCGTCGTGGCGCTCCAGTCCCAGCCGGCGCGCCGCGGCCGGCCAAATGCCGTTGGGAAGAAACATCACCACGAGCAACATGCAAATACCGTAGAACACCTGCTTCACCCCGGGCCTCTCGAAGCCGAGGATGGAAAGCAGCTCGGTGGTGCCGTCGGCGAGCACGGCGAGCACCGCCGCTCCCAGTATCGGCCCGAAAAGCGTTCCGATGCCGCCGATGATGGGACCGAGAATGATCTCGATCGAGCGCCCCATGTTGAAGATCTGCTCGGGAAACAAATTGTTGTAATAGAAGGCGAAGAAGACCCCGGAGAGCGCCGTCATCGCCGCCGAGATCGCCACCGCGAGCATCTTGTAGCGAAAGGTGTTGATGCCCAGGGACTGCGCCGCTTCCTCGTCCTCGCGGATCGCCTGCCAGTAATAGCCGACGCGGGTGCGCAACAGCCAGGCGCAGAATGCGAACGCGCCCGCGGTCAACGCGAGCATCAGGTAGTAGAACATCGCCGGCGAGCCGCGCAGGGCGAGGATGTCGTTGAACTGGCGCTGCGCCACGGGCAGGAAAAATCCGCCCGATCCTCCCACCCAGTCGAAGTGGTCGAATCCGATGCGGGTGAACTCGGCAAAGGCGATCGTGAGCAGGGCAAAATAGACCCCGCCGATTTCGAAGCGGAAGGCGAGAAATCCGATCACCGCGCCGATTGCCACGCAGGCGGCTATCGCCGCCCACACGCCGATCCACGGCGGCACGCCGAAATGCACGAACAGGGCCGCGGCGACATAGGCGCCCAGGCCGACGTAGAGCGAGTGCCCGAGCGAAAGCTGGCCGCAGAACCCCATCATCACGTTCCAGGCCTGGCCGGCAAAAGCGAAATACAGCGCCAGGATGGCGACCGAAAGGATGTAAGGATTGGCGA
>JACPRN010000066.1 GCA_016189945.1 Betaproteobacteria bacterium
CGTCTGCAGTTGCCGCTCGAGCACGGCGACGCCCGCCTCGGAGGCGTCCTTGCCTTCCCCCTCGCGCCGCGCGAGGCGCTCGCGCATCACCGCTTCCGGGGCGCGACACCAGACCACCGCGAGCGGCGCAGCGCAACCGCGCGCCAGGGCGTGAAACGCGTCGCGCTGCTCGCGCCGCAGGAATGCCGCATCGACAATCACCGTAGTGCGGGTTGCCAGCAGCTCGCGCGCGAGATCTGCAAGGCGCGTATAGGTGCGGCGCGTTGCCGGCGGGGCGTAAATCCCCGAATCGAGTCCCGAGTCCGTGCGCGCTTGGGCCTCCGCGCCATGCAGGCGTTTTCGTTCCACGTCCGAGCGCAGCCGAATCGCGCCGAACGATTCGAGCAAGCGCTGGGCGACGGCCGTTTTTCCCGAGCCCGACAGCCCGTGCATGAGCACGAGCGCCCGGCGCCCGGGCGAGCGCAGGCGCTCGGCAAGTTCCAGGTGGCCGCGGTACTCGCGCATGAGGCGCTCTTTTTCCTCGCCCACGACGTGGACCTGGTGCGCCCGAATGCACGAGACCTTCGCCCGCACCAGCGCCCGATATACGCAATAGAAACGGAATACGCGCAATCCGGCGTAGTCCCCGGTCGCCTCCAGATAACCGTTGAGAAAGCGAAACGCCAGGGCGGTCAGCGCATGGTCGAGCAGGTCCATCACCAGAAACGCGATTTCGCTCATCACGTCGATCCAGCGCAATTCGGGGTTGAACTCGATGCCATCGAACGGCGTCGGCGTATCGTCGAGCAGCGCGATGTTGCCCAGGTGCAGGTCGCCGTGGCACTCGCGAACGAATCCCCCGCGCCGGCGAGCCTCAAGCCTCGGGCCGAGCGCCGCATGGGTGCGAATGGTCCAGCGCTGCAGGCGGCGAAGCCGATCCGCGTCCGAGGCTTCCTCCACCATCGCCAGCATCTGATCGAAGTTCTGCAGCGCCGACGCGAGGATCTGCACCGGGGAACCGTACGCGCTCCCGGCCGCCGCACGGTCGATTTGCCCGTGAAACGCCGCCGTGGCGCGCGCAAGAAGATCGATGTGCCGCGGCGAAAGCGCGCCGCGGCGCGCCATGCGGTCGAGCAACGCCTCTTGCGCAAACCGGCGCATGCGCAGCGCGTACTCGATCGCGGAGCCATCGCCGCCGAGCACCGGCGAGCGCGCCTCGCCCGAGAGGGTTACGACATCGAGGTAGAGGAATGGCGCGGTGCGCCGGTTCAAGCGCAGCTCTTCCGCGCAGTAGAAGCGCCGCGATGCCAGGGTGCTGAAATCGAGGAAGCCAAGGCTGACCGGCTTCTTGATCTTGTACGCATAGGCGCCCGCGAGAAGCACGAAGGAGGCATGCGTTTCCAGGACCTCCACGGACTCGACAGGGTGCGGGTAGCGCCGCGGATCGCGCAACGCCGCTATGAGCGTATCGAGACTGGACTCTGGCATGACGTGGCCGACCGATACACCTTACCACAGTCACGCCGCCGAGCGAGATGGCGCGCGCGCCCGGTGCGGCGGGCCGCGCGGGCCCGAAGTTATTGGGCCTTGCTCACCACCCAGGTGCGCAGCTCCTGCAGGTCGGCGTTGTTCGGCAGGCGCTTGACCATGTCATCGGCCACCGGTTTCATGTCTTCGTAGAGCAGATAGTCCTGCAGGACGGTGTAGAGATAAAGCTCCGGGGTGACGTCGTCGTCGGCACTCTGGGCGCGCAGCTTGCGGTACGTGTCGCGGGCGCTCGCGACTTCGGCCTGCTGTTCGGCCGTCAGCCGCGGGGCCTTCGCCGTGCCACGCACCTGCACGCCGCCCGAGCGGCCGAGCCTGGCGATCTGGATCAATTCGGGAACCTGCGAGATCCTGTGCGGCACGGTCGCGGGCAGCCTGGTCACTTCGGCCGGGGATCCGCTCGACGGTTCGCTTTGCCGACTGCCGGCGCGAAAAGCGCCCGGGCCCTTCCACGTTTCCTGGCGCCCACCGTCGAAGTACACCACGCGCACCTGCGCGCCGGCAGGCAAGGTGAAGCGGTCGCCTTGGCGCACCTTCATGAAGACTTGGGTCTTGGCCGGGGCAGCATCCGCGCTCTGGTAGGAAACATCGCCGGTGAGCATGTTCACCAGCCCCACGTCGGCGGCCTGTCCCAGGGCCTGGAAAGACACGGCGGCGCCCAACACCGCCATCCCTACGGAAATCCGATTTATTGTCATGATTCCCCCATTTATGCATTATGCATAGCGACCAAGGCTATTGTCCAACCCTACTAGGCGCGAGGGAATTTGTCACAATGCTGCAGGCAAATACAGTGAATACCAGAGTGCAAATGCCTCCCCGCGCAGGCTATGCCTGCCGGGCCTGTTCCAGCCCCAGCACTTCGAACACCTCGATCGGCTCGGATCGGCCCTTGGCGGTCACCGTTTCCCTGCGCCCGGTGCGAACGCCCGCCCCGGCAGCGGAGACGGTCGCGGCGCTCGCAACCAGCACGCAGCCCAACTCCTTGGTGATGCCCTCCAGGCGCGAGGCCGTGTTGACGGTGTCGCCGATGGCGGTGAACTCGGTGCGTTTGACCGAGCCGATGTTGCCCACCACGCAGCGGCCCGTGTGCAGTCCGATGCCGATCGTAAACTCGGGCAACCCGCGCTCGGGGAAGGTTTGCTTCATCCACTGCCGGAACTCCTGCGCCACCTTGACCAGGTCGACTGCGGCTGCGAGCGCACGGCGCGCGTGGTCGGGGTAATAGACCGGCGAGCCGAACACCGCCATCACGGCATCGCCGATGTATTTGTTGACCATGCCGCCCTGATTGAGAATCGGCTCGCCTGCGCGCGAGAAGAACGCGTTCAGCATGCGCACCACTTCGTGCGCGCCGAGCTTCTCCGATAGGGTGGTGAAATTGCGGATGTCGGAGAACAGCACCGTAACCTCCACCTCCACTCCGCCCAGGTCCGGCGAGGCGCCTTCCGCCAGCAGCGCTGCGACCACCTCGTCCGAGACATAGCGCGCGAACATCTGCTTGAGGCGCGCGCGCTTGCGCTCTTCGCCTGTCAGGCGCAGCCCCAGGGTGGCGAGGAAACCGAGCGCGAGCGCGGTCTGGACGGCCCCCGTCGGCAGCATCCAGTCCGCCAGGAATGCGCCATAGGCGGGCGCGAGCGCCGCGAGCGACAGCGCGACCGCGGCCCCCGCCCCGGCCGCCGGATGCACCCGCAGATAGAGGAACGCGCCCCCCACCACCCAGGCAAGAACGTACAGCCACTGCAGCGCAAGCGGGAAGGAGCGCGGGAAGTGGCCCGAGAGCAGCGTCTCGACGATATTCGCGTGGATCTCGCCGCCGGTCATCTGGTCGCTCCTCCAGCCCAGAATGCCGCGCGAATACGGCGTGAAGTGCCTGTCGGAGCTGCCCGAGTTGTTGGCGGCGATGATGACCGTTCGTCCTTCGAGCGCGCGCACTTGCGGATCTGCGTTCGCATCGGGCGAGAGGAGCCTCTTCATCGAAACGGTGGGCACGGTGCCCGGCGGACCGACATAGCCGATGCGCTCCAGGGTGCGCAGGCGATGCCATGTCTTGCCGCCGAGCTGCCATGCATCGCCGCCGGAATCGCCCCCGGCGGCGCGCAGGGCGAGCTGCAGCGCAAAACTGATTCCCGGCACCTGCGCCTCGGGCATCAGTACCGGATAGAAGTGCCGCACCAGCTTGTCGGCATCCGGATACAGATTGGCCACGCCGAGGTCGTTCAATCCGTGCGGCAAGAGCAGCAGGTGCTCCTGCGGCGGCAGGAGCAGCTCCAGCTCGCCCTTCGCGTTCTCCACCAGGTGCGTGATCAGGATCTTGTTGCCCGCGGCAAGCTGCGCGCGCAGCGGCGAATCGTAGTTGCGGCTCGCCTCGCTGTCCGGAAGCTTGAGTTTCCTCAGCCACGCTTCCGCGCTCACCGTATAGATGAAATCGAGGCCGATGGTTTTCGCGCCTGCGCTCGAGGCGGCCTGCATCGCCCGGGCAAAATGCGGCGCCCAGAACGCGAGCGGCTCGTCCTTGAGCGCGAGCAGCGTCTCATCGTCCACCGCAATCACCGCGGTGTGCGCGGCCTCGCGCCGCTTGCCGGCGAACTGGTGCCAGGTGTCGTAGTAGATGTTTTCCAGCGGCAGGAGCCATCCCGCGCGATCGGTGAGAAAGGCGAGGACGAGCGCGATGGCGACGACGATCGTGAAGTGAAGCTGCTTTCCGGTCCCTGCTGGAAGCGACCCCACGGGCTCAGTCTCCGACGTACACGAACGGCGCCCAGAAGAACGGATGGCTGCGCGAAAAATGGTACGGCCCGTTGTTAAAGGAGCCGGCGATCATCGAGCGCTGCGCGTCGGCGAGAGCCGAGAGCGCCGTTGCGCCGGCCTTGACATGGCGAAAAGTCGCGGTCATGAGCGCCTGGGTCGAGGCGCTGTCGACGCTCCAGTGCGAGACGATAAGGCTCCTCGCGCCCGCGAACATGAAAGCCCTGGTGAGCCCGGCAAAGCCCTCGCCGTTGTTCGCCTGCGCGGTCTCCCCGGCCGTATTGCACGCCGACAGCGCGACCAGATCGGCGTTCAGCTCGACATCCTCGATCACCTCTTTCATGGTCAGCAAGCCGTCCTCGCCCTGCAGGTCGCCCACCAGCGTCAGGGCGAGCGCCGGCTGCGCCGCGTTTCTTTGCGGCACGCGCAGCGGCGATCCCGGTTCGGACTCCGGCGCGGCCTCCGGGACGTATTCCCCGCCGAGGAATCCGTGGGTCGCGAACAGAACAAAGCGCGCGCTGTTGAGCCTGCCCTCCTTGGCGCGCCGCTCCTGCGCGCGATCGCCGATGTAGAGATCGCTTCGCCCGCCCAGGACGGCGGCGATCTCCTTCGCTTCGTCGGCTGTTTCTTTCAACCTCGGGATGTCGGGAGAGCCGTCGCGCCTGCGCGGCACGCTGCTGCCCAGCGCTTCGAGGGCCTTGCGAGTTGCCGCGGAATAGGCCTTCCCCGGACCGGGAGCGAATTCCGGATCGGCGAATCCCACCAGTTCGTACCGACGCGGCGAGGCCGGTTTCGGATACAGCCGCTGCGAGGCCAGCGCCGACAGGCTCGGCAGATAGGCGAAGCGGTGCGCTTTGCCGAGAAAAGCGGGCAGCGCATACTCGCCGAGGAACGGGCGCTCGGCCGCGCCGCTCGCCTCGCGCCGGGCGGTTCGAAATGCGCCCTGTTCGGCCGCGCCCCAGCGCGTCACCAGGAACTCGAACGGCACCGTGAGCAGCGGCCCGTCGCCGACGACGATGACCTTGGCCCGGCCATCGATCATGTCGGCCACCGGCGCGACCAGATCGCGGTACAGGGCGTTGAGATCGAGCGGATCGATCCGGCGCAGAAACAGCGCCGATTCGCCGCTCGCCACTTTGTCGATGGTGCGCCGGATTTCATGGATGCGCCGCGCGATGGCCTCGCGTTTGGCCGGGTGCACCACCATCTTCAGGCGCTCGCGGCTCACCGCAAAGATCACCGCCTCCTGGGGCAGCAGCACGTAGGAAAGCAGCACTTCGCCTTCGCGCAGCAGCCGCGACTGCAGATCGTCGGCTGCGACGGGACGCGGATTGGTGAGCTCCATGAAACGCGGGTAATTTCGCCACAATTCGCTCTCCGCCTGCGCAAGCTCGGCGCTGGCGCGCGTGAACTGTCCGGCCAGATCGTCGCGGCGCGCCGCGCTCGCCGGCTGATCGGGCGGAATCATCACCAGCGCCTGGCGCAGAGTGTCCATGCGGCCGAGAAGGTGCGCGCGCCGCTCGCGCAGCGCGCGGAATGCTTCTTCGCCGGCAAACCTGGCGACGTCGGCCTGGCGCATCATCTCGGTAAACACGCGGCTCTGGTTGCGCGAAGCGACTTCCAGGATCTGCCGCTCGGTTCCCCCGCGCGGGTTCTGGCGGTGAAGCGCGAGCATGAGCTTGATTGTTTCCAGATAGATGTTGCTGTACCGGCCGAGAAACGCGGCGCGCGTCTCCTCCGGCAAGCCGCGCGTGCGCGCATACAGGGTGTCGAGCGTTTCGATCGCCTCGCGGTAATAGGGCAACGCCTCGCGGTATCGGCCGCGCTTGGCGAGCGCGAAACCGAGGCGGCTTGAGTTGAGCAGCAATATCCTCGGGTTGCCGCCGGCGCGCGAGGACTCGACGGCGCGCCGATAGGTCTGTTCGGCTTCGACCAGCTTCCCTTGCCGGTCGAGCGACATGGCGAGCGTGGTCAGCGTGGCCGCCGTATCCGGATGAAGCGGTCCCAGCGCATTCTCCGCAATCGCAAGCGCGCGCCGCTGCAGCGCTTCGGCCTCCGGGTGTTCGCCGCGCTGATCGAGCAATGCGCCGAGGTTGTTGAGCGTATTTGCGAGCGCCGGATGACCGGGCCCGAGCGCGCGCTCCTGTATTGCCAGGGCGCGCCGGAACAGATTCTCGACCTCGGTTGCGGAGACCACGCTCTGGCCGGAACGCAGGCGGGCGCGAGCCTCCGCGGGCGATATGCGCTCGTCCCTGCCCTGCTCCATGAGCACGTTGGCAAGGTTGTTGAGACTGGTGGCGGTGTCCGGGTGATCCGGACCCAGCACTTTCTCCCGGATCTTGAGCGTGCCGCGGTGAACCCGCTCCGCTTCCGTGAGCTTTCCCTGCAGGGTGAGCACGTTGCCCAGGTTGGAGAGGCTGGTGGCGGTGGTGGGATGCTCCGCGCCGAGCGTGCGTTCATGGATGGCGAGCACGCGGTGATGCAGCGTCTCGGCTGCGCGAAGATGCCCGGCTGCGATCAGCTCCTCGGCCCTCGCGGCAAGCTGCTGCGCATCGTCACCGGCGGTTGCCGGGTCCGGCGGCACGGCGCCCACCCCGGCGCCCGCTCCGAGCTTTCCCTGGGCATCGAGAACGCGGCCCAGGTTCGACATTGTCGTCGCCGTGTCGGGGTGTACGGGTCCGAGCGCTTTCTCCAGATTGCGGTAGGCGCGCCGCAGCAGTACTTCGGCGCCGGCAAAATCGCCCATCCTTTCCAGCGCCAGCGCGAGATTGTTGAGCGCCGAGGCGGTGCCGACCGAATCGCCGCCGGTGCGCCGCTCATGAATCGACAGGGCCTGCCGAAACCGGATTTCGGCGTCGGCGTACCTGCCCTGACGCAGCAAGGCCGATCCCAGGATCGACTGGCTCGCCGCCATGTTGGCGTGGTCCTCTCCGAACACGCGCCGGGCCTCCTCGAGCAGGTCGCGGCCGAGGCGTTCGGCGGCGGAAAAGCTGCCCTGCGCGAGCGCCGCTTCGGCTTCGTCGGCAAGCTGTTGCCAGCGGCGGTCATCGACCTCCCGGGCCGATTGGGGCGGCTGAAGCGTCTTGCGCTGCTGGGCATGGCCTTGGGGCTGCAGGCAGCCGAACAGCGCCACGCCCAGCCAAACGGCAAGCAGGGCCGCAGGCACATGCGAAGGCGGACGTGGGGACGGCATGCCGGATACCGTATCGGCTCGGCTGGATTATACCGGCCGACACCCCTACGCCCGCGGCAAAAGTCACGCGTTCAGCACCGAAGGTGCGGCGGCAAGAAAGAAGTATGCAGCTCGCGCTCAGGCTGCGTCACGAATCGCCGGCAATGGCCCGCCACGCCGCGATCGAAAGCGCATCAAGCGCGCGTGACTGACACAAACACGCTGCAGGGCGCGTAGTCGAGCAGGGACTTGCCCACCGAACCGCGCCACCAGCGCGCGATCCCCTTTTGCTCGTGGCCGATGACGATGAGGTCGGCGCCGATTTCCGAAGCAAGGCGGCAGATCTCTTCGACCGGCTCGCCCACGGCAAGATGCCCGGTCACCGAAAGGCCGCTGCCCTGGAGCTGGGCTACGCCCTCGTCAAGAACTTCCCGGGCCCGATTCTTCTCCTCTTCGAGCAGTTCCTCGGGCAGGAACCCCTCGGTGAGAAACATGCTCGAAGGCATTCCCGCCACCGCCAGCAAGTGCGTCTCCGCCTTGGTGAAAGACACGATGTTGGAACACGCAAGCAACGCCCGCTTGCCTTCTTCCGAACCGTTATAAGCCATTAGGACCTTGTTGAACAACATGTCTCGCTCCTCTCCTCTCGATCGCGGACGTCGACTTCGATCAGCGCAGCGTTCCGGCTGCGGAATCTCCCCTCACCCTCGTCGCCACCGGCGATGCGCTGCGCAGTCCCCGCATTCTCCTTGGTTTTGCGCCGGAGCAACGCCGCAAGCTTGCCTAATTCCGCACTGCGCGTCAAACAGCGCGCCCGTCGCCGAAACGGTTCGGACCTCGACCGGGTAGAATATGTATTTTCCGAGAGCGACTACGCCCATGCCCGCGGACACGCCTTTCGACCCCCTTCGCCCCGATCTCAAACTCGCCATCGCAGGCGCCGGCGTCATGGGAAGGGGCATCGCCCAGATCGCAGCCCAGGCCGGGATCAGCGTGCTGCTTTACGATAGCCGCGAGGGCGCCGCTGCCGAAGCGCGCGAGCATGTCGCCTCGACCCTTTCCAAGCTGTCCCAAAAAGGCAAGCTCAGCGCCGAGGCCGTCGAGCGCGCAGTGTCGAATCTCCAGGTCGTGCGGGCGCTCTCGGATTTCTCGGCCTGCAGCGTGGTGGTCGAGGCGATTGTCGAGAATCTGGAGGCCAAGCGCGAGCTGTTCCGCGCTCTGGAGGGCGTGGTCGCCAAGGACTGCATCCTCGCATCCAACACCTCCTCGCTGCAGGTGACCTCGATCGCGGCTGCATGCGCGCATCCCGAGCGCGTTGCCGGCTACCACTTCTTCAATCCGGTGCCGCTGATGAAAGTCGTCGAGGTCGTTGACAGCCTGATGACAGCCTCGTGGGTGAGCGACGCCTTGATGGCGATAGCCAAGCGCTGCGGCCACACCCCGGTGCGCGCCAAGGACACGCCGGGATTCATCGTCAACCACGCCGGCCGGGGCTACGGCACCGAGGCGCTGCGCATCCTCTCCGAGGGCATCGCCGAGTTCTACGAAATCGACCGCATCCTGAGGGAGAGCGCGGGCTTTCGCATGGGCCCGTTCGAGTTGCTCGATCTGACCGGGCTCGACGTCTCGCACCCGGCGATGGAAGCCATCTACCACCAGTATTACCAGGAGCCGCGCTACCGGCCTTCGCAAATCGCCGCCCAGCGCACGGTGGCGGGGTTGCTCGGCCGCAAGTCAGGGCGCGGTTTCTATCGCTATGACACTGGCGCCCAGGAAGCGATGCCCGCGGCGCCTGCGCCCGCGGTCCGGCCGGCCCGCGCATGGGTCAGCACCCGCGGGCTGGGCCCGAAGCTGAAGGACCTCGTGGCAAGACTGGGAGCCACCATCGACGGCAACGCGACTCCCGCGTCCGGTTCGCTGTGCCTGGTGGCGCCGCTCGGTCACGACGCCACCTCCACGGCCTTGGAGGAAGGCCTCGATCCGATTCGCACCGTTGCGGTCGACTGCTTTTTCCCGCTGGAGAAGCGGCGCACGCTGATGACCACACCGCTCACCTCCGGCGCGATGCGCGACGCCGCGCACGGCCTGCTCGCCGCCGACGGCGTTCCCGTTTCGGTGATTCACGACTCGCCCGGCTTCGTCAACCAGCGCGTCATCGCCCAGATCGTCAATATCGCCTCGGATATCGCCCAGCAGCGTATCGCGTCGCCCGCGGACATCGACGCCGCGGTCAGCCTTGGCCTGGGCTATCCGAAAGGACCGCTCGCCTGGGGAGACACGGTCGGCGCAAGCAGGATTCTGGCGATTCTCCAGGCACTGTCGGCCTTTTACGGGGACCCACGCTACCGCGCGAGTCCCTGGCTCAAACGCCGGGCGCTGCTGGGCGTTTCCCTGCTCACTCCGGAAGCGTAGCGGCTCCGCTCGGCTCGGCCCGTCGCAGCAGATCCGGGTCAGATGTTTAATTGATGCGATGGCGAAATTTGACAATCGCCGGTATCATCGTCGCCTTTCCGGTCCCAAATTCTCCGCGAAATGAGAGTCTCCGCGCCGATTCTGCGTGCTCAGCCCGTGTCTTCCTGGAGCGAGCGGAGCCTGGCCGCAGTGTGGCATCCCTGCAGCCAGATGAAATGGCATCCGGAGATGCCCCTGGTGTCGATCGAACGCGCCGAGGGGCCGTGGCTCTTTGGCCACGACGGCAGGCGCTATTTCGACGCCATCGGTTCTTGGTGGGTTTGCCTGCTCGGACACCGGCATCCGGCGGTGGTACAGGCGCTGCGCGATCAGCTCGAATGCCTCGACCACGTGATGCTCGCCGGGCTGACCCATCAGCCGGTGGTCGAGCTCTCGGAGCGACTATCGGCGATGACCGGCAACGCGCTCGGACACGCGTTCTACGGTTCGGACGGCGCATCCGCAGTGGAAATCGCGCTCAAGATGAGCGCGCACGCATGGCAGCACCTGGGGCGCGCGCAAAAACAGTCCTTTGTCTGCCTTGCCGGCGGCTACCACGGCGAGACGCTGGGGGCCCTGGGTGTCACCGATCTGAGCGGCTTCCGGCAACCTTACGAGGGGCTGGTGCACGCGGCGCACGTCGTCCCCAATGCCGACGCGCGCCGGGCGCAGCCCGGTGAAGACGCGCGCGCGGTCGCGCTGCGCCAGGCGCGCCACGTGGAAAGATTGTTTGCCGAACACGCAGGGGGAATCGCGGCCATCGTGACCGAGCCCCTGGTGCAAGGCGCAGGCGGAATGATCTTCCACGATCCCGAATACCTGCGCCAGGTGCGCTCGCTCTGCGACCGCTATTCGGTGCACTGGATCGCCGACGAAATCGCCGTGGGTTGCGGCCGCACCGGGACTTTCTTTGCGTGCGAACAGGCCGGTGTGTGGCCCGACCTGCTCTGCCTGTCGAAGGGCATCTCCGGAGGATTTCTGCCGCTCTCGATCGTTCTTTCGCGCGAGGAGATCTACCGGCTGTTCCTGCACGAGAGCGCAGCCAAGGCGTTCCTGCATTCGCACAGCTTTTCCGGCAATGCGCTTGCCTGCCGCGCGGCGCTGGCAGTACTCGACGTCCTGGAACAGGACCAGGTCCTTGCGGCCAACCGGTTGCGGGCCAAGCGCCTGAGCGAGCGCCTGCAGCCTGTGGCCCGCCATCCGCGCGTGGAGCACTTTCGCAGCATCGGCATGATCTGGGCGTGGGAGGTCGCCGGCGCGAGCGTCGATTTTTCGCGCCGCGTCTATCGCGTCGCCCTGGAGCACGGGTTGCTGCTGCGGCCGATGGGCGCCACCGTCTACTTGATGCCGCCGTATTTGCTCAGCGATGGCGACATCGACCTGCTCGCCCGCAGCGTCTGCGCCGTGATGGACGAGGTGCTCGCGTGAGCGCCTGGCGCGATCGTTTTCTCGCCGATGCCAGTGCGTGGCGCGCCGCCGGGCTGGAACGCACGCGCCGCGTGGTCCGTCCCGTTTCGGCGACCGCAGTCGAGATCGACGGAAAACTCATCACCGCTTTCGCGAGCAACGATTACCTGGGCCTATCGCAGCACCCGCGCCTGATCGAGGCCATCGCCGAAGGGGCGCGCCGTTTCGGCGCCGGCTCCGGCGCGTCGCACCTGGTGAGCGGACATCATGCCGTGCACGATGCGCTGGAGCATGAGCTTGCGCGCTTTGCCGGCATGCCGGCGGCGCTTGCCTGCATGAACGGCTACGTCGCCAACCTGGCGCTCCTCACCACCCTGGCCGGGGAAGGCGACGAGATCTTTTCCGATCAGCTCAATCACGCTTCGATCGTCGACGGCACGCGCCTGTCGCGCGCCGCGGTGAAGCTCTATCCGCACGCCGATGCCGATGCGCTGGAGGCCCAGCTCAAATCGAGCCGCGCCGCGCACAAGCTTGTCGTCACCGATGCCGTATTCAGCATGGACGGGGACGTCGCTCCCTTGCGCGAGCTGCTCTGGCTCGCCGAGCGCCACGATGCACTGCTCGTGGTCGATGACGCCCACGGGCTTGGCGTATGGGGGCCGGAGGGCCGCGGCAGCGTGCGAGCGCTCGGCCTCGATTCCGAGCGCATCGTCTACATGGGGACGCTGGGCAAGTCGGCCGGACTCTCGGGCGCCTTTATCGCTGCCGATCGCTTGATCATCGAACGCCTGATCCAGCGCGCGCGAACGTACGTCTTTTCCACCGCCGCATCTCCGGCCCTGGCGCACGCGACGATCACCGCGCTCGAGCTGATTCGATCCGCGCAGGCCGAACGCGCGCGGCTTGCCGCGCATCGCGATCGGCTGCAGGAGGCGTCGCCTGCCTGGCGTCCGTATCGTCTGCTCCCTTCGAGCACGGCGATCATGCCGCTCATCATCGGCGGCAATACCGAGACGGTGCGGATCGCCGAGGCCCTGCTTCAGATGGGATTGTGGGCGCCGGCGATCCGGCCGCCGACGGTCCCCGCGGGGAGCGCGCGGCTGCGGATCACGCTCTCGGGCGCGCACTCCGATGACGACATCGAGCGCCTGATCGCGGCCTTGTCGCAGGTCATCGACCGGGCCGCCGTGCCTCAGGCATGAAACTGCTCATCAGCGGCACCGACACCGGAATCGGCAAGACGGTCGCCACCTGCGCGCTGTTGCGTTCGCTCGCGGCGCGATCGATCGCAGCGCTCGGGATGAAGCCGATCTCGGCGGGCGTCAATTCTCAGGGACTCTGGGATGACGTCGAGCAAATCCGTTCGGCGAGTCCGATTTCCGCGCCCGTGGAAGACGTCGCCCCGTACCGCTTGCGCGCAGCCGCCTCGCCGCATTTCGCCGCAGCCGAGGATGGCATCACGATTCGGAGCGATGTCGTTCTCGCTGCGCTCGAGCGCCTGGAGCAACAGGCCGAAGTGGTGCTGATCGAAGGCGTTGGCGGATTTCGCGTGCCCCTGTCCAGAGAGCTGGACAGCGCGGATCTCGCGCAGGCGATCGGCGCCCCGGTTCTGCTCGTCGTGCCGATGCGCCTGGGCTGCATTAATCACGCCCTACTCTCCGCCGAAGCCATCGCCAGGCGTGGGCTCGCCCTCGCCGGCTGGTTGGCGAACCGCGGAATCGACCCGGATTATGCGCGCGCGGCCGATACGATCGACACCATCAGCGATAGAATCGGCACATCGTGCCTCGGCGTTTTGCCGAAACTTGACCGTGAAACGGGCAGCGCCGGGGGAATTGCAGTCGACGCGCTGCTCGCGCGCTTGCGGAAACAATAGTTTGATCAGATAGGGGGATATCCTTGACTGCATCCATTCAATCATCGGCGGCATCGAAGCCGGCTCACGCGAGCGCCCGGACCTGGACGGTCGATGCGGTGGCGCAATTGTTCGAATTGCCCTTCAAGGACCTGTTGTATCGGGCGCAGCAGGTTCACCGCGCGCATTTTGCCGCCGACGAAGTGGAGCTGGCGACGCTGCTCTCGATCAAGACCGGCGGCTGTCCCGAGGATTGCGCCTATTGTCCGCAGGCGGCGCGCTACCACACCGGCGTGAAGGCCGAAAAACTGCTGCCGCTGGAGGACGTGATCACCGCGGCAAGAGCGGCGAAGGAAAACGGCGCGACCCGTTTTTGCATGGGCGCGGCGTGGCGCGAGCCGAAAGGACGCGATATCGCCAAAGTCCAGGAGATGGTGAGCGCGGTCAAGTCCCTGGGACTGGAAACCTGCGCGACGCTCGGCATGCTGAGCGAAGACCAGGCGCAGAGCCTCAAGGCGGCAGGCCTCGACTATTACAACCACAACCTGGACACGGCGCCCGAGTTCTACGGCGAGATCATCAGCACGCGCACCTACCAGCACCGCCTCGACACCCTGGGCCACGTGCGCCGCGCCGGCATCAAGGTCTGCTGCGGCGGCATCGTCGGCATGGGCGAATCGAGAACGCAACGCGCAGGCCTCATCGCCCAGCTCGCGAACCTCGACCCCTATCCGGAATCGGTTCCGATCAATCACCTGGTGCAGGTACCGGGAACGCCGCTCTGCGGCACCGAACCGCTCGATCCGCTGGAATTCGTTCGCACCATCGCGGTCGCCCGCATTACCATGCCGGCCGCCCGCGTGCGGCTTTCCGCCGGCCGGCGCGAGTTGGGCGAAGCGGTGCAGGCGATGTGTTTCCTCGCCGGGGCGAATTCGATTTTCTACGGCGAGAAGCTCCTCACCACCTGCAATCCTGAGGCCGAAGCCGACCGCAATCTGCTCGCCAAGCTGGGCTTGCGGCCGCAGGCGCAAGGGAGCGCGGAGAATTGTTGCGAGTGCGGCACGTTGGCGAAGTGTTGACGGAGGCGGATCGTGGACAATGACAAATGGGCCTTTGGACTCACCATGATGATCGTCGGCATGGGCGGGACCTTTCTCACCCTGTGGATTCTCAGCCTGGTGATGGATCTGCTGAAGAAGGTCTTTCCGCTTTCGCCCGAGGACGGGGGCGCAGAAAAGAAATAAGCGTCGGACAGGGAAACAAGAATGATCGATAGCATTGTCGCGGGTCTTTCCGGATTGGGTGCCGGAGCGAGTTATCTCTTCACCCAGGGAGGGCCCAATGTCATCATGCTGGCGATCGGCGGCACGTTGCTCTACCTGGGGGTGAAGAAGCAGGTCGAGCCGCTGCTGCTGGTTCCCATCGGGTTCGGCTGCGTGCTGGTCAATATCCCTTTGAGCGACCTCGCGGACTCGGGCGGCTTGCTGCGCATTCTCTACGACATGGGCATCAGCAACGAGCTCTTTCCGCTGCTCATTTTCGTGGGCATCGGCGCCATGATCGATTTCGGTGTCCTGCTCGAAAACCCGAGAAGTCTCCTCTTCGGCGCCGCCGGGCAGTTCGGCATTTTCCTCACCCTGCTGCTTGCGCTCGCGCTGGGATTCCCTGCACTTGAGGCGGTGAGCATTGCCATCATCGGCGCCTGCGACGGACCCACGGCGATCTACGTCGCCTCGCAATACGCCCCGCAGCTTCTCGGGCCGATTTCAGTGGCCGCCTATTCGTACATGGCGCTCGTTCCCATCATCCAGCCTCCGATCATGAAGGCGCTGACCACGCCCAAAGAGAGGGTGGTGAGGATGGCGGCGATCAAGAAAAGCGTCTCGCCCCAGACCAGGCTTCTTTTCCCCATCGTGGTGACCCTTGTTACCGGACTCATCGCCCCCAAGGGGCTGCCGTTGATGGGAACCATCATGCTCGGCAACTTCATGCGCGAGTGCGCGGTGGTCGCCCGGCTGCAGAAGGCCTCGGAGAATGAAATCGCCAACGTCGTGACGCTTTTTCTCGGCCTCGCGATCGGCGGCACCATGGAAGGCCACGCGTTCCTTAAACCCCAGACGCTCGCCATTTTCGGCATGGGCTTCGTCGCCATCTGCGTGGATACCGCGGCCGGAGTCCTGTTCGGAAAACTCGTGTGCTGGGCGAGCGGCGGCAAGGTGAACCCGCTGATCGGGGCGGCCGGGATCTCCGCATTCCCGATGGCCGCGAGAGTGGTTCAAGTGCAGGGCCAGCGCTACGACAAGAAAAACCATCTCCTCATGCACGCGGCCGGCGCCAACACCGGCGGCCAGATCGGCTCGGTGGTCGCAGCGGCGGTGATGCTCTCGGTGCTCAAGGGCATGGGGATGATCTGAGGGCGGAAAGGTTCACTGAGCGGCCGCGGGATCGGTTTCCTCGCGCAGCGCCGTCCGCTGCGACCGATTGTTGGGCCGCAACCGATCAAACAAGAGTTGCGCCCTGGGCTAACCCGGGCTGTGTCGGCGCCGACGCGCTCAGTCCAGCCTGACGTTGCTTTGTTCGATCAGCCGCTTCCATTTGGGTGACTCGGAAGCGATGATCTGTGCAATTCGCTCTGGCGGGCCGCCCACGGGCTGGGCGCCGATTTCCAGCAGTTTCGCGCGACCGGCCGGCGAGGCGATATAGCGATTGACTTCCTGGTTGAGTTTTTCGACTACGGGCTTGGGCAAGCCGGCCGGGCCGACCAGCGCAAACCAGGTCGAAGCCTCGAGTGCCTCCATTCCCTGCTCGATCGCAGTGGGCATGTCCGGCAGCATCGGAAAGCGGCTGAGGGCGGTGACCGCGAGGCCCTTGATCGCGCCCGATTGCACCTGCTTGATGTACCAGGGATTGATCACATCCACCGAAAGCTGAATGTCGCCCGCCAGCAGCGCGCCGGTAAGCGACGCGCCGCCTTTGTACGGCACGTGCGTCAGGCTGATCTTGGCCACCGATTTCAGCAGTTCCTGCGTCAGGTGCCCCATGGTGCCGTTGCCCGGCGAGCCGGCGTTCAACTGGCCCGGACGGGCGCGCGCCAGAGCCACCAGATCCGAGAGCGTCTTCACTGCCGCGCTCGCATTGGCGACGACCACCATCGGCATTTGGCCGATCAGAATGATGTAGCTGAAGTCCTTCGTTCCGTCGAAAGGCATGGACTTGTAGAGAAAGCGGTTGTTCGCCAGAGGGCCGGAGGAGGACAGCACGAGCGTGTAGCCATCGGGTGGCGCCTTGGCCGCGACATCGGTGCCGACGTTGCCGCCCGCACCGGGCCGGGCTTCCACGACGAACGGCCGTCCGAGCGCCCCCGACAGGTGCTGCGCCACCAACCGGGAAACGACGTCGCTCGCGCCGCCGGCCGGAAACGGACTGATGATGCGCACCGCCTTTGCCGGCCAGGTCTGCGCCAGTGCGTCGGGCGCGATAGCAGAAGCAGCGGCGATAGACAATACCGCGACACACGCTGGAATTTTCATCATGGTGCCCTCGGCAATTGACGGTGGCCAACAGTCTAGCAGTCAGGGAGCGGGAGTTCAAAGGAGCGCAGCAGGCCCGCGGCGGTTATCGATTGCGCTTCCCCGTATGATGAAGAACGCCCGGCTATGAGCGTGGGTGCGGATCGCACCGATGCGATTGCCACTGCTCGGCGTTGCGGGCCGTGGGCGTTGCCTTGTGCCGCGGTAAGCCAGGGTGCACAATTCATCCGAACATCAGGGAGGACTGGCCGATGAAGATCGCTGCGCGTGCGCTCTCCGTTGAAAAGGACGGCATTCCCGGCTACATCGCGCATCCCGAGCGGACCGAGCCCGGACCGGCGTTGCTCATCATTCACCATCGCTATGGCGTGAGCGGACATCTGAAGTCTGTCGCCTGCGATTTAGCGCAATTCGGTTATGCCACGCTCGTTCCTGATCTCAATGGTCTGCTGGGCCTCCCCCCGGCCGCAAACGCGCAGGCGACGACAAGCGATGGCCAATTCGTCCAATCGATCGATAGCGTATGGCGTTATCTGGGCGAACGACGGGAGGTCGACCGAGGTCGAGTGGGAGTCCTTGGCTACTGCATGGGCGCAAGACTCGGAATCCATTTTGTTGCGGCAACACCCGGCGTGCGCGCTTTTGTCGGCTACTATCCGTCGGTGCGCGACGAGCCGCCAAGCGAACTGCGTCCGCGTCACCCTACCGATGCCGCGCGCGAGATCCGGTGTCCATCACTTGTTTTCTTCGGAGGCCGAGACCAAATCGCTCCTGTGTCGGTGCAAGAGCGGCTATGGTCACGCTTTCGTGAGAACGGTCAGCCGCTGGAATGGCATTTCTTTTCCCAGGCCGAGCACGGTTTTGCCCTTGGCGATGGCGAGGGCTTCGACCCGCATTTGGCCAAACTGACCTGGCCTTTGACTTGTGATTTTCTCTGCCGCCATCTCGGCGGCGAATGATTCGAAAACGTACGCTCGCATTGCTGGCTGCTAGAATCGTCCCGGTGTGCCGAAGAAGGAGGAGCATCATGCATCGCCTCGTGTTGTTCGCCCTGTATCTATGCCCGTTACTCTCATTGGCACAGGGCTATCCGGAACATCCGATCCGGATGCTCGTTCCGTTCGCGCCAGGCGGCAACGTCGACATCACGGCGAGGTCGATCTCCGAGCCCATGTCGAAGGCACTGGGGCAACCGGTCGTCGTAGACAATCGGCCCGGGGCCTACGGCGCGATCGCCACCGAGCTGGTTACGAAGGCGCCCGCGGACGGCTACACGCTGCTCATCGCTTCGACCGGCGTGATGTCACAGCTGCCGGCGACCAACCCAAAGCTGCCCTATGACGTTCAGCGCGATTTGGTCGCAGTGGTCCGAGTTGCCGTCTCGCCTCAGGTATTGATCGTCAACCCTTCTTTGCCGGTTAAGACAACCCGCGAGTTCATCGCATTCGCGCGCGCGAAGCCGGGCGGAGCGCTGATGGCTTTTGCCGGCACCGGGACGAACCTCATGGCTGAGTCGTTCACGCTGCTGACGGGAGTGCATCTGGTCACCGTTCCCTATGCCAAGGGCAGTGCACCGGCGATGGTAGACCTTATCGGGGGGCGAGTCGACGGCTTCATCGACCAGGTCACTTCGGCGCTAAATCATATTAGGTCCGGCCGCGTGCGTGCCATCGCCGTCACCACCGCAAAACGCGCGGCCCAATTGCCCGAGGTGCCCACGCTTGCGGAATCCGGTGTGCCGGGTTTCGAAGCGAGCACGGTGACCGGCATTTATGCGCCTGCGGCAACGCGCTCAGAGATCGTGGCGCGGCTCAACGCGGTCGTGGTCGACGTGCTCAACACGGTCGCCGTGAAAGAGCGCTTGGCCACCGTCGGTGCAGAGGCCGCGCCGAGCAGCAGCGAAGAGCTCGGCGCATTCATCCGCAACGACATCGCACGCTGGAAGAAGGTCATCAGGGAGGCGGGCATCAAGACCGATTCGCAATGAAACAGGAGATGACCCTGGCTATCTCAAGCTTTCGTTGGGAGGGAGGGCTTGGAATGAAGGTAGCGCACGGCCAGAACCATGTGCGCGTTGCGCCGACTGACGCACGGGTCTGAACGCTAATCCCTGCGGGAGGACTACTGGACCGGTCGGGGAGATTGTATGTTCAGGCCAGGGCGGGCATTGATCTCCAGTATCATGGGCCCGAGAGCGCGATCGAGCACGATGTCGACACCGACGTATCCGAGGCCCGTGAGTTCGAAACTGCGTGCCGCGATCTCGAGCAGCGTATCCCGTTAACACGATGATGCGCATGTCAGGCACCCCGCGAAAGGTGATTTGCTCGAAAACCGGGTCGAAGTTCACCCGATATTCGATTATCGCCCGGTCGATCTGACCGCCCAAGCTGAAGACGCCGCTTAAGATATTGGAGACGTGGAACTCCAGTCCCGCCTGATCCATCACGCCGCAGTCGGCCAGGCGATAGTGATTGCCCGAACGGCCGGTGACGACCACGGTTACCTCCGACGGTGCAAGGATTTTTGCTCCGAGGCAAAATTACTCGCGAGTAATTTTGCGGTCCAGATGATCCGGATGACCATGAATTAGTTAGCCGGTTCCTCGTCGATTCGCCCAAAGGCGTGGAAGACGCTCTCACCGACACCAAGCGATAGGAGAACCAATCCGCCGTGCCAACCTATATCGGGCGGCCGATGCAAGCGCGTTGCGTGATGCGCTGTCTCCCGGGTGAGTCGAGCTATGCCGCCGCAGGTGTGCCGCGACGGATGGACAGGCGGTGATTTTGCACCGCATCGCATGCCTCGCGCAGCATCGTTAGAATGAACCCATGAACAATATCCACCCCGCAGCCGAAACGCCCGCGCCGCCCGCACACGATCGCATAGTGTCGCGTTCGACCGCGTGGCGCTGGTTCGATGAAAACATCCTGGAGCTTGGCCGCGAGCTGCGGCTGTCGTATCTGCCGCCGCTCATGGTCTACATGGCGGCCGGCATTTCCGGGCTGACCGGCATCGTCGGTACTTTCTTCGTAAAGGAGTACCTGGGTCTGTCCGCTGCTTTCCTTGCGGCGCTCGGCTTCTGGGCGGGCATCCCGTGGGCGCTGAAGATGCCCCTCGGGCATCTCGTGGATCTCATCTGGCGCTGGAAGAGCTGGCTCGTCTATTTCGGTGCCGGCCTCATCGCCGCGAGCCTTTTCATCATGGTGGGTCTGATTGCCGATCGACAGGCTATGGCGGCGGCGATGTCGGTGGAAGCGTGGTACGTGTTGAGCGTGCTGCTCTCGCCGGTGGGCTACGTCATACAGGATACGGTTGCGGACGCGATGACGGTCGAAGCGGTGCCGCGCATCGACGAGAACGGACGCCCCATCGACCCGGAACAGCGCAAGCTGATGCACACCACGATGCAGACGCTGGGGCGCGTGGCGATCATTGGCGGCACCGTGATCGTCGCACTCATCAATCTCTATGTCTTCGGCGGTACGCAGGACCTCCCGGCCGTGGAGAAAGCGCGGCTCTACCTTCAGATCTACGAGATGGCGCTTGTCATCCCGGTGATCTCCGTGCTCGGAGTGATGACGGCGGCGGCGTTGAAAGTGCGGGAGCTGCGGCGTCTTGTGGCCCGCGGCATGAGCCCGCACGAAGCGGCTGCGCTTCTGAGCGAGCCCGGGGAGCGGCCGGCGCCGAATTGGTGGATCCTGGGCGGCGGCCTCGTTTTCGTGCTTTTCACCCTGGCGATGGGCCTGTCCGACATCCCGTTCAACCAGGAGGTGATCTTCGCGGGTTCCTTTGCAATCGTTTCGTTTCTCGTGGTCCGCCTGACCCGCGAGCTGGAACCCGCGGCGCGCGAAACTCTGATCGGCACCGCGATCGTCATTTTCATTTTTCGCGCGATCCCCTCCTCCGGCGCAGGCATCCAATGGTGGATGATCGACGTGCTGGGGTTCGATCAGCAGTTC
Organism: Betaproteobacteria bacterium; assembly: GCA_016189945.1. GTDB lineage: Bacteria > Pseudomonadota > Gammaproteobacteria > Burkholderiales > SG8-39 > JACQTO01. Next base: position 20,650 of record JACPRN010000066.1, read on the forward strand.
TTCTCGGTGTTGTCGCTCATCGCGAGCGCGCTCACGCTGGCGGGCATGTTCATCTTCCGCCGCTTCATGGCGGAGCGCTCGATCGCCTACATCGTCGGCTTTCTCACCGTGCTCGGCACGCTGCTCGCGCTGCCGTTCGTCGGCATGTACTACGGCCTGCACGAATGGACGGCGCGCGTGACCGGCGGCGTGGTCGATGCCCGCTTCATCGCGCTGGTCGATACCGCTCTCGAATCGCCTCTGGGCCAGATCGCGATGATACCGATGCTCGCCTGGATTGCGCGCTGCGCGCCGAGCAACCTCAAGGCCACTTATTTTGCGGTGATGGCTTCCTTCACCAATCTCGCGTTGTCCTTGAGCCAGCTCGGAACGAAATACCTCAATCAGGTATTCACCGTGACGCGCGAAGTGAAAGATCCGGTGAGCCGCGTGATAGAGGTGCCGGCCGACTACAGCCAACTGGGCGAGCTGCTCATCGCGCAAGTCGTCATCGGCCTCGCGCTGCCGTTTGCGGCCATCCTGTTTGCGCGCTTCAGCCAGTTTCGCAGCGCGTGAACGGAGGACAGGATCGAGCGTCGTGACGTTTTTTCTCGGCCTCGCGATCGGCGGCACCATGGAAGGTCACGCGTTCCTGAAGCCGCAGACGCTCGCCATTTTCGGCATGGGCTTCGTCGCCATCTGCGTGGATACCGCGGCCGGAGTCCTGTTCGGCAAGCTCGTGTGCTGGGCGAGCGGCGGCAAGGTGAACCCGCTGGTCGGGGCGGCAGGGATCTCCGCATTCCCCATGGCCGCGAGAGTGGTTCAAGTCCAGGGACAGCGCTACGACAAGAAGAACCACCTGCTCATGCACGCCGCCGGCGCCAACACCGGCGGTCAGATCGGCTCGGTGGTCGCAGCCGCAGTGATGCTCTCGGTGCTCAAGGGCACGACTCCCGCGGCGCCCGGGCGCCCGCGGCAGGCTACTTGAGCGTCGTCAGGTACGCCACCACGTCCTCCACCTGCTGCGCGGTCAGGAGCGGCTTGCCTTGGGCCAGGTGCAGGCCCTGCACCTTGTAGAACGCGGGCATGAGGGTCGCGCGATTGAAGCGCTTGGCGTCCACCACCCGCAGCCTCAGGACGGACGCGGGGTAGCGGCTGCCCACGCCGTCGAGGTCCGGGCCGATCATGTCGTGGAACCGCGCCGGGATGGGCAGCTTGTGGCAGACGGAGCAGTTGCCCAGGAGCCAATTCACGGCGACCTTGCGGCCCTCCGCCGGGTCGCCCGGCTTGGAGGTGAGCGGCTTGGGAATCTCGATCCCGACGACGGTGTAGGGCACGAGGTTCCCGTCCTGGACGGTTACCGGAGCGGAAGCGCCGCCGGCCGCGGCGCTGCACCCGGCCGCGGCGAGCAACAGGCCGGCCAACATGCCCAGCGATAGGAGAATCAATCCGCCGGGCAACCATGAATCGCGGCCCCAGCGCTGCACTGAACGGATCATCGCGAGATAGCGCTCGGGATTGTTCTTCATGATCGCTTCGCGATTAGTATCAGAAACGCGCCACCTCGCCCTTGGGCGGGCGCTTCAGGCCTTCTCCAGAATCGCGATCGCCTTGTTGGCGTCCTCCAGCGAGTCCACCGCCAGGTAGGCCACAAACTGCGCGCGGATCACCGAGGCTGCGAATCCGCGCAGGTTGATCCCTCCATCGGCAAGCTTCTGCGTCAATTGCGCGGCGATGCCCGGCCGGTCAGGACCCATGACCCGAACCGAGTGCAGGGTGTGGGTGACGTTGAATCCCGCCACCGCGGCGGCGCGGATTTCCCGGTCATTCTGCAGCGGAGTGACGAACACGACGCCCCTCCCCGGTTCCTCCGGGGCGCGCCGCGCAATGATGAACTGCAAGTCCGCCCCTGCGTCCCGCAGCGTGGCCAATACCCCCGCAAGCCCCCCGGGTTTGTCCGGGATGCTCGCTGCCCAAACATCCGTGCGTTCCACGAGAAGATCCATGACAGGTTCTCCTTCCGCTATGCGCCCTGATGCAAAGCTAGCCCATGAGCCGCCCGCAAGCAAGGCGCAGCGGGGGCATTGCGCTGTTCTTGGCAATTCCCAAGCCCCGGCCTAATATCTGCCTCTGCCATAAACCCAGGAGGAACCGTCATGTCAGAAGAGCGCTCGCCGGGCGATCTCACCAAGCAGCAGACTGCCGATATCTCCGAGGCGCAGATCGCGGTGCATTGGCCCGAGGAGGACTATTTCTCGCCGCCGAACGCCTTCATCGCGCAGGCCAATTTGACCGACGCTGCCGTCTTCCAGCGCTTTTCCCTCGACAAGTTCCCCGAGTGCTTCAAGGAGTTCGCGGACCTGCTGGACTGGTACAAGTACTGGGAGACGACGCTCGACACCAGCAATCCGCCGTTTTGGCGCTGGTTCGTCGGCGGCACGATCAACGCTTGCTACAACTGCGTGGATCGGCACCTCGCCCGGCACAGGAACAAGACCGCGATCCATTTCGTTCCCGAGCCCGAGAACGAGGCCATTCAGCACCTCACCTATCAGGAGCTTTTCGTTCGCGTCAACGAGTTCGCGGCCCTGCTGCGCGAGGCCTGCGGTCTGAAGACGGGCGACCGGGTAACCCTGCACATGCCGATGGTGGCCGAGCTGCCGATCACCATGCTCGCCTGCGCGCGGCTGGGCGTCATTCACTCGCAGGTGTTCAGCGGATTCAGCGGCAAGGCCTGCGCCGACCGCGTCTCGGATTCCGAAAGCCGCGTGCTGATCACCATGGACGCCTATTACCGCGCCGGGAAGCTCCTCGACCACAAGGAAAAGGCCGATACCGCCGTCGATGAGGCGGCCAAGGACGGCCACAAAGTCGACAAGGTGCTCATCTGGCAGCGCCATCCGGGCCGCTATTCGAGCGCAGCGAAGCTCGTGCAAGGACGCGATGTCATCGTCAACGATCTGCTCCGCGACTTCCGCGGCACGCGGGTTGACCCGGTGCAGATGCCCGCCGAGGCGCCGCTTTTCCTCATGTACACGAGCGGCACCACGGGCCGGCCCAAGGGCTGCCAGCACTCGACCGGCGGCTACCTCGCCTATGTCACCTGGACTTCCAGGAACATCCAGGACATCCATCCCGAGGATGTGTACTGGTGCATGGCGGACATCGGCTGGATCACGGGCCACTCCTACATCGTCTACGGTCCGCTGGCGCTTGCCGCTTCTTCGGTGGTCTACGAAGGCGTGCCGACGCATCCCGACGCCGGCCGGCCCTGGCGCATCGCCGAGGACCTGGGCGTCAACATCTTCCACACCTCGCCCACGGCGATCCGGGCGCTGCGGCGCGAGGGGCCCGAGGAGCCCGCCAAGTACCACCACCGCTTCAAGCACATGACGACGGTCGGGGAGCCGATCGAGCCCGCGGTGTGGAAGTGGTACCACAGCGCCGTCGGCAAGGGCGAGGCGGTGATCGTGGACACCTGGTGGCAAACGGAAAACGGCGGCTTTCTCTGCAGCACGGTGCCAGGGCTCGCCAAGATGAAGCCCGGCAGCGCGGGGCCCGGAATTCCCGGCATCCACCCGGTGATCTACGATGACGATGGCAAGGAGCTGCCGGCCGGCTCGGGCAGGGCGGGCAACATCTGCATACGCAATCCCTGGCCCGGATCCTTCCAGACCATCTGGAAAGACCCGGAGCGCTACGTGCGGCAGTACTACGCGCGCTACTGCAAGAACCCGAAGAGCAAGGACTGGCGCGACTGGCCGTACATGGCAGGAGATGGCGCAGTGCAGGCGGCCGACGGCTATTACCGGATTCTCGGGCGCATCGACGACGTGATCAACGTCGCCGGGCACCGCTTGGGCACCAAGGAGATCGAGTCGGCGGCGCTCGTGGTGGCCGAAGTCGTGGAAGCGGCGGTGGTCCCGGTCGCGGACGAGATCAAGGGCAAGGTCCCCGACCTTTACGTGGCGTTGAAGCCGGGATTGGCCGCCTCCGCGGAGATTGCGAACCGGGTGTCGGCGGCGGTGGTTTCCGGGATCGGCGCGATCGCTCGGCCGCGCCGGGTCATCATCGTTCCCGACATGCCCAAGACGCGCTCCGGAAAAATCATGCGCCGCGTGCTCGCGGCGATCTCCAATCGCCAGGATCCCGGCGATGTGTCCACCCTCGCCAATCCGGAGGTGGTCGACAGAATCAGGGAGCTGGCCAAGTAGCGCAGCGTCAGGCCTTCCTCAGATCCTGATTTCTGATCGGGAGCGAGCGGATGCGCTTGCCGGTGGCCGCGAAAATCGCGTTGCAAAGCGCAGGCGCGATCGCCAAGAGCGGCGCCTTCGAATCACGCGTCACCGCCCCGCCCGGTCTACGATTTGCTCGTACCCGCCGTTTCGATCAGCTTCAGCAGCCGCGGCGGCGACATCGGCAACTCGTAGGGCCGCACGCCGATGGCGCTGGTGATCGCGTTGGCGATCGCCGCCAGCGTCGGCACCACCGGCACCTCGCCCACCCCGCGCAACCCGTAGGGATGCTTCGGATTGGGCACCTCGATGATGACCGCCTCGATCATCGGCAGGTCGGATGCGACCGGCATGCGGTAGTCGAGAAAGCTCGGGTTCTGCAGCCGCCCGTCCTCGCCGTAGATGTATTCTTCGTTGAGCGCCCAGCCCACGCCTTGCGCCGCCCCGCTCTGGTACTGGCCCTCGACCTGGTGGCGGTTGATCGCCTTGCCGGCATCCTCCACCACCGTGTAGCGAAGGATCTTCACGCCGCCGGTCTCCCTGTCCACTTCGAGGTCGACGATGTGCACGCCGAATCCGGGTCCGGCTCCGGTGACCGCCAGGGTCGAGCTGCAGGAAATCGGCCCGCCGCGCTTCACGAGTTCCGCCATGGATAGGGGCGCGGCCCCGCCCGCGCGCGCGAGCCGGCAAGTGCCGTCCTCGTATACGACTTCTTGCTCGGACACGTTCCAGGCGGCCGCTGCGCGCCGGCGCAGCTCGGCGATCGCCTGGCGCGCGCAATCGACGACGATGATCCCGCTCGAAAATGTGACCCGGCTGCCCGCGGTCAAGCGGTTGTAGCTCACCTGGTCGGTGTTGGCGATCACGGCGCTCACCCGCTCGAGCGGGATGCCCAGCTCTTCGGCCGCCATCATGCACATCGAGACGCGCGATCCGCCGATGTCGATCGTGCCGAGCAGGAGATTCACCGATCCGTCCGCCGTGATCCGGAGCTTTCCGGAAGTGTCGCCCGCCCGGTTCCACCAGAACCCGGCCGCGACGCCCCGGCCGCAGTTGGGGCCCGAATGCGGCGCGCGGTAGTGCTCGTGCTTCATCGCCGCTTCCAGGGTCTCGACGAACCCGATCGGACCGAAGGTCTCGCCGTAGATGGTCGTGTAGCCTTCGGTGGCCGCGTTTTTCAACCGCAGCTCGAGCGGATCCATGCCGATCGCCTTGGCCAGCTCATCGACGACGCTCTCCACCCCGAAGACCACCGGCGGCACCCCCGGGGCGCGAAACGCGTTGACCTTGGGCCGGTTAGACACCACCTCGTAGGCGACCGCCTTGGCGTTCTTCAGATCGTAGCGCGTGAACATCGTCTGCGCCCCGTTGTAATACATCGAGCCGGTGAACGCGCCGCACTGGTACACCATCTCGGCCTCCGCCGCGGTGAACCTGCCGCTGCGGGTGACCCCCATCTTGATGCGCGAATGCGTTCCGGACACCGGGCCGGTGGCGCGGAACACTTCGTTGCGATTCAGGACGATTCTCACCGGGCGCTTCGCCTTGCGCGAGAGCTGAATGGCGAGCGGCTCGGCGTACATGATGGTCTTGCCGCCGAATGCGCCGCCGATTTCCGCGCCGGTGATGCAGATCTCTTCCTTGGGGATATCGAGGATCGAAGCAAGGTTGTCGCGCATGCCGAAATGCGCCTGCGTGCAGCACCACAGCTCGACCCGGCCCGCCTTGGTCCAGTTCGCGACGCAAGCCTGCGGCTCGATGTACCCCTGGTGAATTGGGCAGGTCCTGAACTCGCGCTCGATGACGACATCGGCCTCGCGAAATCCCGCCTCGACGTCGCCCATCCTGAATTCCTGGCGCTCGACCACGTTGGTCGGCTTGTCCTCAGCGCCCTTGATCCCCTCGGCGCGAAGATGCTCGTGCAGGATCGGCGCCCCGGGGGCCATCGCCTCGACCGCATCGATCACGTGCGGCAGCTTCTCGTAATCGACGCGGATCAGCTTCAGCGCCTGCTTGGCGATCGACTCGCTGGTAGCCGCCACCGCCGCCACCGCATGCCCGTCGTAGAGCGCCTTCTCGCGCGCCATGACGTTGCGCGTCAAGTCGCCTTCGCCCGTCCCCGGAGGAATTTCGGGAAAATCATCGCGCGTCACCACCGCCATCACCCCGGGGAGCGCCTGCGCCCTGGAGGTGTCGATGAACTTGATAATCGCGTGCGGGTGGGGGCTCCTCAAGACCTTGCCGACCAGCATTCCAGGCAACGCGAGATCGGCGCCGAACTTGGCGCGCCCGGTGACCTTGTCCCTGCCGTCGGGCTTGACCGGCGAAGTGCCGACGATCCTGAGTTTCCTGTTGGGATCGAAACCGCTCTCTTCCAGTATGTTCGTCACGCTCTACGCCCCCCTCATCTCCTTGGCCGCCGCCAGCACCGAGCGGATGATCTTGTCGTAGCCCGTGCACCGGCACAGGTTCCCGGCGAGCCAATAGCGCACCTCGGTTTCGCTCGGGTCGGGGTTGCGCTCAAGCAGCGCGCGCGCGGCCATCAGCATCCCCGGCGTGCAGATGCCGCACTGCGAGCCGTTGTGCTCGAGAAAAGTGCGCTGCAGCGGGTGCAGCTCCTCGCCTTGCGCCATGCCTTCGATGGTTTCGACTTTCTTGCCCTGGACTTCCGCCGCCAGGACCAGGCAGGCGTCTACCAGGCGGCCATCGAGCATGACGCTGCACGCCCCGCAATCGCCGGTCGCGCAGCCTTCCTTGGTGCCGGTGAGGGCCAGCTCATCGCGCAGGACATCGAGGAGGGTCTGCTGCGGCTCGCACTGAAATCGGCGCTGCTCGCCGTTGACGGTGGTGCTGACTTGAATTTTCGCCGCCATCAGCTTTGCCTCGCTCGTTCCAGCGCCTGGCGCGCCGCGCGGCCCGCCAGCACCCCCGCCACCTTGATGCGGTATTCCTTGGTTCCGCGCTTGTCGTCTATCGGCCGGCAGGCGGCGCTCGCCGCCTTGGCGAGTTTATCGAGCGCCGCTTCGCCCACGCGTGTGCCGATGAGCGCTTCAGCCGCCTCTTTCACCAGCAACACCGTCGGCGCCACCGCGCCGAGCGCAACGCGCGCGGAAGTGCAGGTGCCGCCCGCGTCGAGGGTCAGGTTGACTCCCGCGCCCACTACTGCGATGTCCATCTCGGTGCGCGGCGTGAAGCGCAGGTAGGCATCCCCCGAGCGGGGCGGCCGCGCGGGGAACAGGAACGAAGTGACGATTTCGCCTTTTGCGAGCGAGGTCTTGCCCGGAGACACGGGGATGGCTTCCACCGGCGCCTGGCGCACGCCGTTCGGCCCGGCGATCGTCACCTGTGCGCCCGCGGCAATCAACGCGGGCACGCTGTCGGCCGCGGGCGAGGCGTTGCACAGGTTGCCGGCCATGGTGGCGCGGCCCTTGACCTGGATCGAGCCGATCAGCTTCACCCCGTCGATCACGCCCGGCCAGGCCCTGCAAAAGCCCTCGTGCTCGATCAGCTCCATGCAGGACACCGCTGCTCCCACGCGATAAGCGCCCCTCTCCGCGGTGATTTCGCGCAACTGCGGAATCTTCTTGATGTCGACCAGCAGCTCGGGCTCGATCAGATCGGTTTCCATCTGCACGATCACGTCGGTACCTCCGGCGAGCACGCGCGCCGCGCCGTTCGCTCTCGCCAGCAGCTTTACCGCGGCCTCGATCGTATCCGGCGCTTCGTATCTCAACTCTCCCATCATCGTCTCCATTTCCTCGCTTTAATCACTGCGGTTTGATTCCCGCCGAGGCCGTGATCTTGCGGTAGGCTTCGGTGGTGGATTTCATCAGGTCGGCCAACTGCCCGGGCGTGCCGCCGGCCACTTCGTAGCCGAGCGCCTCCAGTCCCTTGACGACCTGCGGCGTGACAATCGCTTTCCCGATCTCGGCATTCAGGCGATTGACGATCGCGGCAGGCAAGCCGCGCGGCCCGACAACGCCGCTCCAGAGCGTCGGCATCGCATAGCCGGGGACTTCTTCGCCGACTGCCGGCAGGTTGGGCATCGATTTTGCGTGCGCGCCCTCCACCACCGCGATCGCCCGCAGTCTTCCCGACTGGATATGCGGCCGCACGGTGCCCATCACCAGGATGCCCGCCTGCACCTGGCCGCCGAGCAGGTCATTGAGCGCGGGACCCCCGCCCTTGTAGGGCACGTGCAGGATATCGATCTTCGCCAAACGGCCGAGCAACTGGCCCGCCACATGTTGGGAAGTGCCGGTGCCGGCCGTCACATAGCCGATCTTGCCGGGATTCGCTTTGGCGTAGGACACCAGTTCCTTGATCGAGCGGATCGGCAGCGACGGGTTCACGACGACGGTGTTCGGAACGCGCGCGGTATGGATGATCGGCGTGATATCCTTCAGGTTGTCGAACGGAACTTCCTTTTGCACGAACGGCAGGAGCATCTGCGAACCGAACAGCGCGAGCAGCGTGTAGCCGTCCGGCGCGGCGTTGGTGGCGACCTGCGCGCCGATGATGCCTGCCGCGCCGGCGCGGTTGTCCACGATCACCGGCTGCCCCAGAGTCGCAGTGAGCTGCTGGGCGACCGGCCGCGAGAA
>JACPRN010000064.1 GCA_016189945.1 Betaproteobacteria bacterium
GACCCTTGTATCCCGAGATGGTTTCGTACTTCGCCCCGAGCAGGTCGAGCGCCAGCCGCTGGCGCAATACGCCGTGACCGGTCGGCCCGAGGCCGCCGGCCTTGAATGGCTGCAGCTTCGCGATGTCCGAGGGTTTGCCGATCCCCGGCGGGGCGTCGCGGCGGACATAGAGGAGAGACACTTGCTGGAGCCCGGTGACGAGCTTCAGGTCGTTGTAGCGAACGCGCAGGGCGCTGTCCTGGACGATCTGATCCAGCGGATTCCAGGTGAAGAACGAAATGTTCAGCCTGTCCCTTTGCGATGACTCGCCGAGCTGATTCACCGCTATCCGCCCGCCACCCCCCGCCACGTTGCGCACGACCAAGCTGCTCAGCCCCTGCACGTATTTTGGCAAGTGCTTGGCGATGATGCGCGCCTCGATGTCGCTCGGGCCTCCGGCACTGTAATTGACGATCAGGGTGATGTTCTGCCCCGAGAACTGCTGCGCGAAGGCGGCATTCCCGGCGGCAAGCAGGGCCGCACAGAGCGGCGCGAACGACAGTCTCATCGCTTGCATGGTGGTCTCCCCCTCTAGAACCTGTTTCATAATGAGCCACGTATGCGTTGCCCGTCCGGGCCATTAGGGGCTAGCATTTCCGGCGCCTCGCGCGGATTCTAGCCCTGCCCAGGAAGAAAAACTATGGACCTCGACTACACGGCCGATGAGCTCTCGTTCCGCGATGAAGTGCGCGCCTTTGCGCGCCGCAATCTCCCCGAGGACATCGCGCGCAGGGTGCTCGAGCACAAGCGCCTGCACAAGGAGGATTTCGTCCGCTGGCAGGATATCCTGGCACAGCGCGGCTGGCTCACCGGACACTGGCCCAGGGAGTACGGCGGGCTCGCCTGGACGCCGATCCAGAATCACATATTCGACGAGGAAACCGCCGCTGCCGGCAGCCCTCGGCTGATCCCCTTCGGCATCAACATGGTTGCTCCGGTGATCATGGCCTTCGGCAGCCCGTGGCAGAAGGAGCATTATCTGCCGCGCATCCGCGCGAACAAGGACTTCTGGTGCCAGGGTTACTCGGAACCGGGCGCGGGTTCCGACCTCGCCTCGTTGAAGACGCGCGCCCGGTTGGTAAGCGCGAGCGACGGCGATCACTACGTCGTCAACGGCCAGAAGACCTGGACCTCGCTCGCCCATTACGCCGACATGATCTTCTGTCTGGTGCGTACCGACGCCAGCGTGAAAAAACAGGAAGGCATCTCGTTTCTGCTGATCGACATGAAGTGCCCCGGCGTCAGCGTGCGTCCGATCGTCCTGCTCGATGAAGAGCATGTCGTCAACGAGGTGTTCTTCGAAAACGTGAAGGTGCCGGCGCGCAACCTGGTCGGCGAGCAGGGCAAGGGCTGGACCTACGCCAAGTATCTGCTCGGTCATGAGCGCACCGGGACCGCTTTCGTCGGCGCATCCAAGCGTGAGCTCGCCTCGCTCAAGGCGATCGCGAAACGCGAGCGCAAGGGCGGGAGGCCGCTTGCGGAGGACTCGCGTTTTGCCGCGAGGATCGCCGCGGTCGAGATCGAGCTCATGGCGCTGGAGATGACCGTGTTGCGCGTGCTCTCGACGCGCGGCAAGACGCCCGGCCCCGAAGCCTCGCTCCTCAAGATCAGGGGTACCGAGATCCAGCAGGCGCTAACGGCGCTGATGATGGAAGCGGTGGGGCCGCATGCCCTGCCTTTCGATCCAGCGGCAGGCGAGCTCGATTACCAAAACGACCTGCACGCGCCGGAGGAAGCCCTGATGCTCGCCAGCCACTATCTGCAATACCGCAAGACCTCGATCTGGGGCGGCACGAACGAGATCCAGCGCAACATCATTGCGCAGATGGTACTGGGGCTGTGAATGGCCTTCTCATCGGTCCGCTTTGATCCCGGATTGCTTCACCAGAGTTCCCCACTTGGCTATTTCCGCCTTGATAAATTCGGCGAAGTGCTCGGGGGTGCTGCCCACCGGCTCGAGTCCCTGGCTCAACTGCCATTCCCGCGTGTCGGGAAGCTGGAGGATGCGGCTGAGCTCCAGAGACCATTTTTGCACCACCTCGCGCGGGGTGCCCGCCGGAGCCATGAAACCCATCCAGCCGGAGACGTCGTAGCCGGGGAGCCCCGATTCTGAAAGCGTGGGCAGGCCCGGGGCCATTGGCGTTCGGTTGATTCCGGTAATTGCCAGCGCCCGCAGCTTGCCCGCCTTTACCTGGGGTGAAAGCAGGAACAGTTCTGCGAAAGTGAGCGAGGTCTCTCCGCTCACTACGCTCATCATCGAGGGACCGCTCCCCTTGTAGGGCACATGGACGATGTCTACCCCGGCCATGGACTTGAACAGCTCTCCCGCCAGCCAATTCAAGGTGCCGTTGCCCATCGATGAATAGTTCATCTGTCCCGGCTTGGCTTTCAGGGTATCTATGAGCTGCTTGACCGAATTGACCGGAACGCCGGAATTCACGACGAGCATCCAGACGACCCTGGAAGCGAGGCTGATCGGCGCAAAGTCCTTCACCGGGTCATAGGGCAGTTTGCCGGATATCGAGGGATTGATCGTGAAGCTTGCGGCGCTGAGCATCACCGTGTAACCGTCAGGGGCCGCTTTTGCCAACAGGTCGGTACCGATGATCGTGCCTGCGCCGGGCTTGTTGTCTACCACCACCGGCTGTCGCCACGTCTCGACGAGTTTCTGCGCAACGGTGCGTGTAAAAGGATCCGCCGTACCGCCGGGAGGGAAAGGAACGATCACGCGAATGGGCCGGTTGGGATACGGCTGGGATTGGGGCCATGCGGCCGATGCGCACAGGATGAGGCCCATGCAAGCCAGGACCCGCGCCGAAAGAGCAATTCTCATCTCCATGGTCCTCCTTCCGTGTTCGACTTCTTACAGCGGAATGCCCGGGCCGCAGTGCGCGGCTATTCTAACCCGCGTAGCCGACCGGCAGCTCGGTGGTGAACTTGATCTGCTCCATGGCGAAGCTCGAGCTCACGTCGTAGAGGTCCACGCTCTGGATCAGCTTGCGGTAGACCGCGTCATACCCGGCGATGTCCGGGACGACGACGCGCAGCAGATAATCGACCTCGCCGCTCATGCGGTAGAACTCGACCACTTCCGGTATCGCCGTCACCGCGCGGTTGAAGCGCTCGAACCAGGCTTGGTTGTGCTGATTGGTCTTGATGCTGACGAACACCGTGACGCCGACATTGAGCTTCGCCGCGTCGAGCAGCGCCACCCGCTTGCGGATGAAGCCGCCTTCCTCCAGTTTCTGGATGCGGCGCCAGCACGGCGTCTGCGACAGGTGCACGCGCTCGGCGATTGCGGCGACGGGCGTGGTCGCATCGTGCTGCAGCAGGGCGAGGATCTTCTTGTCGGTGGCGTCCATAGCATTTCGTTCCATAACGTGGCACAAAATAGAAACGACATTCCACAAAACGCGTATTGTAGAGCACAAAAAGCAAATTCTTGCCCTTCGTCCCGACATAGACTAGGCGCCAAAAGGGGGTGGCTCATGGCGATCCTGGAAGTGGAACGGAAGTTTCGCGCGCTCGGGCACATGGTGGGCAACACCCCGCTGCTGGCGATCCGGTTCCGCTTTCGCGGCAGGGCGCGCACCATCTATGCCAAGGCCGAGCACCTGAATTTGAGCGGCAGCATCAAGGATCGCATGGCCCTGTTCATCCTCCGTCGCGGCTACGAGCGCGGCTTTCTCCAACCGCATGCGCCGATCGCGGAGGCCACGAGCGGCAATACCGGCATCTCGTTTGCCGCGGTGGGCAGGGCATTGGGCCATCCGGTGACCATCTTCATGCCGGCCTGGATGAGCCAGGAGCGCAAGGACCTTATCCGCAGCCTCGGTGCCGAGATTCGCCTGGTGAGCCGCGAGGAGGGCGGGTTTCTCGGCAGCATCAGGATGACCGAGGAGTTCGCCGCTGTGCGGCAGGGCGCATTCCTCCCGCGCCAGTTCTCCAACGCCGACAACGTTGCGGCACACGAGCAGACCACGGGTCCGGAAATCTGGTGGCAGTTGCACCTTCACGGCCTTCGACCCGATGCTTTTGTCGCCGGCGTCGGCAGCGGCGGCACCGTCATGGGTGTGGGCCGTTTCCTCAGGCAAGCGCATCCGGCGGTGAAACTGCATCCCCTGGAGCCGGCCAGTTCACCCACGCTGAGCACGGGTCACAAGGTCGGGACGCACCGGATCCAGGGGATTTCGGACGAATTCATCCCTTCGATAATGGACTTGGCGTTTCTCGACGACGTGGTCAGCGTGGACGACGGCGACGCGATTCTCATGGCGCAGAAGCTGGCGGTCGAACTCGGTCTCGGCGTGGGCGTCAGCTCGGGCGCAAACTTCCTCGGCGCCCTCAAAGTCGAGGAACAGCTCGGTGCCGGCGCCGTGGTCGTTACCGTGTTTCCCGATGACAACAAGAAATACCTGAGCACCGATTTGCTGCGCGTGGAGCCGGCGAAGCAGGGTTTTCTTTCGCCGCAAGTCGCGCTCGAGGAGTTCGACGCCATTAAGCGCGTGTGCGGCACCTGCTGGGATACCGAGGACTGCGCTGCGAATGACGAGAGAGTGGGGTCTGATACAAGACCTGACCCCGTTTTTTGCCTAAATCCCCAGGAGCTTTCGTAGCTCTTCGGTTTCCATGGCGCCCCTGAAAGACGCCGGCTGGCCGGTCCTCGGGTCCTTGTAGACGACAAACGGCACTTCATCGGCGCCGATTTCCGCCATCAGATCGGTGTTCGCTTTGACCTTGGCGAGGAGTTCCGGCGCGATCTCAGGCGGCGGAACCAGGCCGCCGCGCTTGGCCTCCAGGCTGCGCTCATGCGCGTCCATTTCGGCGACGGGATCCTTGGCAGCCAACAGTACCGCTCCTTGTCGCAGGCTGATATCTCCCGCGAAGCGCACCGGAGACCAGACCATGCGAACCTGGGCCAGGAGAGGTTTTGAAGTCTGCCAAAGCCTCGCGCAGTGCGGACACTGCGGGTCGAACATCACGTAGACGACTCGCGTCGCCATCATGTTGCCGGTGCTGAACCCGGCCGCTTTGGCGGCTACCGTGTCATAGAGGGCGCTGAGAGGAACGCGGGATGTTTGCGAACCCCCCGAAGTCGAGGGCGCCTTGTCGCAGCCTGGAAGCGCCAACGATAGTCCGATGAGCAGGCAGGGAAGCCACTTGTTCATTGTCAATCTTTCCAATGTGTTGAGGAAGCGCTGAAAAACGTCATTCCCGCGAAAGCGGGAATCCGGAAGATCCTTGATTCGACTGGACCCCCGCCTTCGCGGGGGTGACAAGAATCGTATTCTTCAGAGCCTCCTCAAGGGATCAAGAGATAGCGTCGCCGGCAGTAGGACAGCGACGTTCAATTCAGGTTCTCGCGTCATCGCAGGTAAAGCGAAGCGATCGTGCGAAGAGCTTGCTTGAACGTTGCGCCCGATCGTCAACTACCCTTGCCTGACTTGTCGGCCTTTGCCTGTCGCGCTTTTGCCGATCGCGGCCCCATCGGCTCGGGTTGAAACGGGGCGTCGCGCAGCTTCAGATAGGCTTTCGTCCCTTCGCCGCGCTGTACGCGCAAGAGCTGCTCGCGGTACTCGTTGTGGGATGCGTGCGCCAGCGAACTGAGCGCCCCTTCCAGGAGCAATCCGGAATGAACCCCTGCCGCCTGCATGCCCAGCATGGCGATGGCCTTGTTGAGTCTCACCGCGGGCTCCGGAACCAGCGCGATGCGCCGCGCCAGCGCGCGTGCCTCCTCCATCAGGCGCTCGTGCGGCACCACCTGATTCACCATGCCGATGCGATAGGCTTCCTCGGCGTCGAAATGGTCGCCGGTGAGCGTCCAGCGGTTGGCGGCCTTCCAGCCGCACAGCGCCGTGAACAGATAGCTTGAGTTCGAAATGTGGCGCACCTCCGGCTGCGCAAACACGGCCCTGTCGGAGGCGATGGTGATGTCGGCTGCAAGCTGGTACCAGAATCCTCCGCCCATGGCCCATCCGTTGACCGCGGCGATGATCGGCTTTCCCAAACGCCACATGTGTGTCCATTTGGCGATGCCCTCTCCGTCGTGCCGTTGCCACGACTCGATGTATTCGGCGATCGACTTTCCCGTCGGGTCCAGACTCACCTTGCGCGCTTTCGACGCATCCTGGCTGTAGCCGGAGGAGAACGCCGCGCCGCCGCCGGTCAATATGATCACTCTGACCACTCGGTCGGCATCGGCCTCATCGAACGCCTGATGCAGCTCTGCCTCCATGTCAGGAGTCAGGGCGTTCATCCGTTCCGGCCGGTTGAGCGTAATCGTTGCGATTCCTTCTTCCACCGCGTAGATCAAGTCCTTATAGCTCATGATTTTGCTCTCCGTCACGAACGATTTTTTCTGCGGGCCATGCCGGCTGTGCAGCTCCGATGGGCTCCGGCGGAAGCGGAGGCCGTCCCCGGATCAGATCGGATGCTCTTTCCGCGATCATCAATACGCAGGCATTGATATTGCCGCTGACCAGGTCGGGCATGACCGAGGCATCGACCACGCGCAGACGATCGATGCCGCGCACGCGCAGTTCGGGATCGACCACGGCAAGCTCATCCTGGCCCATCCTGCAGGTGCACGAGGGGTGGTGCACGGTCACCGCGGTCGCGCGGATGAAAGCGTCGATATCCTCCTCCGATGTGCACTGCGGGCCGGGGGCGATTTCCTCTCCCCGGTGCGGGTCGAGGACCCTCTGGCGCAGCACGGTGCGGGCGATGCGCACGCCATCGCGGAGCGTCGCGAGATCGTTGGGTGCCGAAAGGAAATTGGGTTGAATGCGAATCTTCCCCCTCGGATCGGCGGAGGCCAGGAACACGTGGCCGCGGCTCTCCGGGTGGAGCAGCACCGGGCGCAGGGAAAACGCGTCGCGCCAATCCGGACCGACGAAGGGCAGCCATGGCCTCGCATTCAACGCCCCGCCCCGGTAGAGGAACTGTAGGTCGGGAGCACCGAGATCGGTGCGCGTGCGAACCGTCGCGGTGAAGCCGCCCGGCAATTGCGTGCCGGGGCCCTTCCCCGTGAAATAGGCGCGAATCATCGCCACAGCGATGCGGTCGGCGCGCAAAGTGTGTTTCAGCGGTGTCTTGCCGAGGCGCCAATGCTCCACATTCACGGAGAGATGATCCTGCAAGTTGGCCCCGACGCCCGGAAGGTGCAGCATGGGGCCGATGCCCAGCGAACGCAGGTGCTCGGCGTTGCCGATGCCCGAGAGCATGAGCAGTTGCGGCGTATTCAGGGCGCCGCACGACAAGATCAGTTCGCGTTCGGCGCGAGCCCGGTGCGCGACACCGCCTGTCACATATTCCACGCCAACCGCTGTCTTGCCTTCGAAGAGAATTCGGCTCGCGAGCCCGCGCGTCTTTACCGTCAAGTTGCTTCGCCCCCGCGCCGGCCGCAAAAAAGCCACGGCGGCGCTGGCGCGGCGTCCGCGATCGATGGTGCATTGGGACAGCCCGAAGCCTTCCGGAGCACCGCTGTTCACGTCGTCAAATACGGGGATGGCTGCTGCGCGCGCGGCTTCCAGCATCGCCCAAGCAAGCGGATCGTCCCGATTGGTGTAGCGAACCTTGATCGGGCCGCTGGAACCCCTGTGCGGCGCGGGGCCGTACTGCCAGGTCTCGGTTCGCTTGAAATAAGGCTCGAGATTCGCATACGACCAGCCGGACAGGCCCGAACGGGCCCAGCGCTCGTAGTCGCCGCGGTGTCCGCGGATGTGCGCCATGGCGTTGATCGAAGAAGATCCGCCGAGGACCTTGCCGCGGAGCATTTCAATTCGGCGATGATTGAGATTAGGCTCGGGCTCGGTATCGTAGCCCCAGTCGTGCAGGCGCTTTTTCCAGATCCTCCCGACGCCAAGCGGAATGTGAATCAGCGGATCCCAGTCGGTTCCTCCCGCCTCGAGGAGCAGAACGCGCACCTCGGGCTCCTCGGTCAGGCGATGCGCGAGAACGCATCCGGCCGAGCCCGCACCCACGATCACATAGTCATAGGTCTCCGTGTCCATCGCCTTATTGCGCGCAAGATCGAATCAGTTTTTTTCGGCGCGATCGCCATCTTAGGGGAGGCGCGCAAAATAACATGGATTCGTTTGCCATGCCTATAATCCGCTCGCAGTTAGAAACGATATTTCACTCAAGCCGGGCCTCAATTCATGCGGCTGACAGCCGACGAACAGGCGATGCTGGACGGAGCCGAAGGCCCTGCGCGGCAACGCGCGATGGACCTGCTCGTTCGCTACGGGGAGGCTCTGGGCGCGGAGCGCCTGGTCGACACGAACAACGTCTGCGCCACGGTCGGCGCGACGATGCCCTTTCTGCGCGACTATTGCGCGGCGCACTCCGGCGGCCTGGATGCGGTGTTTTCCGAGTTCAGCCTCGATAGCCCCGATGTGGTTGAGATCCCCAAGGTCAAGGTCTATAGCTGCCACCTGCAGCAGGGACTCGATCCGGCGCACGCCGATCGCCAGGGAATCGGCCCGGAAGTGGTCAAGGTGTACCGCGCGGGCGAAGCCTTCAGCGGCCGAATCGGCGTGCAGCTCATGAACACCTGCACGCCATACCAGATCGGCAATATTCCGGCGAAAGGCGAGCACTGCGCGTGGATGGAATCCTCCGCAGTCGTTTACTGCAACTCGGTGCTGGGCGCGCGCACCAATGCGGAGGGGCGCGAGAGCGCGGGTGCTGCAATGCTCACGGGCAAGATTCCGTATTGGGGGTACCACCTGGACGAGAATCGGCTGGGCACTCATTTGGTCGATCTCCAGATCGACGTCAAGGACACGGTGGATTGGGGGCTGCTCGGTTATTGGATCGGCGAAGCGGTCCAGGAGCAAGTTCCGGTGCTGCGCGGCGTGACGCACGTTCCCAACCTCGCGCGCCTGAAGCACTTCGGGGCAGCGGCATCGTCCTCAGGAGGGGTCGAGATGTACCACATCGTGGGCGTCACCCCCGAGGCCGCGACGCTGGAAGAAGCCTTTGGAGGCAAGAGACCCAAAGCCGTGCTCAAGTATGGCGCCGCGGAAAGGCGACTGGCGCTCGAGCGCCTGAATTCGACGGCAAGCGATCGGAACGTCGATTACGTGATGCTCGGCTGCCCGCACTATTCGATCGACCAGATCTGGGAGGCATGCCAGCTTCTCGAGGGACAGCGCGTCCACGAGAACTGCAACCTGTGGATTTTCACCCCGAGCGCGATCAAGCGAATCGCCGATCAAAACGGCTATACGAAGCTCATCACCGACGCCGGCGGCTTTCTCATGACCGACACCTGTTCGGCCGTTGGCCGGGTGCTGCCGAAGGGCACCAAAGTGGCCGCGGTCGACTCTGCGAAGCAGGCGCATTATCTGCCTGCAATCATGGGCATCCAGACTTGGTTTGGCACCACCGCCGAGTGCATCCAGGCGGCGATCACCGGGCGCTGGTCCGGAGGATGAGGTGAGGAACATCGTGTTGCGCGGCCGCAAGGTGGTCGGGGGCGCGAGCGAAGGCGAGGCGCTTGTCACCCGCGACCGGATTTCCGGCTGGGGCGGAATCGACCCCCGGACGGGAACCATCATCGAGACCCGGCACGAGCTGCGGGGCAAGAGCTTCAAGGGCAAGGTGCTCGTGTTTCCGGGGGCGAAGGGTTCATCGGGATGGTCGAGCCAGTTTCACATCGCGCGCCTGGCCGGCGCGGCGCCGGCGGCGATGCTGTTCAACGAGATGACCACCAAGATCGCGCTCGGCGCGGTGGTCACGCATGCGCCGGCGATGACCGATTTCGACCGCGATCCGCTGGAGGCGATCGAAACGGGGGATTGGGTCAGGGTCGATGCCGACCGGGGGATCGTTGAAGTAACGAAGAAAGAAGAGGAGTAAGGGCGAGGCTCGACTTAATTCGCTGGA
>JACPRN010000067.1 GCA_016189945.1 Betaproteobacteria bacterium
GAGGCGGCGTGTGCTCCAGCCACTGGCCGCGAAAGAAGTGCTCGATTTCCGCGCTCGAGTCGAGGATCCGTTTTTCCAGATCCTGCAGGGGGCCGGTCAGCGCGGTGGTGAGATGGGGGATCATGGCATCGTTCCTCGGTTTAGGGCGCGATCCGCGCGCCTTCCCAAGCGAAACGCCGGAGGACGAATTCTAGCGGAAAGCCCGGGCGCGAGTCGCTGGGGCCTCGCGCATCCGTTGCGCCGCGGGGCGGACCGCGCGGGCGCTATTCAAACGACGCGCTCGGCGCGCAGTCTCGCCACTTCGGCCTGGGGGAACCCCAGTTCCCGCAGGATCGCGTCGGTGTGTTCGCCGAGGGCGGGAACCGGGTCCATGCGGGGGTCCATGCCCGCGACCGTCGCCGGCGGCAGGAGCGCCGGGACCGCGCCGGCGGGTGTTCCGACGGAGCGCCAGCGCGCGCGCGCGGCGAGCTGCGGATGGTCCCAGAGTTCGGCCATGGTATTGACGCGCGCATTGGCGATTCCGGCGCTCTCTAGCCGCTCGATCAGCTCTGCCGCGCTGAGCGAGGCGAGCGCTGCCTCGACGATCGGCGCCAGCGCGCCGCGGGCGGCGTTGCGCTTGAAATTGGAATCGAAGCGCGAATCGCCTGCGAGTTCCGGGCGCGCGAGCACCCCCTGGCAGAAACTGGCCCATTCGCGCTCGTTCTGGATGCCGAGCATGACGCTTGCGCCCTCCGAGGTGCGAAACGGCCCGTAGGGGTAGATGGTGGCGTGGGCCGCGCCCGAGCGCGGCGGCGGGGGTTGCCCCTCAAAGGCGTAATAGAGCGGATAGCCCATCCACTCGGCCATGGCCTCGAGCATCGACACTTCGACGCGCGTTGCGCGGCCGGTGCGCGCGCGCTCCAGCAGTGCGGCGAGGATGCCCGAGTAGGCGTACATGCCCGAGGCGATATCGGCGATGGAAATGCCCACCTTGACGGCTTCCTCGCTCGTGCCGGTCACCGAGAGCAGCCCGGCCTCGCTCTGGACGAGCAGGTCGTAGGCCTTCTTGTCGCGGTAGGGCCCCTCGTCGCCGTAGCCTGAAATGTCGCAAACCACGAGCCGCGGATGCCGCGGCGAGAGTTCGGCGTGGGAAAGCCCCAGGCGCGCGGCCGCGCCCGGAGCGAGGTTCTGCACCAGAACGTCGGCGCGCTCCATCAGCCGCGCGAGGATCGTCGCGGCCGCCGGGTGCTTGACGTCGAGGGTGAGGCTTTCCTTGGAACGGTTGCACCAGACAAAATGCGAGGCGAGTCCGCGCACGCGCTGGTCGTAGCTGCGGGCAAAATCGCCGGAGCCCGGCCGCTCGATCTTGATCACGCGCGCGCCCAAGTCGGCGAGGCTGCGCGTGGCGAGCGGGGCGGCGATCGCATGCTCCAGCGTGACCACCAGCGTGCCCTCGAGCGGTCGCATGATTTCGCGGCGAAGGCCCGGGGATTATTTCGCTGCTTTTGCCGCAGCGCCCTTGGGCGGGGGCGGTTCCTTGAAACTGGCGCCGGCGGCGTTGCCCATATGGACCACGGCCGCTTCGAATTCGGCGTCGCTCAGATCGGCGCCGCCGCCGCGCGGCGGCATGGCGCGCACGCCCTTGATCGCATCGGCGACCAATTTCTGTTGCCCCTTGGCGATCAGTTTGCCCCAGGCGGCCTTGTCGCCGAATTTCGGCGCGCCTGCGGCCCCCGTGGCGTGGCAGCCGGAGCATACCGACTTGTAGACTTCCTCGCCGCCTCGCATCCCCTTGACGGGGTCCGAGCCGGTTTCGGCGATGACGACGTTCGCGACCGGCGCGATGCGCTTGGCCACGTCCTCGGAGCGCAGCGACGAGTGCGCGCCGCCGACCTCCTTGCTGCTGGTGACGACAAAATAGGCGATCATGACCGCGGCGAGCACCGGCACGAGGACGGCGAGCAAGCCCACGATAGCGAGCTGCCTGGGTGTTTTGATCAGGGGCTGGTGTTCGTCGGCGCTCATCGACATCCCGCTTGCTGCTGGCCGCAGAGGGCGCCATTATATCGCCGGGGCTCCTGTGCAGTGGCGCCTGGCCGAAAATCGGTGCAAGCGGGCAAAACGAAACGCAAGCCGTGTGGACGGTTTCAAGGAAAAAAGCGTAAAGTTGCACCCTCGCGCCCGTAGCTCAGCTGGATAGAGTACTGCCCTCCGAAGGCAGGGGTCGCACGTTCGAATCGTGTCGGGCGCGCCATAAAATCAATATGTTACTGAACATAGCGTATTCTGTACGGACGCTGGTACGGACTTTCGCTCGACTTCGCTTGTCTCTGGATCGCCTTAACCGCCGGCCGAATTTGACGCTGCCGGTGCGGGGAGTAGGATAGCTGGACCTCCCCCAGAGGAGCGACCATGCACGGCGTTGTTGCTCTGCTGCTGATCCTCGGGTTTGGCCTGCCGTTTCCCGCCCACGCAAGAAGAGGCGGGCGCGGCGGCTCCAGTGGTGCCCCGCCGTGGTCGCGATGAATACCCCGAAGAAATCGTCCTTGCTCGACGGCGTCGACGTTCACGACGGCGGCGAGAATCTAATCCTGACGGGCGCGACCGAGGAAATCGTCAATTACCTTCTGGCCGAAATGCAGAAAGAAGGGGCGTCGAACGTTAAGAAGGCGGTTAAGGTGGGGAGTAAATGGGTAGGCTCGATCAGTAACCCGGCGCTCGGGCTCTGTTCGGTAGAGCACGTCGGTTACGTCATCTGGATCAGAGGGCCGAGCGAATCGGCGATCGTCACCAAATCCCACGAATTAAGAGAACGAGGGGCGCTTGTTGCAACGCTACCGCACCAAGAGAGTGGGCAGAGGGTGATGTCTCTTGAA
>JACPRN010000074.1 GCA_016189945.1 Betaproteobacteria bacterium
CCGCAAGCGACTGTTCGACGAGAAGCCCGAGCAAATGCCCGGCGTGGGGCCTTTCGAAAACCGCGACGGCGCGCCCCAGGTCTCGACACCGGAGCGGGCGCTGCTTGAATTGCTGGACGAGGTCGGCGTCCGGCAGCCGCTGCAGGAAGCGAGAGAAATCGCCGAAGGCACGTACAGCCTGCGCGCCGAGGTACTGATGGATCTTCTCAAGCGCTGCACGAGCGTCAAGACAGTCCGGCTCTGCTTGCGCCTCGGACGCGAGCTCTCCCTGCCGTGGGTCGGCAAGCTCGATGAGGCCGCGCTGCCCAAGGGCAGCGCCCGGCCGTGGATATCGAAGTCCAAGGATGGGTTGCTGGTGCTCAAACCGTGAATCAGATCTATCTCGATACCGCGCGCCTGATGATTCAGGTCGCGCCGCTGGTGTTCGCCGATAACGTGTTTGCCCTGAAGGGCGGAACCGCGATCAATCTTTTCGTGTGGGACCTGCCCCGCCTGTCCGTGGACCTTGATCTGGTGTTTGTCGATCACCGCCTCGGCCGCGACGAGGCGCTTGCCAGGATCAACGACGCGATCCGTAGTACCGTGGATCAACTCAAGAAACGCGGTTTTCAAACCCACGCGGCGACCGTGGCCGACGCCGGCGAAACAAAACTCTTCGTGCGTCGCGACAAGCTCGAAGTGAAAGTGGAAGTGAACTTCGTGCTTCGCGGGACAGTGCACCCGGTCCGATCGATATCGCTCACTCCCAAAGCAAGAGAAACGCTCCTGGCCGATCTGGAGTTGCCCGTCGTCTCGCTGGAGGACCTCTACGGCGGAAAGCTCGTCACCGCCCTGGATCGGCAACACCCGCGGGACCTGTTCGACGTGATGGAGCTTTTACTTCACGGAGGAATCACGCCGGAAATCAGGCGCGGCTTTGTGGTCTATCTCGCCTCTCACAACCGGCCGATTCATGAAGTGCTCTTCCCGAACCTTCGAGACATTTCAGGCGAGTACGAAAGCACGTTCAAGGGCATGACCACGGCCGCGCTTCGGTGCGTACCTGCTGTTTCTGCAATTGCGGATCGACGCCCCGTTCGCGTTCGAGTTTGAGCCTTCCCAAAGCCTTCCGGGCCTCCGCGAGGATCATGGGACCGAACTCGCCGAGCTTGATCTCGCGCAGTGCGCCATCGCTGGCCCGGTAGCGGTAGAAAAACACGCGGGCGGCATTCGTGCGGCGTACCCGCAATCCCGGGTGATCGGGATCGCCGCTCTCGTCACCCGAGCGCATGTCGGCGATAATCCGGGGTGAGAGCATTGGGGGCGGTTTTTTCATTTCGATTGGATCGTAAACCTATACCGCCACCTACACCAAACAGCCTGACAAGCTTGTGCAAGAATGGTCTAGTTTGCACTCGCGGTGCGGCAGAACAATTTCATTAAGCTCCATTTCGACAAATGGTTACGATCGATTTTGGCAAGGATGACAGCAACTTGAACGACCCCGCTCTTAGCAACCATACGCCAATGATGCAGCAGTACCTGCGCCTGAAGGCGCCGCAACCGGACATCCTGCTGTTCTACCGCATGGGCGACTTCTACGAGCTGTTCTACGACGACGCCGAGAAAGCCGCGCGCCTGCTCGACATCACGCTCACCACGCGCGGGGCTTCGGCCGGCGCGCCGATCAGGATGGCCGGCGTGCCCTATCACGCCGTCGAGCAGTACCTCGCGAAGCTCGTGAAGCTCGGCGAGTCGGTCGCGATCTGCGAGCAGATCGGCGATCCGGCCACCGCGAAAGGCCCGGTCGACCGGCAAGTCACCCGCATCGTGACGCCGGGTACGCTCACCGACTCTGCGCTGCTCGATGAAAAATCCGACAATCTGTTGCTTGCGCTGGCACCGGATGAGTCCGTCGTAGGGCTTGCCTGGCTCAATCTCGCCAGCGGCGAGTTGCGCGTGGCCGAAATCGCGCGGCACGCCCTCGCGCACGAGTTGCGCCGCATCGGCCCTGCGGAAATCCTGGTTGCCGACGGCAGTGCATTCGCGGACACCCTGACGGGATTTTCGGTCACGCGCCTTCCGCATTGGCACTTCGACCGCGAAGGCGGCATAAAGTCGCTGCTCGCGCAACTGGGCGCGGCAACCCTCGCCGGCTACGGCTGCGATGACATGGACGCCGCGATCGGCGCCTGCGGCGCCCTGCTCGAATACGCGCGTAAGACTCAAGGGCAAGCCCTCGCCCACGTCACCGCGGTGCGCGCCGAGCGGGCCGGCGAATACGTGCGCATGGACGGCG
This sequence comes from Betaproteobacteria bacterium, assembly GCA_016189945.1. GTDB lineage: Bacteria > Pseudomonadota > Gammaproteobacteria > Burkholderiales > SG8-39 > JACQTO01. Next base: position 2,279 of record JACPRN010000074.1, read on the forward strand.
CCACGCGAAGAAATCTCGAGATCAGCGAGACGCTGCGCGGTGAGCGCGCGCCGACGCTGTTCTCGCTCCTGGACGAGTGCGCGACGGGGATGGGAAGCCGGCTTCTGCGCCACTGGCTGCATCATCCGCTGCGCGATCGCGCGGCGCTCGAGGCAAGGCACGCTGCAGTCGCCGCGTTGATCGAGTCGCAGGCGGCGGTGCATATCGCGAAGGTCCTGCGGCGCTTCGCCGACGTCGAGCGCATCAGCGGGCGCGTCGCGCTGAAGACGGCGCGGCCGCGCGACCTTTCGGGATTGCGCGATAGTCTCGAGCGGCTGCCCGAGCTGATCGCCTGCGTGCCGTCCGACGCGCCGCTGCTCGTGCAGCTCGGGTCGGAGCTTGTGCCCCCCCGGGAGTGCTGCGATTTGCTCAAGCGCTCGCTTAGACCGGAGCCCGCGGCTCTCCTTCGCGAAGGCGGCGTGATCGCGGAGGGCTGGTCGGCGGCGCTCGACGAGCTGCGCGCGCTCGATTCGAACAGCGGCGAATTTCTCGCGGCCCTCGAAGCGCGCGAGCGCGAGCGCACCGGGATCCCCAACCTCAAGGTCGAGTACAACCGCGTGCACGGGTTCTACATCGAGGTCACGAATGCGAACACCGCGCGCGTCCCGGCCGAGTACCGCCGGCGCCAGACGCTGAAGAACGCCGAGCGCTACATCACCCCGGAGCTGAAGAGCTTCGAGGACAAAGCGCTCTCGGCGCGGGAGCGCTCCCTCGCCCTGGAAAAATCGCTCTACGAGGACTTGCTCGCGCGCCTCGCCGAGCACATTCCGCTTCTGCAGCGCATCGCGCGCGCGCTGGCGCGGATCGATCTGCTCGCCTGCTTTGCGGCGGTCGCGGCGCGGCGCAGCTACCGCCGGCCGCAGTTCGCCGCCGAGACGCTGATCGAAATCGACGGCGGGCGCCATCCGGTGGTGGAAGACGCGATCGAGAACTTTATCGCCAACGATACCCGGCTCTCGGCGATCCGCCGGCTGCTGCTCATCACCGGTCCGAACATGGGCGGCAAATCGACCTACATGCGCCAGGTGGCCCTCATCGCGCTGATGGCGCACGTGGGCGCTTTCGTCCCGGCGCGCGCGGCGCGCATCGGGCCGATCGACCAGATCTTCACCCGCATCGGCGCAGCCGACGATCTTGCCGGCGGGCGCTCGACATTCATGGTGGAGATGACGGAAAGCGCGAACATCCTGCACAACGCGACCCCCGCGAGCCTGGTGCTGCTGGACGAGGTCGGGCGCGGGACTTCCACCTTCGACGGCCTGGCGCTCGCCTGGGCCATCGCGCGCCACATCCTGGAGCGCAATCGTTCGCTTGCGCTGTTCGCGACGCATTACTTCGAGATGACGCGCCTTGCGCTCGAGTACCGCGAGGCGGCCAACATCCACCTCGA
>JACPRN010000068.1 GCA_016189945.1 Betaproteobacteria bacterium
GGATGTTAGGACGACCGGCGATGATGGTTTTGCCGCTTATGTCAGAACAACCGGCAATGTTGGTTTTGCCGTCTATCAATCTCATCGTTGTGCAGTGCAATTGCAAGCAATTGCACTGCACAACGATGAGACGGGTTTAAAACCCTATTTCGCGCCACTGCGCCAAGCCTTGACGGATGATTCACTGGCCGAACGCTACTGATCTCCGCCACCTTCCCCGCCCTTGCGCCCGGCACCTTTTCGTGCACCCCCCTTGCGCCCTTCCCCACCGGCGCGCGGCGCCTCCGGCCCGCCGAGATCGACCCTGGCGCCCTCGCGCAGCTTGTCGGCGCCGTCGACCACGACCTGCTCGCCCGCCTCCAGACCGTTTTCGACCGCGACGCTCTCGCCCTGGGCGGGGCCAAGCGAAATCGGCCTCACGCTGGCCGTATTGTCGCCCTTGACCACGTAGACGAAGGTCCCCTGCCTGCCGCGCTGCACGGCGGCGCTCGGGATCGAAATTGCGCCGCGCCTCACCTCCAGCAGCAGCCGCATATTGACGAACTGATTGGGAAAGAGGCCGAGGTCGGCGTTTGCGAACTGCGCTTTCAGCTTGACGGTTCCGGTCGCCGGGTCGATCTGATTGTCCACGGAAACCAGCGTGCCGCTCGCAAGCCGGGTCTTCTCGGCCCGGTCCCAGGCATCCACGGCGAGCTTGCCGCCGGCGCGAAGCTTCTGCATCACGGCGCGGACATTGTCCTCGGGGATCGAGAACACCGCGGTGATCGGCTGCAACTGGGTGATGACGACCAAGCCGTTGGCATCGCTCGCGCGCACGATATTTCCGGGGTCCACCTGGCGCAGGCCGACTCGCCCGCCGATGGGAGCGGTGATGCGGCAATAGGACAATTGCAGCTTCGCGTTATCGATCGCGGCCTGGTCGATTTTGAGGACGCCTTCGTACTGGCGCACCAGAGCTTCCTGCGTATCCAGTTGTTGCTTGGCGATCGAGTCCTGCTCAAAGAGCGCGCGATAGCGCTCCAGATCGGTCCGCGCATTCTTGAGCAGCGCCTGGTCGCGCACCATCTGCCCTTCGGCCTGCGCAAGCTGCACCTGGAACGGCCGCGGGTCGATTTCGGCGAGCAGGTCGCCCGCGCGCACGATCTCGCCCTCGCGATACAGCACCTTCATCAGTTGACCGTCGACGCGCGTTCTCACCGTGACGGTTGCGATCGGCGTGACCGATCCGAGCCCGTTCAGGTAGACGTTCACATCGCCGGTCTTGGCGGGCGCCGCCACGACCGGCATCGCCCGCGAGGGATCCATGCCCTGCCTGCGCCCGGCCGGCGGCGTCTGCTGCGCCACGCCTGGTTTCATCTGGTAATAGAGGGCCCCGCCGGCCGCGATGACGAGCACCGCCAGCAGCCAAAACCAACCCTGGCGCAGCGCCCCGCGAAGGCTCGTGCGCGGCGTCAAGTCCTTCGCGCGCCGCGGCGCGTGGATGCATCGGATTGGATTTGTCATCGGTTCAGTCACCGATAGCATGGAATAGGTGCTATGCAAGGGAAAGGCCGGTGCGTATGTCGAGCACCGATTGGCGAAGCTTAACAGGGAAAACCCGGATCAGCCCGCGGTGCTCGCGTCGATTTACGAATAGAATATCAAGCCTGGACGGTGGGTGCTGTAAGCAAATGTTCCAAATGTATCAGGGAGGCGGGCAATGAAACTGGCCCCGTCGGCGCCGCGAATGATTTTGTTGGAGCGAGTTTTGTTCGTTTTTCGATCGGCCGCCGGCCGATCGCCTAAATCCGACAAGGCTTGAAGAAAACCTGAGCGAAGGATCTGGGACGTTCTATGAACTGGGATAAAGAGGCGGATGTCGTAGTGATCGGAGCCGGCGCCACCGGGCTGCCGGCGGCAATACAGGCAAGAGAAGACGGGGCGCCGGTGATCGTGATCGACGCCAATTGGGACGTCGGCGGACACGCGATATTGAGCGGTGGAAACGTGCCGCTCGGCGGCGGCACGAGCGCGCAGAAGAAGCACGGGATCGTCGACTCGCCGGACCTCCTGTTTTCCGACCTCACCGACTGGTCGGTGGTCGAATCCAACGGCTTTCCCGATTACCGCTACAACGATCGGGAAATCATCCGCGCTTTCGCCGACCAGAGCGCGCCGACCTACGAATGGCTGGTGGCCCACGGCGTCGTATTCGGGGACAGATCGCCGGACAACAGGGGAGCCGGCGCAACCGGAAACTCGGCCCTGCGGGAGAACCATGTCGCCCCGATGGACTGGCCTCTGATGCAGACGGGAAAACCGGCTGCTCCCGAGATGCGAACGATGGGTTCGTCGGGCGTCGGTCTTATCCGCCCGCTGGAAGCGGCCGCGAGAAAGGCGGGAGTGCAGATTCTCCTGCAGCACCGCATGACAAGCCTGGTGAGGGAAAATCCGACCGCGGGCAGAGTGCTTGGCATCAGCGCGTCCAACGAGGGCAAGACAGTCAGCATCCGCGCGCGAAAAGGCGTCATCATCGCCACCGGAGGGCACGCCAGCAACGTCAATTTTCGGCGCATGTTCGACCCTCGGCTCACCGAAGAGTACTGCGGCGTCGCCGGCGAGCCCTACACCAGCCAGGATGCAAGCGGAGAGATCGCGGCCATGGCGATCGGCGCATCGCTCTGGGGTCTGTTCAACCAGACCGGGGAATTCGGCTCCGGGATCACCAAGCCGAACAAGGTCGGCACCCAATATGGTTACGTCAACCTCACCTGGCTGCCGAGCAGCCCCGTTTTCCCTCGTGCGCGCGCGATCGGGCTCCCGGTCCGGGACTGGCAGGACCTGATTCTGGTCAACCAGGCCGGCGTGAGGTTCTACGACGAAACCAAAGGACAGTTCACCTCCAACCGATACAATGGCGTCAGCAACTACGTGCCGGGCAGTTATCTCAACGCCGCCAATATCAAGTACGCGCCGGCCAATTTCCTCAATGCGGCGCTCGCCGGAACCGGTGATGGGACCAACGGCGGCGGACCGATCTGGGCCATCTTCGACCACGAAGCGGTGATACGGGAAGGCTGGACCGTCGCTCCGCCGCACGTGGACCGGGAAGCCGGATTCTTCTTTTCCGGCGATACCATCGCCGAACTGGCGCGCAATATCGTCAACAAGTACCAGCGCAAGCCGATGCCGGCCGCAGCGCTGGAGCAGACCGTTGCCAAGTACAACTCCTATGTCGATGCGGGCAAAGACCCGGATTTCGGCAAACCCGGTCCGCAATACAAGATCCAGACGCCGCCCTTCTACGCCGGGTGGGCGACACCGGTCCCGCACGACACGCGCGCCGGTTTGCGGATCAACGCGAAATGCGAGGTGATCGACTTGAACGGGAACGTCATCCCGGGCCTGTACTGCGGCGGCGAATCAGCCGGCGGGTTCAGTCAGCACGGCCTGGCCCGATGCACGGTCCAGGGCCGCATTGCGGGGAAAAACGCTGCTCGCGCTGAATCGGAAAGATAGAAAAAGAGCTCAGGGCAGGCAAATCGACCATCGGCGCGATACGGCTGTTCGGGAGGTCTTCAGCTTGCCGAGGTGCGCCCGAGAAGAGGGTGATGACGCTATGAATCGCAAACAGTTTCTGTTCCTGCTTGGCGCCTTGGCGCTGCTGGTGGCCGCGGGTGCGGCCGTGCGCTGGGTGGACCGTCTGTCATGGCAGCAGCAGGGCAATACGCGCCTCGGGCAGAAACTGCTTCCCGCGCTCAAGATGGCCGAGGTCGCCGAAATCGCGGTTCGCGACGCGAAGAACGATGTTCATATCGTCAAACAGGGCGCCTCCTGGCGAGTGCGCGAGCGCGCCGATTTCCCCGCAGACGTCGACCGAATCGCCGGCCTGTTGCTGAAGGCAGTCGAGTTGAAGGTCGTGCAGACGGAAAACCTCTCGGAAGGCGAGCGCGCGCGCTTCGAGCTGGCAGAGCCCAAACCGGGGACAGCGCGCGAGGGCATGGGCACGGTGCTCGAATTGAAGGACGCTTCGGGCAAGACGCTTGCCCGACTGCTGCTCGGCAAAAAGCTCATGAAGCCTGGCCAGGTGCAGACCGAGGGCGGCCCCCCGCGCGCGGCAGAGGTGCCCGCCGGACGCTACCTGTTGCCTGGCGCCGATGCCACGTGGATCGCCGTGGTCTCCGAACCGCTCACTCAGGTCGAAGCGTCGCCGTCGGCCTGGATCGTTAAACCTATCTTCCATATCGACCGGGTGAAGTCGGTCGCCGTTGCGGGACCCGATGACAAGAACCGCTGGACGCTGGAACGCGCAAAAGAGGGCGACCTGTGGAGCTTTGCCGGCTCGGCCGAAAAACCGGATGCGCAGAAAGCGCAGGATGTGATGAGCCCCCTGTACGAGATCTCCCTTGCCGGCGTGGTCGCCGATCCGGCCAAGGTCGCAACCGGACTCGACAAGCCGGTGGTGGCCCGGATTCAGACCTTCGACGATCTCACCTACGTTGTGAAAATCGGCGCGAAAGCGGGCGAAGATCGCTATTACGCGCAGGTGGCGCAGTCAGGCGAGCCGCCGAAGGTCCGCGCGCCGGAAAAAGGCGAGAGCGCCTCCGACAAGGAAAAACGCGACAAGGAATTCGCCGAGCAACGCGCCAAGCTCGTGGAGCGCCTCGAGCGCGAACGCCGCTTCGAGCGGTGGACTTACGAGCTTCCCAAGGCGACCGTCGAGCGGCTGACCTACGAGCGGGGGCAATTGCTGCCCGAGAAGAAGAGCGAGAAGAAGTAATCTCGCGAAAATCGGTCTACAACCTCGCTCACGACGATGCACCGGCGACGCAAGAGCGCTCGATGCGTTCTGTATCGCGGGTGGGGGAGATGCCGCCTGCGGTCAGTCTGCGGCAGCGAGGAACGCCAGGGCCAACCCCGCACCGATGCTTGCCGGAACGCCATACCGATCGACATTCGACGGTGCATCTCCTGCGATCAGTTCGACCGGCACGTTCGTCGATTCGATCACCTGGTGGGTAACGGAATCCCTGAACATCCGGGTCAGCGAGTTCCTGCGTGCCGTGCTCATCACGATGTGGTCGCAGCAGAGCCGACGCGCCGTGGCGGCAATCACCTCTGCCTTGTCTCCCTCCTCAATATGCACCAAGTAGGGAACGCCGAAGCCATCCAGCGCCTTCCTGGCGGGCAGCAGCGCCTTTTCACCCTGTTCGCGATGTAAGTCCTTCAGATCCCTCCCGCCGCGGATCTGCGCGACATAGGTCCGAAACCACGGCCGCACGTTCAGCAGATGAATCTTCAGCGCGCGGTTCTTGTGGAACTCCCGAATGAGGTGTGGTACGACGAAGTTCGAGTTGCGCGAACCATCGATCGGGACAAGTACCCTTAACATGGCGTTCCCTCCTGTGCTGACTGGTGCGTGCGCAAGCCGCCTCACGCCGAAACAACCGCGCCAAATTGCGCGCCAAATTCAACGTCTGATGAAATGGTAAAAGGATGGGCTGCTCGGGAAAATCAGGGAAGCCCTTAGGCAATTGCACTAAGTGAAACCCCTATCGCGCGCGCTTCGGCTTATCCCACCGAGACCGGGGCAAGCCGCAAGTAATGGTGGCGCTTGCGCAACGCCACCTTGATGAGCTCGATCGAAACGAGAATGCCGATCCCTACCGACACCACAAACCCCAGGTCCCGCAGCGTCGGCATCGCGATGCCGAACGCCTCGCGTACGGCCGCAAACTGGACCAGCACCGCGATCAGGGCAAGCTCCCAGCCGATCGCGATCAGCAGCCACTTGTGCGGTGGGGCCTCAAGGATGCTGTGGCGCAGCGAGCGGAAGTTCATCGCCAGGACCAGCTCGATGATCACGAACATCAGAAAAATCTCGGTGCGCGCGATCTCGATGTTGTTCAGGTCGCGAAAGAACACCCAGAGAAAGATCGGGCATTCGATAAGGGCCCCGAAGATGATGAACGTGCGGACTTCGAACGAAAACACGCTTTCCGTCGGATTTCGCGGCGGTCGCTGCATGATGTCCTTATCCGGTGGCGCAATACCGAGCGCGAGCGCGGGCAATCCGTCGCTCGCGAGATTGATGTAGAGAATCGCAGCCGGCAGCAGGGGCAGGTACTGCGGACCAAGGTACATCACCACGCTTCCCAGCACCACGACCTCCGTGATGTTCGCGCGCAGCAGATAGGTCAGGTACTTCTGGATGTTGTCGTAGATCCAGCGGCCGCGTTCTATCGCCTTCACGATCGTCGCGAAGTTGTCATCGGCGAGCACGATGTCGGCCGCTTCCTTGGCGACATCCGTGCCGGAGATTCCCATCGCCACGCCGATGTCCGCGTGCTTGAGCGCCGGAGCGTCGTTTACGCCATCGCCGGTCATCGCAACAATGTGCCCCTTCGCTTTCCAGGCGCGCACGATCTTGAGCTTGTCCATAGGCGACACGCGGGCGTACACCGTGACCTTCTCCACGATGGCCGCGAGCGCCGCTGCGTCCATCTTCGCCAGCTCTTCGCCCGTCAGGACCTGGTCGCCTTCGCGGAAAATCCCGATCTCCTTCGCGATGGCGACTGCGGTCAGCTTATGATCCCCGGTGATCATCACCGGCCGGATGCTCACCTGACGGCAAACCTTCACGGCCTCCACGGCTTCTTCGCGCGGCGGATCCATCATGCCCGCGTAGCCGAGAAACACGAGGTTTTTCTCGACTTCGTCGTCCGAGTAGCGATCCTGGCGCGGCAATTCCCTGTACGCGATGCCGAGGACGCGCAGCGCGTCCCTTGCCAGCGACTCGTTCACCGCGAGCAGCTCGCTCCTCCCGGCGTCATCCAGCGGGACTGCGACCGCGCCGCTCTGGATGGAAGTGCACCGATCGAGGATCATCTCGGGTGCGCCTTTCATGAAAGCCATGATCCGCCCGTCCGGCATCGCGTGGACCGTGGTCATGCGTTTGCGTTCGGAGCTAAAAGGAAATTCCTCCACGCGCGGGGAGGCCTTCCTCGTCCCCTCCGTGCCGAATCCGCCCTTGGCTGCGACGACCACGAGAGCGCCTTCCGTAGGGTCGCCCTTGACCAACCAGCGAGCACCGTCCTGCCCGACCACGGCGTCGCTCGAAAGAAGCCCGGCTTTGAGCAGCAACTGCAGCCCCGGATCGTCGACAGCCCCGCCGATAGCGCCTTCCGATGAATAGCCCCTGCCCCTGACCTCGATCATGCGGCCGCCGACATAGAGCGTGCGCACGGTCATTTCGCCCTTCGTCAAGGTACCGGTCTTGTCGGAGCAGATCACGCTCGTGCAACCCAGGGTCTCCACAGCGGGCATCCGGCGCACCAGCGCGTTGCGTTTGGCCATTTCGTGCATGGCGATTGCCAGGGCGCCGGTCACTATGGCGGCCAACGCTTCGGGCACCGCAGCCACCGCCAGCGCGATCGCGAACAAGACAATCGGCAGCGCGGATGCCACGGTAAAGCCGTCATTCCAGGATTCGCGCCCGACGCTGACGCCAACGACGACTACGCAGATCGCGAGTGTGACGATGCCCAGCCACTTTCCGATCTCATCGGTACGGCGTTCGAGCGGTGTCTTCTCTGTCTCCACAGAAGCCACTTCCTGCGCGATCTTGCCGAATTCGGTCCGCATACCGGTCGCGCACACGACCGCCTTGCCGCGGCCGTAGGTCACCGTGGTTCCCGTAAATACCATGTTCCTGCGGTCGCCCACGAGACTGTCCTGCCGCATCGGCAGGAGTTCCTTGGACACCGGCAGCGACTCGCCGGTCAATGGCGCTTCATCGCATTGGACCGAATGGTTCTCCACAAGCCGCGCATCCGCGGCGATCCTGTCCCCGGCCTCGAGCACGAGCATATCCCCGGGGACCAGCTCCTTTGATGCAATCTTCAGTTCCCGGCCGCCCCGCAGCACCGAAACCATCGGGGTCAGCATGTTCTTCAAAGCGTCGAGCGCGCGTTCCGCTCGGTATTCCTGGACGAATCCGAGCACCGCGCAGAACACAATAATCGCCAGAATGATGGCTGCATCGACGTACTCGCCGACAAAAGCCGAGAGGACGGTAGCGACAATGAGGATAACGATGAGGATATTCTTGAACTGGTTGATGAACAGCGTCCAGGGCGATGCTTTGTGCTCGTGGACCAACTCGTTCCGACCGTATTGGGCGAGCCGCCTCTGGGTCTCCTCCGGTGAAAGGCCATGGCGCGGATCCACCCGGAGTTCTTCAAGAGCTGCAGCAACGTCCATCGTGTGCCATAGCTGCGTAGTCATGCCCGTGCTCCGTTCTCTTACGAGGACAAGAATGATCCTGCCGTGTCCCTCGGCCGGCCACGTTCGAAGAGAAATGGCTCAATGCGACCGCTTCGCGGCGGACCAAAACCGCCAAGCTTGCGAGGGTTATCCAGCATCTGGTGTGATACTAAGAAAGAGGGCCGCCCGAGTACATTCGGCAAGCCCTTATGCTGATGCCGTAGGTAAAACCCTTACGGCCGAGCAGTGCTTTCGGATCGAGCCGCGACGCCCGTGCCTGCGCTTCGATGGGAAAACGTGCAGAGAACTACCGACTCACGGCGCTAGCGCTTGTCGCTTGCCACCGTGAGCATGAGGCGGATCAGGTCCGGCAATCGGTCGACCCGTAGCTTCTCCATCAAGCGGGCCTTGTAGACCTCGACCGTACGCGCACTGATGCCGAGCTCGGCGGCAATTTCCCGGTTGTGCTGCCCCGCGACGATCAGGTCGAGGACTTCTCGTTCGCGCGGGGTAAGCCGCTCTATGCATTGTTTGGCCTGAGCGACTGCCAGCACATGCGCGCGGTCTTCCGCGTTGCGCTCGAATGCGGCACGAACAGCCGCAAGGAGCTGGTTTTTGTCGAGCGGCTTTTCGAGGAAGTCCAGCGCGCCTGCCTTGAGCATCGCACGTGCGGCGGCGACGTCACCGTGCGCGGTGACGACCACGACCGGGAGCGTGATGCCGCGATCAGCCATCGCTGCCTGCAGGGCGAGCCCGCTCATTCCCGGCATGCGCAGGTCCAGCAGCACGCAGCCGGCCCATCCAGGCGCGCAAGCGGAAAGGAACTCCTCGCCCGACGCGAACCCCCGCGAAACAAAGCCGTGCAGCCGCAAGAGCAGCGCCAGGGACTCCCTCACCGCAGGTTCGTCATCAACGATGTAGACGGTAGGGGCGTCGGCATTCATTTCGGCGGTTCCTGCGAGGGGGTTGTCGGGAGCGTGAGCAAAAACGCGACGCCGCGCGGCTGTGGTTCCATCCACAGTCGGCCTCCATGGCTTTCGATTATCGAACGGCTGATCGACAAGCCGAGCCCGGACCCCGCAGGCTTCGTCGTGCTGAACGGAACGAACAGGCGCTCGGCGATCGCGGGGCTCAGCCCCGGACCCGAGTCGCGCACCGCGACGCGCACGAACGCAGGCCCATCCGAGCTCGCCTCTACGCTGATCTTGCGCTCCTCGGCCTTGGCGCCCACAATCGCGTCGACGGCATTGGCGACGAGATTGTTGAGCACCATCTCGATTTGGACGCGATCGACGAGCACGGGGGGAAGCCCGGAAACCACCTTGATCGCAACCGCAATACCATGTCTCTGAAACCGGTCTTTCAAGGATTGCATCGAAGCATCGACGAGGCTTTCGATTGCAGCGGAATCGAGCCTTGCCGAGCCGCCCCGGGAAAGGTCTCGCAACCGTCGGACGACCTCCCCCGCCCGCGATACCTCGGCGACGACCCGGTCCATGGTTTGCGCCAACTGGGTCTGCTCCGCGTCGCCGCGTCTCAACATCAGATCGCATGCTTGCGCGAAATTCAGGGCCGCCGTGAGCGGCTGGTTCAGCTCATGTGCGAGCACTGACGCCATTTCTGCAGCCGCCGCCACGCGCATCGCCCGGTCGAGTTCCCGTTCTCGCTCCCGAAGCCGGTCCTCGATCTCCTTGCGCCGCGTCGTATCCCTCACGATTCCAATGTACGCCTTGCGTTCTCCGATCGGCACGCTGCTGAAAGACACCTCGGAGGGGAAAGTGGTGCCATCGAACCGCCTAGCGCGCACCTCGCGCCCCTGCAACGACTCGAAAGGCTCTCGCAGTCCGGGAATCAGACCGGCAACCGAACTGCCCACTAGCCCGCCGGACGAGGCGCGAAACAATGCTTCGGCTGCTGCGTTCGCGTCAATCACCCGCCCTGCTCCGTCAAGGATAAGAATTGCGTCGGGCGCCATGCTCACCACAGCGCTGAGTTCTGCTTCGCTCGTGCGCAGTGTGTCCTGTGCGCGCCGCCATTGGTCGACCGCCATCCCGAGAAAAGCGCCGGTTACTGCGAGCGCCAGCATCAGCAACTGGAATTCCACCACTACGCGGGCGCCATATCCCACGAGCTGGAGCGACACGATGAGACCAACCTGCGTGGCGACGAGCGCCAGCGTAGCGCCCCGCAAACCGTTCATCACGCTGATCCAGATCAAAGGCAGGAACAGCACATAGAACAGCTTTGAAGGATCGGTCACGTTTGCCGCGAAGACCACCCAGAGCGCGGCAACGATGCTGAGCGCCTGCACGATGGCCGCGCCGCTGAGTCGCCAGCGTCGTGTTCGGGCAAGCGCCGGCCCGTGAATCAGCAGCGCCGGCGTGAGGATCATGATTCCGATCACCTCCCCGACCCAATCACGCAGCGCATATTCGGGGAATTCGTTCCACGTGAATGCTCCCGCGAGCACATGCGCGGAAACGTAGCAAACCGCAACGCCCATGGCGCCCACCGCGGCAGTTACGCCAAAGATGACCAGGTCGCGCAGCGTCTTGAAACTCGGGTCGAATCGCGTCCCGCGCAGGAGAAACGCCGCCATGGCGGCATAGCCTCCGGAAAGAATCGCGGCGTATGAGGCGATTTCGATCGGTGAACCTCCCGCGCCGCGCACCACGACCTCGGCCAGAACGGCCGCAACAAAGACGACGGGAGTGCATCGCAGGCCGAAAACCAACAGCAGCGCGATGCTCAGTCCGGATGGTGGATTCCACGGCGTGATTGCGAACGGGGCCACGGGATGGATGTAGCTCGCCCAATCAAGAAGAACATAGGCGAACAAATAGCCCACAACGATCAAACCCCCCGCATTTGATACTGTGCGCGCGGAGATCGATCGGGCGGCCACGGCAACGGATTCGGTCCAATGGGTCATTTCGGAATTCGTCCGGGCACGGATGGGACATTTTAGAGCGCTAGCCCGAATTTCTCACAGTTAATCATTTTAACCGGTTGAGGTGCGGGTCGAGCCTCACGTTGTCGCTCACGCTGACAAGCGAGCTTCCGTCGAGGCAGATCTGTCGATCAGTGCGGGTCTTCCAGGAGTATCAGTAGCCGTCTTCGAACTGGTTGTCGGCGAGGAACTTCTTCGCATCCGCTGTTCTGGGCGCCCTACGCAGTGCTCGGCGACGGCGGGCGATAGGCCGGGCATCCATTCCCTGTGATAATATCTGAATTTCAGAATTACTGAGATCCACGATTATGGAAACCTGCAAGATCGGCCGCAACGGTACCGTAGTGATCCCTGCCAAGCTGCGGCGGCGCTTCGGGCTCAAAGACGGCGGCCTGGTGATTTTCGAGGAAATGAAGGATGGACTCACCATCCGTCCGGCAATCGCCCTGCCGGTGGAGGTTTACTCCGCGCGCCGCAAGGCGGAGTTCCTGCTCAACAACGCGGCGGATGCCGCCGATTACAAGCGCGCGCTCCGCGCCGTGCGCAAACTCGGCCTGGACCCGGCTGACATCCCGCACAAGCGGCCGTGATGCATCGGGTATTTCTCGATGCCAACGTGCTGTTTTCGGCCGCCTACCTGTCGACATCGGGGTTGTTTGAGTACCGCCTGAATGATGCACGCATCGAGCAGGTACTTCACGATTTCTTGAATATTCGTATGCGACGTATGTTAAGGGGCCAGGCTGATGTAAATCGAACCTGGCCCCTTTCCCCTACTCAAAGGCGATCATTTCCCGTGCGTTTGAAATCGCACGCGCCTCAGCGCCTGCGCCGCGCCGCATACGCTGCTTGCGCTCGTCGCATCAGGCTCGGATGCAGGATACCAAGCTTGGGCGACTGTCCCTGAGGTGCGCCGGGCGGCACGCCGAACCAGACGTCGTTGTAGTCGAGTTCGAATGTCCTGCCGAGGTTGAATTTGGTCGGATAGCTCAGGCCCGCTGCGGCGAAGGCGGTCGCGTCCTCGCGAAGGATGGCGAATTCGCCAGCGCGAAGGTCGCCGGTTTTCTGGCTGGTCCCGTACGCCACGATAACGACCGGGTGGTCATCATGTTCGCCCGCGCTCAACACCAGCGCGGGCCGCGGCTTTGGCCCTGGCTTCGGGACGCTATCCTGCGGGAAGCGGCACCACACGATGTCGCCCGGCACCGGCTCGCCGTACCAACGCGGCTCGGCGATCGGCATCAGAACAGCCTGGACTTCACCTTCATCCGACCCGGCGGCTGCAGGCGCTCGATGGCGCTCATCTGGTCATCGGTGAGGGGCCCGTCATCGGCCTCGTAAGCCGGCAGGTTCTGGCGCGCAAAATGCGCGAGCGCGACGTGGATGACCTGGGTCTCCGACAGGCCCAGGGTCTTGGCAAGGCGGGTGGCGGTGGCACGCGTCACGCCGAAAGTGGTATCGGTTTCGCGGTAGCGCAGGAGGATCCCGGCGACGGCCTTCTTGCGCTTGGCGGGGGAAGAACGGACGGGCATGGGGACCTCGACGATCGGCTTAACTGATATGTTTATTATATCACCGCGAACAAGATGTTAAGGGGCCAAGCTCGATTTTCGTAGGCGACGTAAATCGCGGCGTAAATCGAGCCTGGCCCCCTACCTCCCCGCAAGGGGTTCGGACTGAAGTGCCTACGCCGGCTGCCGCGCTAGCGCGCTCTTTCAACGCACGACCTTGATGCCGGCCTCCTGCAGGATGGCGCGCATCTGCCGGCTGAACTCGTCGTAGAAC
>JACPRN010000082.1 GCA_016189945.1 Betaproteobacteria bacterium
CGCCCGTCGCTCACCAGAAAGTCCGGATAGGCCGTGCCCGACCCATAGGTGTTGCGATAGTACTGGCTCAGGTAGCTCGTGCCTGTGCCCGCGCTCTTGACGATGTTGCCGTGGGTGGTGATCGTCGGCGTGCTCGCCGACTGGTAGGCATTGGACACCCAGAGATAGGAACCGTCGGCCTTCAAGTCGATCGTGCCGCCCGAGGCATTGGTCAGGCTCGTCGTGTCGTAGAGCCTCAGGTCATAGCCCCCCGACAGGTTCACCGTGCCGCTGTTGGCCAGCGCCGCCGTACCCTTCAGGTCCAGGTAACCGGTGTTCAGATTCACCGTGCCGGCATTGCTCAGCGGCGAGCCCTGCATCGTCAGCGTGCCGGCAAGATCGAGCGTGCCGCCGCTGTTGACCGTCAGGCCCGCCCCGCTGTAGGTGCCGCCGTACCAGGTCATGGTGCCGCCATTGGCCACGCTCAGGCTCCCCGTGCCCGTGACGCTGGTATTGACCCGTAGCGCATCGAGCGTCTGGCTCGCATTGACCGTCTGGATGCCGTCGTACAGATAGATGCCGGTGCCGTTCGCGCCGGCCGCGCCGAAACTCGCCCCCGTCTCGTAGCGCGCGTTGCCCTCGATCTGCAGCGTCCCGGTGCTCGCACTGATACGCCCGTCGCTCACCAGAAAGTCCGGATAGGCCGTGCCCGACCCATAGGTGTTGCGATAGTACTGGCTCAGGTAGCTCGTGCCCGTGCCGGCGCTCTTGACGATGTTGCCGTGGTTGGTGATCGTCGGCGCGCTCGACGACTGGTAGGCATTCGACACCCAGAGCTGCGAACCGTCGGCCTTCAAGTCGATCGTCGCGCCCGCAGCATTGGTCAGGCTCGAAGTGTCGTAGAGCCTCAGGTCATAGCCCCCCGACAGGTTCACCGCGCCGCTGTTGGCCAGCGTCGCCGTTCCTTTCAGGTCCAGGAAACCCGTGTTTACATTCACCGTGCCGGTGTTGGTAAGGCTCGTGCTGTCCAATGCCACGGTCCCGCCAAGGTCCAGTGTCGCGCCGGAGGCGATGTTGAAGACGGCATTCCTGAGCGTGCCGGCACCCCAGGACCAGTTGCTGCCGCTTCCCAAGGAGATGGTGCGATCTGCGGCACTGGCCCCGTTCAGCTCCAAGGTGCCGCCGGTAAACGCAAGACTGGTGACATTCAGCGCACCCGAGACCTTGGTGGTGCCTCCTGAAATAATCAGATTGCCACTGCCGCCGGTTGCGGTATTCACCGTCAGGTTGCCCGCTTCGACGCTCGTCGCCGAAATACTCGCGGTCGCGCCCGCCGAGCCCTTGCCCGGATTGAGCACGAAATTTAGCGTATCCCCGCCCGCCACCGAATCGGTGATGCTGCCGGAGATGTTGATCTGACGATTAGCGTTCATCGTCAGCGCCTTGCTGCCAATGCCGTTGAAGTCGAGGGCCGCAGAAAAGGAAATATCCCCGAAACCGGTACCGCCGCCGGTGGTGTCGATGATCACGTCGCCGCTGACCAGCGCGTTTTTCAGCGTGGTGACGTTGAGAGTCGAAGTGCCGATGGTCTGCGGCTGAAATGGGGAACTGCCGCTTATGTTGAAATTGGCCGAGGTGCTTATGTTGATGTTCTCTGGATCGAGGAACAGCGTCCCGACATTGCCGTTGGGCGCGCTCGTATCGACCCGACCCTGAAAATCCAGATAGCGATATCCAGAGGTCTCCACGAACCCGCCGTTGCCGCTGGTAGGTCCACCTTGTGCGGAGATAGTGCCGTAGGCGCGCGTGGTGTCGTCCGCCCACACGATCACCTTGCCGCCGTCACCTTCGCTGGTCGCGTTCGCGCGGATCGATGCCTCGGGACCGAAGTAGGTGATCTGGGCATTCCGCACCTCGGGGTTCTTGCCCTGATAGTCGCCCCCGACTCTGATTTGACCGCCACCTGTTTGGCCAGACGCGTCCAGGCTGGCGTTGTCCATCACCGCGACTCGACTGCCGAGGATGTCGATGCTGCCGCCCTTGGCGCCCGTGGCGAGGATCGTCCCCGACCCATCGAGGTAAGCGTCCTTGCTCGCCTTAAGGAAGATGCGGCCACCTTCTCGCACCACGCTGCTCGCATTGAGGCTGCCAGAGTTCTTGACCAGCACCCCCGCCATCCCGATGCGTCCCGCTTCGGAAAGGATTTGGCCCAGATTGGTCGCGCTGCCTTCGTTACCTGTGATTTCAACCTTCACCCCGGGCGTTCCGGTGTCGATCAAATCGACCTTCTGCCCCGCGGCGAGAATCACTTCGCCGCCCGGCGCGTTGATGATGCCGCGGTTTTCCACTGCCGGCGCGACGAGATACACGCTTCCGCCCGAGGGCGTGGTAATGGCGCCGCGATTCTCGATATTGCCCGCGTTGGGCGTCGCCTGGAAATTGAGCCGTCCGGCGAGGAAATCTTCGTTTCGGACAGCAAGGGTGCTCGCGACAAAACCGCCCACGTCGATCCTCGCGCCTTGCCCGACCATGATCCCCGAGGGGTTCACCAGCCACACCTTGCCGTTGGAGCTGAGTGTGCCGAGCAGCACCGAAGGGTCGTTGGCGATGACGCGGTTCAGGACGCTGCTCGCGCTTGATGGCTGGTTGAAGCGGGTAGTTTCGCTGGCGCCGATGGAAAAGCTCTTCCAATTGATGATCGCGCCGTTGCTGTTGGTGACGGTCAGGAGGTTCCCCTTCTGGGCGAAACTGGCGCTGCCGGTGACCACTTGGGGGGCGGTCGGATTGGACCAGGCCGGAGCCGTGCTGAAACAGGCGGAAATCGCGATGACGATCAGGCGCCTTCGGGCCGGGAAAGCGGAAGTGGTTTTTCTGGCCATGATGCCCTCCCTTTGTCGATTCAAATGCTCCGGCCGCGCAGTATTGTTTTCAACGACCTGCTGGAGCCATTCGTGCAAAATTCACACTTTCCCTAGAATGCGATCATCACGTTTAGATGCCCGCGCCATTCGCCCCGGGCCTTGGTATTGGGCGGACCGGCGTCGAGCACCTGGGCCAGATCGAAGCGAACGCTCAGGTCTTTCCCGAGCGCATAGCGCAGGCCTGCCCCGACACTGGCGATGCCGATCTCCTCTGCCGCGCTCGATCCTGCGGCCCTCGCGTTGAACCCGCGCGCAAAATCGTAGAACGCCACGGCGCGCAGGCTCCCGGGCAGTCCCACGGTCTTTGCCAGCTCAGGGCTATAGCCTTCCAGGTTGAACAGATAGCCGCTGTCGCTCGCAGCGGCCCGCTCGGCGAAACCGCGCACCGCGGTCGAGCCGGCAAGCCCGAACTGCTCGGCTGCCACCAGCGGATCGGCCGAGCGCTGGCCGCTCGCGGCGATGCGCACCTGCCAGTCGCCTTCGAACGCCCTCAAAAAACTGCCGCCCAGCCGCAGGATCGTGAAATCGTCGCGGGTGCGGCGATTCCCCGAGGTGATATAGGAGTAGTTGTCCGTGGTGCCGTCGAGGCTCGTGTATTTCGTGCCCAGCGCCCAGTTGCGCGCCAAGCCGATGTTGTAATCGAATAGCCGCCCGGGACTTTGCTTCTGCCCGGCATAAGTGACGCTCAAAGGCCGCGTGGTATAGGGCAGGCAACTGGCAATGGGCGGGGTCGGCGGATTGATGTCCACCGGAGCACCGCTCACCGTGCAGCTCGAATTGACGTACTTGTAGTCAAAGCCAAAAATCAGCTTGGAGGAGTATTCGCCGCGGCGCGCAAAATAGTGGTTCCAGCGCGCACCGAACACATCGCCCTTGCCTACAATGCCCAGCACCCCGCCCAGCACCGGTGAGGTGCTCGGGGTGTTTACGCTCGACTTGCCGTAGATGAAATCCACGCTGTCGCCAATCCCGTAGAGCGGCACCCGGTAGCCCACGCTGAAGATGTCCACCTTCACCCCCGAGGGCGCATCCGGCGAGGTGGTGTAGGCCAGGGTCAGCGTGTGATCGAGCTTGAGCAGGTTGGCGTTCTGGTAGGCAACGCCCACGCGCGCCCGGCCGGTGGCCTCGGTCCCGGTCCCATCGAGGGTCACAAAAATGCGCTCCGGATCCTCTTCGGTGACCACCACCTTGGCATCGACCTTGCCCTCCTCCTCGCTCACCCCCAAGGTCACCTCGACCTGCTTGGCCGGGTTCTCGTTGGAGAGCTGCACCGCCTCGGAGAGCGCGCGCAGGTTGGGCGCCTTGCCCTCTTTCAGCGCCGGCAGCGCCGCCCGAATGTTGGCCTCATCGAAGTACTTGTTGCCGCTCACCGCCACCTTGCCGATGACGCTTTCTGTCACCTCGATGCGCACCACCCCGCCGCTCAACTCCTGCTCGGGGAGATACACCTGCACGGTGCCGTAACCGGCCTCGCGGTAGGCGCGCTCCAGGGCCTCCAGCGCCTTCTGCAGATCGCCATAGACGCGCCGCTGGCCCACCATCGGCGCCACCGCACGCTCAAGCTCCGCCTGCGGCAGCAGCGTGTTGCCCACAATCTCAAAGCGCACCACATCAAAGCGCTCGTCTTGGGCCCCGCAGGGGACGGCGACGAGAAGATTCGCGAGCGCGAAACCGAGCGCACCCAGCGCTGTGCGCGCCGAGCGCCCACCAGCGATAAGCGTGCTCCCCCTTGTCGTTCGCAAGGCGTGCATCGGCACCACGCGGTTTTGTTGGACTTCTTGAGGGAATGATAGCGCATTTGCAGGGTAGTCAATCGGCGCAGTTGCGTATCGCGCAATTGTGGCCAACACCGCCTGAGCCGAGCGGGTCGGAACCGGCGATGCTGCTCTTGCCGTTAACCAATCTCCACGTTTTTGTGCAGTTGCGAAATCGCAACTGCACAAAAACGTGGAGACTAAATGGAAACCCAATCTTGGCCACGCTCGCCAAATCCAGCCTGGCGAACTGGCTGACCCGCGCGGACGAATCCCGACCTATTTGACCGGCTTTCTCTGCGCGTGGGCGATGACCACGGCGACGGCGGTCGAGGCGGCGCGCGCCTCGGGTGGGTCGGCGCGGCTGGTGAGCACGATCGGCACCCGCGCGCCGAGAACGATTCCCGCTCCGAGCGCGTCGGACAGGTATTCGAGCTGCTTGGCGAGCATGTTGCCGGTCTCGATATTCGGCACGAGCAGGATGTCGGCCTGGCCGGCCACCACCGACTTGATCCCCTTGGTGCGCGCCGCGACGATCGAAACGGCGTTGTCGTAGCCGAGCGGCCCGTCGAGCAGTCCGCCGGTGATCTGGCCGCGATCGGCCATCTTGCACAGCGCCGCGGCGTCCAGCGTCGCGCGCATTTTCGGATTGACGGTTTCCACCGCGGCGAGGATGGCGACCTTCGGCTCGGGGATCCTGATCATGTGCGCCAGATCGATCGCGTTCTGGACGATGGAGACCTTGTCCTCCAGCGTCGGATCGACGTTGATCGCGGCATCGGTGATCATGAGCGGCCGGGGATAGGCCGGCACGTCCATGATGAACACGTGGCTCACGCGCCGGGCGGTGCGCAGACCGTCGCGCGCCACCACCGCAGCCATCAGCTCATCGGTATGCAGCGCGCCTTTCATGAGGGCTTCGACCTCGCCCTCGCGCGCGAGCGCCACCGCCATGTCGACCGCCGCGTGGGAATGCGGAGTGTTGACGATGCGGCAGCCCTCGAGGCTCACTCCCAGACGTTCAGCCACGGCGCGGATTTTCGTCTCCGGTCCGATGAGCGTCGGCATGACCAGTCCTTCGTCGCGGGACAGCAGCGCCCCCTGCAGCGATTCGGCATCCACCGGATGCACGACCGCCATCGTGATGGCAGGAAGACCCCGGGTGATCTCGAGCAGGTGCTCGTAGCGCGACTGGCGCGACTCGGCCAGCCTTAATTCGGGCAGATCGGCCCGCGGGCGCTTGATTTTCTCGGTCGGCGCCAGCACTTCGGCGGTGCCGCTGATCACCAGATGCCCTTCCTGGTTGGCGCACATGCAATCGAGAACGATGTGGTGGTTGTGGTCGAATTTGCGCTGACAGGTCAGTTTCACCGTCAGCGTGTCGCCCACCCTCACCGGGCGCGCAAAATGCAGCGTCTGGTCGATGTAAATGGTTCCCGGACCGGGGAACTGGGTGCCGAGCACGGTCGAGATCAGCGCGCCGCCCCACATGCCGTGGGCGATGACCTCGCGAAACATCGAAGAGTGCGCGTACTCGGGATCGACGTGCGCGGGGTTGATGTCGCCGGACATGATGGCGAACATCTGGATGTCCTCCTGGCGCAGGGTGCGCACCAGCGTCGCCGTATCGTCGACCGCGATTTCGTCGTAGGTCCTGTTCTCGATGCAATCTGCGATTTCAGAAGGGCGCATTTGTGAACTCCCCTGGGCACGCGGGTCAACCAATGCCGCGCGAAACTTGGCCGCCGAGACGGCAGGATCACTTGATTTATTGTTGCACCGCGGCAACGGTCGCTTCTTGATCCGGAACAAACGCCCGCGTTTGAGGGCGCCAAAAGGGTCAACCCGGAAAGGCCGTCCTTGTTTTTTTCAATCTCGTGTTTTTGCGCAGTTGCGAGGTTGCAACTGCGCAAAAGCACGAGACCAATACAACGCCGGGATTCTGCGCCGGAATCGTGAACCAGACGTCTGCAAGCGCTCAACGGCGCTGCGCGCGCCGCTCCTGCGCCCGCCCGAGCGCGAGTGCGAGGGCGCACCAGAGCGCGGCCACCGGGACCGTGGCCAGCGCGATCGCCTGGATTTCCAGGCCGCCCGAGCGCAGCGTCGCGAACAGCCAGCCGCAGGCCGCGTCGGCGCCGCGGAAGATGACGACATCGATCACGTTCTTCGCTTTGTATTTTTCCTCGCGCTCAAGCACGGTGAACAGAATCTCGCGCGCAGGGTTGGACAGGGCGAAATTGGCCGTGCGCTGCGCCGCCTGCGCGCCGATCACCACCAGAAGCATCGGTGCAAATGCGAGCACCGCGAAACCGACCCCGAACACGACGGGAAGAAAGGCCGCCGCGGGCCCAACCCCGAAGCGCGCGATCAGCCGCCCGGTGGCCAGGAACTGGACGGCGATGGTGAGAACGGCGACCACCAGGTCGATGCTGGCGAAGATGCGCGTGCGCACCGCCGGATCGTCGGAAGCCTGAGCGACGATGTGCGCCTGTTCGAAATAGAGGAAGGTTCCGGCAAGCGAAAGCAGGAACACCCACAGGGCGATGCCGGCAAGATAGTTCGAGCGCAGGATCATCGCGATGCCGGCAAGCCAGTTCCCGCCCAGGCCCTCGGCGCGCGGCGGCGCCGCGCCCCGCGCCTGCTCCGCTCCGCTCGCCGCCGATCGTTCCAGCCGCTGCGCGCACAGCACCGCGGCCTCGAGCAGCGCCGCCGCGAGAATGAGGAGATTCACCGGTCCGAGGGGCAACGCAAGCCACACGGTGAGCGCAGGGCCGGCAAGGGCGCCCGCCGAGCCTCCGGCGGCGATGAACCCGAACAGGCGTTTCCCCTGTTCGCTGGAAAAGAGATCGGCCATGAACGACCAGAACACCGACACGGCGAACAGGTTGAAGACGCTGACCCAGATGAAAAACACGCGCGCGACTTCCTGCCTGCCGACGTCCAGTGCCAGTGCCAGCCAAAAAAGCGCGATGTTGACGGCAAAGAAATGGTAGACGAGCGGAATGAAGCGCCGGCGAGGATACCGCGCCACCACGGCGCCGAAAATCGGCACCGCAGCCAGCATGGCGACGAACGTCGCCGTAAACAGCCACTGCAGGTTGCGCACCCCGCCGGCGATCGCCATCTCATCCCGGAGCGG
The DNA here is from genome assembly GCA_016189945.1 of Betaproteobacteria bacterium. Taxonomy (GTDB): domain Bacteria; phylum Pseudomonadota; class Gammaproteobacteria; order Burkholderiales; family SG8-39; genus JACQTO01. The sequence continues at coordinate 7,794 of JACPRN010000082.1, forward strand.
CCGCAGCACGTAATATCCGGCGAGCAGGCAAAAGAAGTAGGCGAACGACCAGGCAAGCACCCGGCCCTCGCCGGGGCGTATCGCGGCCACCTTGGCAAACCGCCTCGCCGCTGCAGTTTCTTCAGGCATCTCCGCAAGGTAGCACACTGAGGGTCTGCGCTTGCGCGCAAGAGGTTAGAATTGCAAATCGTACGCATTACAGTTGGGGTGTCGGGTTGATCGCCGCATGAATAAACCGATAAACGAATCCGTTGTTCCCCTTCGCACGCCCCTCTTTCGCGGCGAACGGCGCTTGCGGATCGCCATGGTCGGCATGCCCAATGCCGGCAAGAGCACGCTTTTTGGCGCCGTGTCGAGCACTTCGCCAAGAACCGGCGAACTGGCAGGGACCCATCGCACCTACGAGGAATGCACGGTACAGATCGGCTTCGATGAAGCGAGCGTGATCGAGTTGCCGAGCATCAACACCCTGCATAGCGACGCCGAGGAGGATTTGGCGACGCTCAAGTATTTGCTCTGGGGAGACCAGCCCCCGCCCGTGTCGGTGCACGATCCCGGCGGCCCTCCGGCGCCTTTCGCGCCCCCTGAGGTGATCATCCAGGTGGTCGACGCCACACGGCTGGAAAGCCATCTGGAACTGGCGCTGGAGTTGAGCCACCTCGGACGCCCCATGGTCATGGCGCTCAACATGACGGACGAAGCGCGCGAAAAGGGCGTGTACATCAATGTGCCGGCGTTGAGCGCATTGCTGGGCGTTCCGGTGGTGCCGACCGTGGCGCTGATGGGGCACGGAATTTCGAATCTGTTCGCGGCCGCAGTGGATGTGGCCCGTGCGGAGGCGTGTCCGCTGCCGCAGCCGCCAAGCAAACACATCGCCGAAGCGCTCCAGCCGCTCGGCGAGGCGCTCAGCCGCGGCGAGATTCAGGCGGCGTTTCGCGTGCCGCAGTCGCTGCTCGCGATGCAGATCGCCGCGGGCAACGCGTACTTCCAGGACGAGCTGCGCCAGCACTTCCCTGCGCTGGCGCCGGAATTGGAGCGCTTGCGCCGCGAAGCCGAGCGCAAGCTTCCCCGGCCACTGGAGGAAGAACTGCACGCCGACCGCCATCACCGCGCCGCCACCCTGTACGAGGCCGCGACGCGCATGGGCGCGGCGCACGAAGGCCGCGATTGGCGCTATTGGGCCGACGAGCTGTTTCTGCATCCGCAATGGGGCCTGATTGGCAGCCTCACGGTGTTCGCTGCCGTGCTCTTTGTGGTCTTCGAGGTGAGCGCCTGGCTCGACTCGGTGAGCGCGGCGCGCCTGATCGACATGGCCTCTGCCTGGAAACCCGGCTCGACCGGAGGCATCGTCGCGCGCGCGGTAGTCGACGGCTTGATCGGGCTGGTCGGCATCGTCGTCCCGTACATGATCCCGCTGGTACTGCTGCTGGTGGCGCTGGAGGAGGCAGGCGTGATGCAGCGCATCGCCTTCGTCGTCGACCGCGCCTTCCACCGCATCGGCCTGCACGGGGGCGTTGCCGTCCCCTTCCTGACCGGCCTGGGCTGCAACGTCCCGGCAATTTCGTCCGCGGCGAAGGTCACCAGCGGCCGCGAGCGGGTCATCGCCTCGGTGCTGATCACCTTCGTTCCCTGCTCCGCGCGCTCGGCTATCGTTCTCGCCCTGGCAGGCAAGTACCTCGGCGGCGCGGGCGTGTTCGCGATTTTCGCCCTGACCATGATCGTGATCGCGGCGATGGGCCGGCTGCTGGCGCGCCAAATGCGCGACTTCGGCCCCGGCCAGGTGCAGGAGATTCCGCCCTACTCGGTGCCGCGCTGGCGCTTGCTGGTTCGCGAAACCTGGGTGCGAACCAGCGACATCCTCACCATCGTGACGCCGCTTCTGGTGGGCGGCAGCGTCGCGCTCGCCTTGCTCAATCACGTCGGAGCAGACCGGCTGATCAACGCGCTATTCACTCCGGTCACATCGTGGTGGCTCGGGCTGCCGGCGGTCCTCGGAGTGCCCATCCTGTTCGGCATCCTGCGCAAGGAGCTGTCGCTGCTGATGATTTACCAGGCGCTGGGGACCTTCGAGGTGGGCACCATCCTCGACTGGGTACAGATCACGACCTTCCTTCTTTTCCTCACCTTCTACATCCCGTGCATCTCCACCTTTGCGGTCATGCTCAAGACCGTCGGGCGCCGCGAGGCGCTCGTTTCGGTGTCGCTGTCGGTGGGCGTGGCGCTGCTGGTGAGCGGCGTGGTGCGGCTTCTGCTCACCGGCGCGCGGCTGTTTACGTAATCACCCATTCTCTTTATGCGAAGCATTCTTGACGAGGATCACATCCACCGGGCGATCCGGGAGAGAATCGCGGCCAACCACGCCGATATCGTTCGCGAAGTACAGAGCGCGATCGCCGCGAACGACATCGTGGTGGTCGGCATGGCGCAGAACCCGTTCCCGAAAAAGGCGCGCAAGCTGCTCGCGGCAGCCGGGATTGCGCATCGCTATCTCGAATACGGGAGCTACTGGTCGGGCTGGCGCCGGCGCAACGCGCTCAAGATGTGGACCGGATGGCCTACTTTCCCGATGGTGTTCGTCAAGGGCGTGCTCGTGGGCGGCGCAAGCGACCTCGAGCGGCTGATCCGAAGCGGGGAGCTTCAGCGCATGCTGCGCGAGAGGCCCCCCTCACGCTAAGCCGCCCTATTGAAGCTTGATATTGGCTTCCTTGACAACGCGCGCGTATTTGTTGATCTCGGCCCTTATGGTCGCGGTGAACTCCTCGGGCGTTCCGCCTGTTGCAATATAGCCGCGATTATCGAAGATCTGGCTGACGTCAGGGGCCTTTAGAGCGCCGACGACGGTGGAATTGAGCTTGCTCACGACATCCGCGGGCGTAGCCTTCGGAACCAGGAGGCCGAACCAGAAATCCGCTGCGTAGCCTTCGATTCCCGCCTCGGCGAGGGTTGGATACTGCGGTGCCGCGGGGGAACGCCTGTTGCTGGTGACGGCGAGCACGCGCAGCTTGCCCGCTTTGACGTGGGGCGCCATCGCCGAGTAATCGCCGATCGTCATGCTGATCTCTCCGGAGAGCACGGCGACCAGTTGAGGCGCGAAGCCCTTGTACGATATGTGCGTTATGCTGACGCCGGCCATCGATTTGAGCAGTTCCATGGCCAGGTTCGACATCGAACCGTATCCGGCCCCGTAGGTCAGCGAACCTTTTTTCGCTCTGGCCAGCTCGATCAATTCTCGAACCGTATTGGCCGGCACATTGGGGTTGACGGCCAGCGCCGCCGTTATCATGGCGACACTGCTCACCGGGCTTAGATCGCGCAACGGGTCGTAAGGCAGTTTCGCGTACAGGCTGGGCGCAACGCCGAGGGTGCCCGAATCGCCCAGCCCGAGGGTGTAGCCGTCGGCCGGCGCTTTGGCGGCCAAGTCCACGCCGAGGGTGCCGCCCGCGCCGGGATGGTTCTCGACCAAGACCTGCTGTCCCAGCATCTCGGACATTTTCTTGCCGACGATGCGGCCGAGCGTATCGCCTTGGCCCCCCGGAGGGTATGGGACGATGATCTTCATCGGGCGCGCCGGGTAGCTGCCCGCCTGAGCCGCGGCGCTGCCGCCGATCCCGAGGGCGAGCACGAAAACAATTGCCCTTGCAATGGATATTCCGGTTGCTTGCTTCATCTGGCGGTCTCCTCTCTTCCCTGTGTGTTGGTTTCGGCCTCCCTCATGGTGGGGCGAGCCGATATGCGCGCCGGCAGGAATTGTATGCAGTTATTGTATGCAGTTAGGTACTTTTGCCAATCTTAATCTGTGAAATCAGACTTTGGAAGTCCGTTCACCCCTTGCCTGATGAGTCATGCTACCCTTCCGGCGGCGTGCCGGGCAAGAGCAGATGATTCACACCAGGAGGAAGGGCATGGAAGAAATCGAATTCGTCGACGTCACGCTGCGCGACGGCCACCAGAGCCTGTGGGCTACGCGGATGTCGGCGCCGATGATGCTGCCCATCGCGCCCCTCATCGACCGGGCCGGATACAAGTGCATCCAAGTGGGCTCGTCAGGCAATCACTTCGTCGCCTACTCGCGCTACCTTAGGGAAAACCCCTGGGAAAAGCTCCGACTGCTCGTCAAGGCGATGCCCAGAACGCCGCTGCACGGCGCGATCAGGAGCCGGGGCGTGTGGAGCTTCGGCATCCAGCCCGATTCGGTGGTCGAGCTTTTCGTACGGCGCCTGGCCGCCTACGGAATCAGGCGCCTGTGCATTTTCGATCCGCTGCACGATTTTCCCAATATTCACCATCCGATACGGGTTGCGAAAGAGGTGGGACTTCAGATCGAGGGCTGTCTGGTCTACAGCCTGAGCCCGGTGCACACCGATGAGTTCTACGCGCAAAAGGCGGCCGAGCTAGCCGAGCTGAAGGTCGATTTCCTGTTGATCAAGGACTCGATCGGGCTGCTCACGCCCGAGCGCACCAAGACGCTCGCGCCGGCGATCCTCGCCAATTCCGGCGGCATAGCGGTTGAAATCCATTCGCATTGCACCACCGGATTGGCTCCTCTGTGTTACGTGGAAGCGGTGAAGGCCGGGGTCAGGACCGTGCAAACCGCGAGCACGCCGCTTGCCAACGGCAATTCGCTGCCTTCGGTCGAAAATACGTTGAAGAACATCGAGCGCCTGGGATTCACCTCGAGCCTGGATCGCGAGGCGCTCAAGACGATCGCCGAGCATTTCACCGCCGTCGCCAAGCGGGAGGGCAAGCCCCTGGGTGTTCCGGTCGAATACGAGCTGTCTCAGTACGATCACCACATACCGGGCGGGATGCGGAGCAACCTGGAATCGATGCTGTTCATTCACGGCGATTCGCACCGGCTCGACCAAGTCCTGGAGGAAACGATCGTCGTGCGCAAAGAGCTGGGTTACCCGGTGATGATCACCCCCCTGTCGCAGATCGTGGGTACGCAGGCGGTATTCAACGTCGTCTCCGGCGAGCGCTACAAGCTGGTGTCCGACGAAGTGATCAAGTACGCGCTGGGGTTCTACGGCAAGCCGGTTGCGCCGGTCGAGCCGAACGTCCTGGACAAGATTCTCGGCTCGGCCAGAGGCAAGCAATTCCTCAAGTGGCAAGTACCGCAGCCTTCCATCGAAGAGCTGCGCCGCCAATTCGGCGGAAGGCTGTCCGACGATCAGCTCCTGCTCCAGCTCATGCTTCCGGAAAAAACCGTCGAGGGTATTATCGCCCTGACCTCGGCTCCAATCCGGACGGAGTATCCCCGCCAGGTGCCGGAGACCAAGGAGGTTTCCCTGGTCCGTGAGCTGGCGCGGCGGGCGAGCGTGGCCTACGTGAATGTCCAGAAGGGCGATCTCTCGCTCAATCTGCAAAGAAGCCTCTGAGAAGCGCCTCTCAATTCGGCTCGATGCCTCCGTCGGCGATCGCCTGGCGCCACACCTCGCGCTGCGCCTTAAGGTAAGCCGCGAATTCGTCGGGCGAGGACCCCCGCGCGTCCAACCCGACCCTGTCGGCCTGTTCGCGAATTTCGGGACGCTGAAGGATGGCCCTCACCTCCCGAGAGAGGCGCTCGACGATATCTTTCGGCGTTCCCGCGGGCGCGAACAGCCCCGTGAAGATGTCGATTGAGACCGGAGGCAATCCCGCCTCGGTCCTCCCCGGCACATCGGGAGCAAGCGGGCTGCGCCTATCGCTCGATATTGCAAGGGCGCGCATCTTGCCTTCCTTCACGTAGGTGAGCGCGGAAGCGCTCGCGAAAGTGGCGTGCACCCGCCCGCTGATCAGATCGGGGAAAGCCAGATTCTGCCCCTTGTACGGAATCTGTACCAGGTTGATTCCGGCGTGCTTTTTCAGCGATTCCGTGAGCACGACC
>JACPRN010000081.1 GCA_016189945.1 Betaproteobacteria bacterium
CGACGTTGGTGTTCTTCCTACCCTTGAAGTGCTTGAGATCGGGAAACGTTCCCGCGGGCTTGAGTTCCTCGTGGACGATCGCCTTCGAATGCACCGCTTCGACCTCGTCGAAGACGGCCGGCAGCTCTTCGTAGTCGGCGGTGATGAGCGAGGCGGCCTGTTCGGCGACGTGCGGGTCGGAGGCAAGCGCCACCGCGACAGGCTCCCCGGCGTAGCGAACCTTCTCCAGCGCCAGAATCGGCTGGTCGAGAAACGCGGGGCCGTAATACGGATCGGGAATGAGACGGCGCACGTCCTCGCCGGTGATGACCGAATGCACGCCGCCGAGCGCGCGCGCGGCGCTCGCGTCGATGGCACGGATACGGCCGTGAGGAATGCTGCTGCGGACGATTTTGCCGTAGAGCATTCCGGGCAGGCGCAGATTGTGGATGTACTCCGCCGCTCCCGTGACTTTCGAGCGCCCTTCCAGCCGCGGAATGGAACGGCCGACTTGCGTGGTCTGATCGACCTGCTGAGGCTGCTCTACTCTTGTATCCATCGTTGATCCATCCGGCTATTGCCTTGGCGTCTCGGCCCGAGCTTTTTTCGCAACCGGGATAGTAAAGCAATCAAGCCCTTTTTCACAGTATCGAGGGCACTCGAGCGCCGAGGGATTTGAGCGCGCGCTCCGCCGCAGCCACACCGCGGTAATTCGCTTCCTCGAAGAGCGATACTCCGGAGACATCGGCGTGCGCAAGCTGCACGCGGCCGTAGGGACGAGCGAGCGCGGCGCGGCTGCCGTGCCACAGGCTCCCGGGGAGCGGCCTCGCCATGGCGTGCCCGTAGCGGCAGACGTCGATGCGCGCGGTGATTTCGCGCACATCGGGATGCGCGCGCGCCAACTCGCCCAGGATCTCTTCGGCCCACGCTTCCCGCGGCAAATCGAGCAGGTTCTTGCGCTCGCGGCGCGCATCCGGATGCGCAAGGGCGCGGTAATAGCTGAACACCGTAGGACCGGGCTTGGTGCGCATGTGCTGATGCGTAGCGACCACATAGCCCAGGCCCGGGCTGTCGTAGATCACGTTGTCCCAGGAAAGCGGCGCTCCGCGGCGCTCCTCGGGAAGCCGCTCCAGTGTGAGATTCGCGACCAGCCAGGGCGCGTAATCGATCTCGCGCGCAGCGGCAGCAAGCGCAGCGGGCGCCTCGGGCCATACGTGCGGCAGGACAAACGCGCTTCCCGCCCAGATCAATTGTTCCGCCTCGATGCGGATTGTTCGCCGTTCCCCGCTCAGGGAAACTTCGGCGAAAGCGCGCTTGCGTTCTTGACCGATGCGCGTGGCGAGCGCGCCAGTGAGCAGTCGCCCGCGCAGCTTCTCTTCGAGCCGGCGCACGATCCAGCCGTTGCCCTCGGGCGCGGTGAGCACGATGTCGCTCGAAGCGTCCTCGGCCTCGCCGTCGCGGCAGGCAAAATAGTGGATCCCCGCCCAGGCGGAAGTCTGCGCCGACCCCGTGCCGTAGTCGTCGCGGCAGCAGTAATCGACGTACCAGTGGAGCGGCTCGCTGTCGAATTTCTGCGATCGCAGCCACTCGTTCATGCTCGAACGGTCGAGCGCACGCAGCTCGGGATCGCGCGAGGAGAGATCAAGCGGCAGCGCAAACGCTTTCCTGCCGTCGCGCCCGCGCCGCGACTTGAATGCGGCCATGGTCTCCATGAAATGCCGCGCCTGTGCCCGCTCGGGGGCCGAGAGGCCCGCATGCGGCATCAGCCCTTCCTGCCAGACGCCGTCGCGGTAGAGCCGTTCCTGCGGCGCATGGCAGAGATAGCGCTCGTCGAAGCGGGGCTTCGCCACGTGCGGGTCGCCTTCGATCGCGCCCAGATCGGCGAGCAGCTCGCGCACCGCGCGCGACTCGCGCGTGGGCAACGGCAGGTAGTGGGCGCCCCAGGGATACGCCGAGACCGCGTTTTCGCCCCAGCGCGAATTGCCGCCCACGCGCGCCTCGATCTCGCACAGCAGAAAGTCGTCGAAGCCCGCCTTGGAGAGTCTCCACGCCGCCGAAAGACCGGCTATCCCGCCGCCGACGATCGCGACGGTGCAGCGCCGCGTCTCGGTCGGCGCTGGAAACTCACCCTTCAAGAGCCGATGGCCGAAGGCGGCATCGGCACCCAGAAGTTCCCCCGGCGGCAGCGGCGACCGCTTCGCATCGGCGCAGCCCGCGAGCGGCAGCGCGCCGGCAGCGGCGAGGAATTCGCGGCGATTCACGGCAACCTAGGCCTATCCCCCTGCGCGCTCACTGGGCGATGGAATCGGGAAGAATCTTGCCGGGATTCAATATTCCCTTCGGATCAAGCGCCTGTTTGATGGTTTGCATGAGCCGAATTTCCTCGGGCGTGCGTGAGTATTCGAGGAACGGCTTCTTGCGCATACCGATCCCGTGCTCGGCTGAAATGGAGCCCTGCCGCTCCCGGACCAGCCCGTAGATAGTATTTTCGATTTCCCGCTTCGGGAACCGTGCGGCATCGGCGCCCGGCAAATGGACCGACGCATGCAAGTTGCTGTCGGCGACGTGGCCGAAAAAGACCGATTCGGCGCCCGGGAAGCCCGCGCCGATCGCGGCGCGGCACGCCTCGACGAAGGCCCCGAGCTGCCCGACCGGGATGCTGACATCGAAGCCGACGTAGGGATACCAGTACTTGCTCATCTCAGACACGCTGTCGCGCAGCTTCCAGAAGCTCGCCGCCTGCTGCTCCGACTGCGCGATCGCCGCGTCTTCGATGATCCCTTTTTCAAGCGCCGAGGCAAGCACCGCGTCGAAGCGCTCCTGGTCGACGGCCTGATCGACGCCGAGCGCATCCAGCAGAACGTACAGGCCGTGTCCGGCGGCGAGCGGCGCGCTGTTGCCCGGAATACGGGTCGTCATCAGATCGTAGTAATCCGGCCACATGGCTTCGAAGGCGCTCAGCGTGCCCGCAAGTCGACCCTGGGCGTGCCGCAGGAGCTCGATGACCCGGTCAAAGTCGCGCAGCGCGCAAAGGGCAGTGCAGGTGCTCGCGGGCAGAGGATGCAGGCGCAGCACCACGCGCGTGACGATGCCGAGCGTCCCTTCCGAGCCGATGAAAAGCTGCTTCAGGTCGTAGCCGGTGTTGTTCTTGATCATCTTGTTGAGCGATCGCAATACCGTGCCGTCGGCGAGCACGACCTCGAGCCCGAGAACGAGATCGCGCGCCATGCCGTAGCGCAGCACGCGGTTTCCTCCGGCATTGGTCGAGACATTGCCGCCGATGAAGCACGATCCCCGAGCACCGAGATCCAGGGCACAAAGGAATCCCGCCGCCTGTGCGGCTTCCTGGATCGTCTGCAGCGGCGTGCCCGCGAACGCAGTCAAGGTTCCCGCGGCCGTGTCGATTTCCTCGATGCCGGACATCCGCTCCAGGGAGATCGCGACGTCGCCGCCGCGAGGACTCGCGCCGTCGCACAACCCGGTCAGTCCTCCCTGCGGCACGACCGGCTGGCCGTGTTCATTGCAAATGCGAAGAATGGTCGCTACCTCCCCGGTGCTCCGCGGGCGCATGAGCGCGATCGGGATGGGAAAGGATTCGCCGCGCGGATTGGTCGTGTAGCGCGCGCCGATTTCATCGCCCGTCAGAACAGCCTCTTTCCCCAGGGCCGACTCCAGCGCCCGAATTACGTCTTCCATCGGCACTCCCGGCCGCTCGCGTCAGTCGAGCTTGACGTTCGCGGCTTTGATTACCTTGCTCCATCGCGCCTGCTCGGATCTTACGAACGCGGCGAATTCAACGCCGTGGCCCCCGGTCCGATCAGCTCGGCGATGACTTCCGGATTTCCCGATCAGTTGCGCGCGCTGATCCCGGTCGGCCGAATGGGAACCGCGGATGAAGTCGCCGAAGCGGTCGCGTTTCTCGCGGGCGAGAACGCGGGCTTCATCACTTCCGAGGTGCTCGACGTGAACGGCGGGCTCTGGGGGGATTGAAAGCCGGCGACGACGGTCAAGCCGCCCGTTGCGCCTTGATCCCTTCCTCCAGCCCTCTCCTGAACGCCCTGAGATTCAGTTCCTGGACCTTCGCCGGGACGTTCTCCGAAATCGCCTTTTCCATCGAGGTCTTCGACAACAGGCCCGTCAAGCCGATCAGCCCCCCCAGCATCACGACATTCGTGACCAGGGAATTGCCGAGTTCTTGCTCGGCTATCTGACTTGCGGGAATGGAGCACACTTGCGATGCGTTGGAGGCGATCTTGTTCTTGTCGATTTGCGAGGCGTCGATGACCAGGATCCCTCCCGGTTTCAGACAGCTTTTGTGCCGCTCGAACGCCTGCTGCGCGGTAGCGACCAGCACGTTCGCTTTGGTGACCTCGGGGTAATCGACCTTTTCACCCGAGATGACGACGTCGGCGCGCACGTCTCCGCCGCGCTGCTGCATGCCGTAGGTCTCGACCTGGGTGGCGTCCTTGCCGTCGTAAATCGCCGCCTGGGCGAGGATGCGCCCCAGCATGACGATGCCCTGGCCGCCTAGTCCCGCGATCCTCAGTTCGGTCCTGCCCGTTCCATTGCCGGTTTTCATAGGAGCCCTGTCACGCCGCTGCCGGTTGCTGGTGGACGAATTTGCCGAGGACGAATTTGTCCTTCAGCTCTTCCTTGCTCATCTTCTCCGCGGCAGCTTTGGTTACGCTGACTTTCTCCAGGTATTTCATCTGCTCGCCTGCCGAGTCCATACCGTTGTATCTCGCGTAGAGCGTCGGACAGGCGCACAGGCATTCGATGTAGGAGTACCCCGGGTTGCGGATGCCCTCCTTGATCGAATTGACCAGCCGCTTCGTGGGATGCGTTGCCCATCGGGCAACGTAGCTCGCGCCCGCGGCGGTCACCAGGTTGCACAGGTCGAAGGGCCGCTCGACGTTCCCGGTAACAGAAGTCGTCGTTTTCGATCCCGTCGGAGTCGTGGCAGCCAACTGCCCGCCGGTATTGGCGTAGACGAAGTTGTTGAGCAGTATGTGGGTGACGTCGGTGTTGCGCCTGGCGGTGTGGATGAGGTGGTTTCCGCCGATGGTGCCGCCATCGCCGTCGCCGGTGAATACGATCACGGTGAGCTCGGGGCGGGTGAGCTTGAGCCCGGTGGCGAAAGGAAGGGCGCGGCCGTGGAGGACACTCGCGACGTCGAAATCGACGATGTTGCGGATGATGTTGTGGCAGCCGACCCCGCACACGATCGCCACCTTGTCCCTGTCCAGAGCCAGTTCGTCGATTGCCCGCAGCAGGGCGAAAACGGCCTGCGATTCGCCGCAGCCGGGACAGAACTGGTTGTTGTATGGCTTCCTGATGTACTTCTCGAGCGGATGCTCGAGTTCTGCCAGATTCGTCGCTAACTGATTCATCGCATCACTTGCCTGATCTTGTCGTAAATGACATCGGGGGGAACCAATTGGCCG
>JACPRN010000078.1 GCA_016189945.1 Betaproteobacteria bacterium
CGCCCTGGGGCTGCTGGTGCCGGCGTACTTGACCACCATGGGGCTCTCCGGGCCGATCTCCCTGGGGACGATGGCCGTGATCGGCATCGCCTCGGCCCTGGGGGACTTTTTCATGAAGTTCTCCACCGTCCGCGCCGGCGTGCACCTGCCCGCCTGGACCAGGCTGTCGCTGCAGCGTTAAAGCTCCGCGCAAAAGAGCGCTTGAAGGCAACGAAGAAGTCCAGGCGCCGCATCGCGGTTAGCCTGGACCGCGAGAGCGATTGCGGGGCCGCCGGCGATGGCAAGCCGTGACGAGCGACGATTTCGCGGGCGTCAGGGAGACAACAATGTTCGAAGACTTGAGGGAGTTCATAGAGAAGTCTCGCGAGCTCGGCGAATGCAGGACCGTCGAAGGCGCCCATTGGGATGTGGAAATCGGGCGCATTGCCGAATTGTCGCTCTCGGTTCGCGATTCGCCGCTCCTGGTATTCGACAAGATTGACGGCTATCCCAGCGGATACCGGATCGCCACCAACCCGTTTTCGTCATCGCGGCGGGTTGCTCTGGGTCTCGGGCTGCCGCTCGAATTCAAAGGGCTCGAATTGATCAAGGCCTGGAAGGAAAAGCTCTCCGCGGTGAAGCCGATCCCTCCGGTCTATGTGCCGGCCGGACCGGTCAAGGAAAATGTCCTGGTGGGCAAGGACGTCGATGTTTTGAAATTTCCCACGCCCAAATGGCACGCGCAGGACGGCGGGCGCTATATCGGCACCGGATGCATGGTGATCGTGAAGGATCCCGATACCGGCTGGGTCAACCTGGGGAGTTACCGCTCGCAAATCGTCGACCGCAACACCGTGACCATGCACATCGTCCCCGGTCATCACGGCGCGATCATCGCGAAGAAATACTGGGACCGGGGCGAGAGTTGCCCGATCGCCATGGTATGCGGCCAGGAGCTGCAGCTTTGGATCGCCTGCGTGTCTCCCATTCCCATCGGGGTGAGTGAATACGAGTGGGGCGGAGGGCTGCGAGGCAAAGCGGTCGAAGTGGTACGCGGCGAAACCGTCGATCTGCCGATTCCGGCGACCGCAGAGATCGTTCTCGAAGGCGAAATGCCCTCTCCGCAGGTGGAAACCGCGGGCGAGGGCCCGTTTGGCGAATGGGAGGGCTATTACGCCGGGGGCAGGTCGCCTCATCCCGTGGTCAAGGTGAACGCGATCCTGCATCGAAACGACCCGATCCAGCTCGGGGTGCCGATGCTCGTCGGCACGCACGACGACAACATGATCATGGCCATCGATTTTTCGGCGCAGCTCTGGGCTGAACTGGACCAGCAGATCGCCGGCGTGAAGGGCGTCTGTTTCGTCTACGAGGCGAGAAGGCGGCCCATGATCGTGGTGTCGCTGAAACAGATGTACCCGGGGCACGTCAAGCAGGCTGCGCTGATCGTCGCCGGCGCATACCGGGGCGCGACCTTCGTCGGCCGGTTCATCGTCGTCGTGGACGACGACATCGATCCCACCAACATGAGCGAAGTCCTCTGGGCCATTGGAACGCGCTGCGATCCCAAGACGCAAATCGACTTTCTGACCAACCGCCTGTCGATGGCTTCCGACCCCAGGCTCGAGCCCGAGAAAAGAAGCGCCGGCAACTACACCTGTTCGACCGCCATCATCGATGCGTGCAGACCTTGGGCTTGGCGGGACCAGTTTCCCAAGACGACCAAGACCGCCCCCGAGGTGATGGAGGAGGTGAGGCGGAAATGGGGCAAGGCGCTATTCGGATGACAGGTGAGCAAGTCCGGCGCCGAAGCGAGAATCGCCCACGGCGTAATCCCGCGCCCGCGAACACCTCAAAGGAGGCTGTTCAGTGCCTTGGCACGCTTGCGCGTGCCAAGGCAGGCGAGACATCCTGATCCTGGAGATTCACTTCAGGACGGCCCCGACTTTCTGGATGACTTTTGCCCATTTCTGTCTTTCCGCTCGCTCGTAGATGGCGAATTCTTCAGGGCTGTTGCCGACCGCCTCGGCAAACTGGTCTTTGTAGCGCTTTTTCACCTCCGGCGCATGCAGCACTTTCACAATTTCTGCGTTGATCCGGGCAACAAGCTCCTTCGGCATTTTCCCCGGCCCCCAGATGGCGAACCATGAAGCCGTTTCAAAACCGGGCAGGGTTTCGCTCATAGCGGGCACATTTGGCAACGTGGCTATCCGACTGCGGGTGGATACCGCCAAGGCTTTCAACTTGCCCGTCTTCAGGTGGCCGGCCATGGAACCAATGGTGTTGAACATCGTATTTGCATGCCCGCCGAGCAAGTCGTTCAGCGCCGGTGCGGCTCCTTTATACGTCAGCGTCTCCATCTTGATCCCAGCCTGGGACATGAACAATTCCTGTGTCAGATGGTTCGATCCGCCGAAAAAGCTGATGGCGCCATTCAATTGCCCGGGCTTTGCTTTTGCCAGGGCAATCAGTTCCGCGAGGGTGTTCGCCGGCAACGATGGATGGGCGGCAAGCATGTTCGGCGCGGTGACCGCCAGGGTAATCGGCGTGAAATCGCGCTCGACGTCGAAGGGAAGGCTCTGGTACAGCCCGGGAGTCGCGATGGGTCCCATGGCATTGAATAGCAGCGTGTAGCCGTCCGGAGCGGCTTTCGCCACAACCTCCGACCCGATGACCGCATTTCCCCCGCCCCGATTCTCAACGATGACCTGTTGCCGCACATTCTCGGAAAGCGGCTGCGCCATCATGCGCGCAAAGACGTCGGTCGCACCGCCGGGCGGGAAAGGCACGACGATCTTGATAAGTTTTGTCGGATAGCTCTGCGCCAGAACACTGCCCGCAAACGCCATGAACATCAAGGCAGTGGATGCCAGTACGGCAAGCGATGAAATCCTTCGCATCATAACCCTCCTCGTAATTACGTTGCGCGTCCCAACCCGGTGTGGAATGATCACGCCCCGAATTGTTGTGTTTCTGGCCGCCTGCCGGAGCGCTTGTCGAAAAGTAACAGCATCGTGCGCGAAAAGCAATCGGGTTGCCGTCGAGATCAGATCGAAGGGGGTTCCACGGCGAGCCGCTCGCCGTCGCTTCGGGCCGAGCGCACTGCTGCCTCCATGACCGCGATGCCGTGGATTACATCTTCGACCGGCACCGGATAGGTCGCCGCGCCGGCGACGGCGTCGGCAAAAGCCTCCAGCTCGGCCCGCTCGGTGTCCACTTTCGGATACTCGGTCCGACGCACGCTGCCGTCGATAGCGCAGATTTCCAGGATGTGATGATCGAGCAGGTGCAGCCAGCCGCGCGTGCCGAACACCTGCACGCGAACGATGCGCGCGGTGGCATTGATCGTGCTCAGACAGCCGGTGGCGCCGTCGGCGAAGCGCAGGAACGTCGAAGTGGTGTCGTCCATGTCCACCTTGAGCACCCTGCGCTGACTCTCGCAGCGCACCGAGGCCACTGTCCCGGCCAGGTGGATGAAAGCGTCGATGATGTGAATGCCCATTCCGGTCATCCCCCCGCCGGGACTCTCAATCTGGTTCGCCCGCCACAGGCCCGGTGGGTAGTTGAGCGCCGAGCCTCCGGAAAAATTGCCTTCCAGGTGAAGGATCGTACCGAGATCTCCCGAAGCCGCGATGCGTTTCATTTCGGCGACGGCGGGAAGAAAGCGCCGGTTGTGTCCCAGGGCGAGGACGACCCCGGCCTCGCGGCACGCCCGCGCCGCGGCATGCGCGCTTGCCGCATCCAGGGTGAACGGCTTTTCCACGAAGACGTGCTTACCGGCCCGCGCGGCGGCGATGACCTGATCGGCGTGCTGCGAGTGCGGCGTTGCGAGCGCCACCGCATCGACCAAAGGGTCGGCGAGAACGCGCGCGAGGTCGCCGCTGAGCGAGATTGCGCGCTCGCTGCAGTACGCTCGAACCTTGTCCGGCGTCCGCGCCACGGCGTGCGTAAAGCGAAGCTTGGCGCTCTTCGGCGAAAAGACCGAATCGACCAGGCGTTGACCCCAGCGGCCTGGACCGACGATGGCAACATTCAGCATGCGTGCTCCCCATTGTGCAAATTGACCGTACCGAAGTGCTGTGCTACAACTCCGGGCGGTTTCATTTTATCCGCGACAAGAGGAATCCGCCGGTTCCGCAGCCAACGCGGATTTGCGATAGGGGGAGAAGACATGACGCGTGTCGCGCAAAGTCTGTTGTTTTCGCTGCTGCTCGCGGCCGGCTCCGCGGCGGCAGCCGATTTTCCGAGCAAGCCGGTTCACCTGATCGTTCCTTTTCCTCCGGGCGGCACGATCGACGTCGTGACCCGGTTGACCGGCGCCAAGCTGCGTGAGAACTGGCGAGCGCCGATCGTCGTCGAGAACCGCGTGGGCGGAAACGGCGCCATCGCCGTCGACTACGTCGCTAAGAGCGCTCCCGACGGCCATACGCTCCTGTTCCATTCGAGCCTGATGGTGTCCACGCAGCAATTGCAGCGCACGCCCTACGACGTCACCCGCGATCTGGTCGCCGTGGCTCAGACCGCGACCATCAATTTCGCGCTCGCGGCGAGCCCGAGAAGCGGCCTGTCCACGCTTGGCGAAGTAATCGAGTTCGCCAAGAAGAACCCCGGCCGCCTGAATTACTCGAGCGGCGGCAATGGATCCGGAACGCACCTGTACGCCGAGCTCCTGAAGCGGGCCGCCAAGATCAACCTGACGCACGTTCCGTACAAGGGCGACGCGCCCGCGGTCCAGGCGGTGGTGTCCGGGGAGGTCGACCTGCTGTTCACCACCACGGGCAACCTCATGCCGCATGTGAAAAGCGGCAAGGTGCGTCCGCTCCTGGTCACCGGCGCCAAGCCGCTCGAGGGCCTGCCGAACGTGCCGGCGATGGACGTGGTCTATCCCGGGGTCAGTATCGACG
>JACPRN010000073.1 GCA_016189945.1 Betaproteobacteria bacterium
ATTCCGAGGCGCTCGGCCACCACCTGAGCAAAGGTCGTTTCGTGGCCCTGGCCGTGGCTGTGCGATCCGGTGAAAACCGTCACCTTGCCGGTGGGGTGCACGCGCACCTCGCCCGCTTCGAATAGGCCCGCCCTCGCCCCCAGAGAACCGGCGACGTTCGAGGGCGCGATGCCGCAGGCTTCGATGTAGCAGGCGTAGCCGAGGCCCCGCAGCTTGCCGCGCTTTGCGGCCTCGGCCTTGCGCGCGGGAAACCCTGCGACATCGGCCAGTTTGATCGCCTCGGCGAGCGTGGCTTCGTAGTTGCCGGTGTCGTAGAGGAGCGCCACCGGCGTCTGGTAGGGGAAGCTCTTGATGAAATTGCGCCGGCGGATTTCGGCGGGATCGATTCCCATTTCGCGCGCCGCCTGCTCGACGATGCGCTCGACCACATAAGTCGCCTCCGGACGCCCGGCGCCGCGGTAGGCGTCCACCGGCGCGGTGTTGGTAAACACCGCGGCCACCTCGCAATAGATGGCGGGCGTGGTGTACTGCCCGGCAAGGAGGGTGGCGTAAAGGATGGTGGGAATGGCCGAGGCAAAGGTCGACAGGTACGCGCCCAGATTCGCCGTTGTCGTGACGCGCAGGGCGAGAAAGTTGCCCTGGGCATCGAGCGCCAGCTCCGCCTTGGTCAGGTGATCGCGGCCGTGCGCATCGGACTGGAACGACTCGGTGCGCTCGGCGGTCCACTTGACCGGGCGGTTGACCTGTTTCGCCGCCCAGGTGCACACCACGTCCTCGGCGTAGAGATAGATCTTCGAGCCGAAGCCCCCGCCCACATCGGAGGAAACCACGCGCACCTTGTGCTCGGGCAGTCCCATCACGAACGCGGTCATCAGCAGCCGCTCGACGTGCGGGTTCTGGTTGGCGACGTACAGCGTGTAGCCGTCGTCGCCGCGCGAGTACTGGGCATTCACCGCGCGCGGCTCGATCGCGTTGGGAACCAGCCGGTTGTTGGCGAATGCGAGCGCAGTCACATGCGCCGCTAGCGCAAAGGCCTTGTCCACCCCGGCCTTGTCCCCGAGCGTCCAAACGTAGCAGGTGTTGTCCGGCGCCATCTCGTGCACCAGCGGCGCTCCTTTCCTGCGCGCATCGCCCGCCCTGACCACCGCGGGCAGCACCTCGTAGTCGACTTCGACCAGTTCCGCTGCGTCCTTGGCCTGCTCGTGGGTCTCGGCGATGACCACCGCCACCTGGTCGCCGACATAGCGCACCTTCCCCTGGGCGAGCACCGGATGCGGCGGTTCCTTCATCGGCTTGCCGTCGGCACCCGTGATCAGCCAGCCGCAGGGCAGCCCCCCGACTTTGGCCGCGGCGATGTCGTCGCCCGCGAAAACGGCAATGACCCCCGGTGCTTTCACGGCCTTGTCCTTCTTGATCGCCTTGATCGCGGCGTGCGCGTGCGGCGAGCGGACGAAGAACGCATGGCTTTGCTGGGGCAGTGCGATGTCGTCGGTGAATCGACCCTCGCCGGTGAGAAAGCGGTAGTCTTCCCTGCGTTTTACCGGTTGCCCGATGAATGCGTTTCCCATGGCTCATCCCCTCATGGCTTCGGCGCCGGCCTTCACCGCCTTCACGATGTTGTGGTAGCCGGTGCAGCGGCAGAAGTTTCCGTCAAGCTGCTCGCGGATCTGCTCTTCGCTCGGGTTGGGGGTGTTCTGCACCAGGTCGATCGCCGAGATCACCATTCCGGGCGTGCAGAAGCCGCATTGCAGGGCGTGGTTCTGGCGAAACGCCTCCTGCATCGGATGCAGGGTGCCGTCGGCGCGGGCGACGCCTTCGATGGTGACGATGCTCGCGCCTTCGGCCTGCATGGCGAGCATGTTGCAGGCCTTCACCGCGCGGCCGTCCATCTCGACGGTGCAGGCGCCGCACTGGGCGGTGTCGCAGCCGACATGGGTGCCGGTAAGCTGCAGCGTTTCGCGGATGAAGCTGACCAGCAGCGTGCGCTCTTCGATCTCGGCGGCGACCGGCTTGCCGTTGACGCTCATGGATACCTTGACGCTCATGGTGTTCCTCCTTTGCTTGGCTCAAGCGCGCCGGAGAATTGCGCAAGGCGCGCCAGAGCGGTGTTGTTGTTGGCACAGAACTGCTGCGGGGAGAGCCCTCCTCGGCGGATTCGCGCTCGGGACGCTTCGGGTCATTTTACCCGCCAAGCGCTAGCGGATATCCCCGCGCTATCAGCCCGGTCGCCAGCCGGGTTAGACCGGCGGACCGGCACATCGTTCGAAGGGGGAGGCCGGCTTGGGTTCCGCCGATCCTTGACCCTCTCATGCCTTCAGTCTACCCTTGGATGCTTGAAAAGCAACTTGAGGCACTCAATGGATAGCGTTGATCTGGAAGTCGTAAGAACGGCGTTGCGCTGGCTCGACGGCGGGCACGCAGCCACCCTGGGAACGATTACCCACACCTGGGGGTCGGGGCCGCGGCCGGTGGGCTCGATGGTGGTGGTGCGCGACGACGGGCAAGTGGTGGGATCGGTTTCCGGCGGCTGCGTCGAAGACGACCTGATCGAAAAAGTGAAGGTGCGCGCCGTCGCGGCGACCAAGCCCGAGATCGTGGTCTATGGCATCACCAAAGAGCAGGCCGAGCGCTTTCGGCTTCCCTGCGGCGGGACGCTGGAGATCGTGCTCGAGCCGGTACGCAGGGAATCGAAGCTCACCGACCTGCTCGCCGCGATCGAACGCCAGGAATTGGTGGCGCGTTTTCTCGACATGGAATCGGGGGCCGTGCGCCTGGAGCCGGGCAAATGGGCCGATGCGGTCGAATTCGACGGCAAGGTGCTCAAGAGCGTGCACGGGCCGCGCTGGCGGCTGCTCATCATCGGCGCCGGCCAGCTTTCGCGCTACTTGGCCACCATGGCGCGCGCGCTCGATTACCAGGTGGTGGTGTGCGACCCGCGCGAGGAATACGAGGAAGGCTGGGATCTCGCCGACATCCCGATCAACCGCGGAATGCCCGACGACGTGGTTCTGTCGATGAACCTGGATGGGCATTGCGCCGTGGTCGCGCTCACGCACGACCCGAAGCTCGACGACATGGCGCTCCTGGAAGCGCTCAAGTCGCCGGCTTTTTTCGTCGGGGCGATCGGTTCGAAGAAGAACAACGACAACCGCCGCAAGCGGCTGGCCGAGTTCGATCTCTCGGCAGCGGAGATCGCGCGCCTGCGCGGGCCGGTGGGATTGAAGATCGGCTCGAAGACCCCGCCCGAGATCGCGGTGGCGATCCTGGCCGAAATGACCGCCGTGCGCCACGGCGTGCAGATCGGAGAGATGGTCGAGCCGCCCAAGGCCGGCGTGAGCGAGGGCTGCGCCATAACTCAAGGGTAAGTGGGGTCCACCACCCGCCACGCCTGCGGCATTCTGCTTGCCGCCGGATCCTCCACCCGTTTCGGATCCAACAAGCTGTTGCACAAGCTGCCCGATGGCACGCCGATCGCCGCGGCCGCGGCGCGCAACCTGCGCTCGGCTCTTCCCCGAACCATCGCCGTCGTGCGTCCCGGGGCGAGGCGGCTCGCCCAACTGCTGCGCGAGGCCGGCTGCGCGGTGGTCACCTCGCGCAACGCCGCAAACGGCATGGGGGCGAGCCTGGCTTCGGGTGTTCGCGCCTCGAGCGATGCGGACGGCTGGGTGGTGGCGCTTGCCGACATGCCGTTCATTCGCCCGGCGAGCATCAAGGCGGTCGCGGCGCGCCTCGCGCAAGGGGCGGCGATCGCCGCCCCGTCGCTTGCCGGCAGGCGCGGACACCCGGTAGGCCTGGCACGGCGTTTTCGGGGCGACCTTCTCGGACTTCGGGGCGACCAGGGCGCGCGCGCTTTGCTCGAACGGCATTCGGAACAGATTAGGCTCATAGAAAGCGACGATCCGGGGGTGCTGCGCGATATAGACACGCCGGACGACCTGAGGGGAATTCCCCCATCTGCGCCCAGGCGGGCGGCGAAGGCGCGCTCAGGACAGGATGTGCGCCGCCGCAAACCAACGGCTTCGCGCAAGCGGCGCTAAAATTGCAAGGCTCCCGTCCGAATAAGATAAGAAAGGCGCCATGAAGCCGCTTGCTCGCGTGGTGATCCTGCTCGTGCTCGGCAGCGCCGCGCAGGCGCATGCCGCACTGCCCTTGACTGGCGACGCGCGCGGCCTGCCGACGCTTGCGCCCATGCTCGCGCAGGCGACCCCGGCCGTGGTCAATATCTCGGTGGTGATGCGCGACCCGGGCGAGAACAATCCGCTCCTGCGCGACCCGTTTTTCCGGCGTTTTTTCAATCTCCCCGAGCAGCCGCGCACTGAACAAAGCGCGGGATCGGGCGTGATCGTCGACGCGGGCCGGGGCCTCGTCCTTACCAACCATCACGTGATCAAAGACGCACAGGAAGTGGTGGTGACGCTCAAGGATCGCCGAGCGCTCAAGGCGCAGCTCGCCGGCGCCGACCCGGGCACCGACATCGCCCTGCTCAGGATCCCGGCGGAGAACCTGACGGCGCTCAAATTCGGCGATTCGGACGCGCTCCAGGTGGGCGATTTCGTGGTCGCGATCGGCAACCCCTTCGGCATCGGCCAGACGGTGACCTCGGGGATCGTCTCCGCCCTCGGCCGCAGCGGCCTCGGGATCGAAGGCTACGAGGACTTCATCCAGACCGACGCGTCGATCAACCCCGGGAATTCGGGGGGCGCGCTCGTAAATCTGAGGGGCGAGCTGGTCGGCATCAACACCGCCATTATCGGACCGGCCGGGGGCAACGTCGGTATCGGGTTTGCCGTCCCCGCAGCGATGGCGCGGCAGGTCATGGCGCAGATCCTGCGCTTTGGCGAAGTGCGCCGCGGGCGACTGGGCGTCTCGACGGCGGATCTGACCCCCGAGACGGCCAAGCAGTTCGGCGTGCGCTCAGGCGAGGGCGCGGTGGTGGTCGCGGTGGAGCCCGGATCGCCCGCCGACAAAGCGGGCTTGAAGAAAGGCGACGTGCTCGTCTCGGCCAACGGCCGGCCGATACGCGGCGCCGCCGACGTGCGCAACCGCGTGGGCTTGACCCCGGTGGGCGAGGAGATCACCCTCGGGGTCGAGCGCTCGGGCGGCCGCACCGAAATCCGCGCGCGGGTCGGCGAGCCGTTCGCGGTGACCGGCGCCGCGGGCGAGGCCGTGCCGCAGCTTGCCGGAGCGCGCGTGGCGAACATCGAGCCCGGAATGCCGATGTACGGCCAGGTCCTAGGCGTGATCGTGGCCTCGGTCGAGGCGAAGAGCGCGGCGGCGCGCAACGGTCTGCGCGCGGGGGACATCATCTATGGCGTCGGCCGCAGGCGCGTTCGCAGCGTGAGCGCGTTTCTCGCCGCCCTGCGCGCAGCCGAAGCGCCATTGCGCCTGACGCTGTTGCGGGGCGAATACCGGATCACCTTGACCATCCGATGACATGGGCGCGCCGATCCGCTACGCGATCGTCCCGCATCGGCCCGAAGCGCACCTGTTCGAGGTGCGCTGCACGGTCGGCGATCCCGACCCCGGAGGACAGGTCTTCGCGCTGCCGGCCTGGGCGCCGGGCAGTTACGTGATCCGCGAT
This sequence comes from Betaproteobacteria bacterium, assembly GCA_016189945.1. GTDB lineage: Bacteria > Pseudomonadota > Gammaproteobacteria > Burkholderiales > SG8-39 > JACQTO01. The sequence goes on from JACPRN010000073.1 coordinate 5,582, forward strand.
TTTGCCCGCCACGTCGTCTCCATCCGGGCCGAGAGCGGCGCTCGGCCGGTAGCGCTGGAGAAGACCGACAAGCACACTTGGCGCGCGGCGCCGGTTGCCGGGCCGCTCACCGTGGTCGCGGAAATCTACGCCTGGGATCTTTCGGTGCGCGGCGCGCATGTGGATGACTCGCACGCGTTCTTCAACGGCCCGTGCGTGTTCCTGCGCGCCGCCGGGCGCGAGGAGCGCGCCTGCATGCTCGAAATCGCCCCGCCCAAGGGCGCGCGCTACCGCAAATGGCGCGTCGCCACCGCGATGCGCAGGGTGGAGGCCAGGCCGTTCGGATTCGGGATCTATGCGGCGGCCGACTATGACGAGCTGATCGATCACCCGGTCGAGATGGGCGAATTCGCGCTCACCCACTTTCGCGCCGGCGGCGTGGACCACCATATTGCGATCACCGGCAGGCAACGAGCGGACACCGCGCGCCTCGCGCGCGATCTCAAGCGCTTGTGCGAGGCGCAGATCCGCTTCTTCGGCGCAGCCGTGCCAAAGCCGGGCAAGGACCGCGATCGCGGCCGCGGAGCGCAGCCCCCGCCATTCGACCGTTACCTGTTTCTGGTCACCGCGGTGGGCGAGGGCTACGGGGGGCTTGAGCACCGCGCGTCGGCGGCGCTCGTGTGTTCGCGCGAGGATCTGCCTCAGCCGGGCATGAAGGAATCAAGCGAGGCCTACCGCACCTTCCTTGGCCTGGCGAGCCACGAGTATTTCCACGCCTGGAACGTCAAGCGCATCAAACCGGCTGCGTTTTCACCCGCCGATCTCGCGCGCGAGAACTACACATCGCTCCTGTGGCTGTTCGAGGGGCTGACCGCCTATTACGACGACCTGATGCTCCTGCGCTGCGGCCTCATTTCGCGCGCGCAATATCTGGAGCTGCTCGGCCGCTCAATCACCCGCCACCTGCGCACGCCCGGGCGCGCGCGCCAGAGCGTCGCCGAATCCTCGTTCGACGCCTGGACGCGCTTTTATCGCCAGGACGAAAACTCGCCCAACGCGATCGTCAGCTACTACTTGAAGGGAAGCTTGATCGGGCTGTGCCTGGACCTGCTGCTGCGCTCGAAGTCGCGCGCAAGAGTGTCGCTCGACGACCTGATGCATGCGCTGTGGCGCGAGCACGGCGCCACCGGAATCGGCGTGGGCGAAGGCGATGCCGAACGCCTGGCGGAGAAAGTGAGCGGCATGCGCCTGCGCCGCTTTTTCGATCGCGCCTTGCGCTCGACCGATGAGCTGCCGCTCAAGCGGATGCTGGCGACCCACGGCGTGGACCTCGAATTGCGCGCCGCCGAGTCGGCCGCCGACAAGGGCGGCAAGCCTTCGGCGCGCGCGCGCGCGGCGCTGGCGCAGCGGGCCTCGCTCGGCGCTCAGGTGCGCGCCGACGGCAAGGACCTCGCCCTCACGCAGGTCTTCGAGGGCGGCGCGGCGGAGGCCGCGGGGATGTGGGCGGGCGACGCGATTGTCGCCATCGACGGCATTCGCGTGGGATCGAAAGGTCTCGACGCCGTGCTGGACAAGCGCAAGGCGGGCGAGCTGGTGCGCATCCACGCGTTTCGGCGCGACGAGCTGCGACAGTTCGACGTGCGCCTGTCGCGCAGCCGCGCCGACACCTGCGTGCTGCGGGCGCCCAGGCACTCGGCGCTGCTTGAGCATTGGCTCGGCCCGGGGCGGCGGAGCGAGGAGATCGAACCGGCATGACCAAAGTATTGCTGATACGCCACGGCGAGACGGTGTGGAACCTCGAGGGCCGCATCCAGGGCTCACTGGACAGTCCGCTCACCGCGCTCGGCCGGGCGCAGGCCGAGGCGCTCGGCGCGCAGCTTGCGCGCGAGGCGCTCGATGCGCTGCATGCGAGCGATCTCGGCCGCACGCGCCAGACGACCGATCCGATCTCGAGCGCGACGGGGCTTGCCGCCGTGTTCGACAGCGCCTGGAGAGAGCGCAACTACGGGGATTGGGAGGGCCGCGTCTACGCGGAGATCAAGCGCGATTTCCCGGAGGAATACGAGCGCATCCTGCATCGCGACGAGCACGCGGCTGCGCCCAACGGCGAAAGCGCGGCGCAATTCCAGAAGCGCATCGTCGCAGCGCTCACGCGGCTTGCGCGCGCAAAGAACGGCAGGCGGATCGCCGTGGTCACCCACGGCGGGGTTCTCGGAACCATGTACCGATACGTGAACGGATTGACCCTGGACGCCCCGCGCAACTATACGATCGCCAACGCGAGCATCAACCGGCTGCATTTCGACGGCAGCGCCTGGAGCGTCGAGAGCTGGGGCGAGGTGGCGCACCTGGGCGCGCAAGGGGCGGACATACCTCACTGATCCCCGAACACGCCGCCGTGCGAGATGCCGACCATGTCGTCATTCTGCCGTGCAAAATGACGACAACCTATACAATCTGCAGATCGGCTCTTTCCTTGGGTCGATAGTCATGAACTGCTGACTCCCGCGCCGCGTACCGGCGTAGAATTTCCCGAGCATGAACGCTCCCGCAACCCTGCCCGTCAAGTACGCCGAGATCGCCGCAGCGAGCGAGCGGCTGGCCGGCCACGCGGCGCGCACACCGGTGCTTACCTCGCGCGCCGTCGATGCGCGCACCGGCGCGCGGGTATTTTTCAAATGCGAGAACTTCCAGCGCATGGGCGCGTTCAAATTCCGCGGCGCGTTCAATGCGATGGTGCAATTGCCGCAGGAGGCTCGCAGCCGCGGAGTGCTTGCCTATTCATCGGGCAACCACGCGCAGGCGGTTGCCCTTGCCGGCCGGGAGCTGGGGATCCGGGCGACGATCGTGATGCCGCAGGAAGCGCCGAGGGTGAAGCTCGAAGCGACCCGGGGCTACGGCGCGGAGGTCGTTCTCTACGACGAGCGCACCACATCGCGCGAGGATCTCGCGCAGAGGATCGCCTCCGAGCGCGGCCTGACCCTGATTCCGCCGTTCGATCACCCGCACATCGTGGCCGGCCAGGGCACGGCGGCGAAGGAACTGTTCGAGGAGGCGGGCGCGCTCGATTACCTGTTCGTTCCCTGCGGCGGCGGCGGTCTGATCTCGGGCTGCGCCGTCGCCGCGGCCGAGCTTTCCCCCGGGTGCAAGGTGATCGGCGTCGAACCCGAGGCCGGAGACGACGCGACGCGATCCTTCAAGTCGAAGACGCTCCACACCTGCCACAACCCGGAGACGATCGCCGACGGCGCGCGCACGCATTCGCTCGGGAAGATCACCTTTCCGCTGGTGCTTGCGTACGTGCACGACATGATCACGGTGAGCGATCGAGAGCTGCTCGCGGGGATGCGCTACCTCTGGGAGCGCATGAAGATCGTCGTCGAGCCCACCGGGGCGCTCGGCGCGGCCGGCTTGTTCGAGCGCGGACTGCCTGTCGCCGGAGGGCGCGTCGGCGTTCTCATTTCCGGCGGCAACGTCGATCTGCAGGCGATATGCCGGCTGCTGTAGGCAGGCACTGATCAGGCGAGTGTTGACGACATTGGTGAGAATTTGGCTTCCATTACTTCTCCACATTTTTGTGCAGTTGCAAGCAACTGCACAAAAATGTGGAGATTGATCAAGTGCAGAAACCAGCATCGCTGATTCCGGCTCATTCGGTTTAGATCATTGCGCGCGAAGCGATTGCGCCCTCGTTTTGCTCCTCGGAATGACCCGACAAGACCATGCCGCGCGAGACTTGCGAATTCCGCTTCTATGAGGAGCTGAACGACTTCCTGCCGGCCGAATGGCGGCGGCGCTCGGTCGCGATCGAGATCGACCGCGGCCGCTCGGTGAAGGATGCGATCGAATCGGCCGGCGTGCCGCACCCCGAGGTGGACCTCGTCCTGGTTGACGGCGCCTCGGTCGGGTTCGATCACGTGCTGCACGGGGGCGAGCGCGTCGCCGTCTATCCGGTGTTCGAGCGCCTCGACATTTCGCCGCTGGTGCATTTGCGGCCGGCGCCGCTCAGGAATCCGCGCTTCGTCCTCGACTCGCACCTCGGGAAGCTCGCGCGTCACCTGCGCATGGCCGGGTTCGACGCGCTCTGGGACAAGGACTACGCCGATGAGCAGATCGTCTCGCTCGCGCTTGCGGAAAGACGGATCATCCTCACCCGCGACAAGGGCCTGCTCAAGCGCCGCGCGGTCGAGCGCGGCTATTTCGTGCGCTCGATCTACTCCGAAATCCAGCTCGCCGAGGTGGTCGGCGCGCTGCAGCTCGAGCGCCTGCTGCGGCCCTTTTCGCGCTGCCGCGAATGCAATGTCGAGCTGGCCGATGCCCCGAAAGCGGCCGTGCTCGAGCGGCTGCCGGAGAAGGTGCGCGAGCACTACGAGCGCTTCAAGCTCTGCAGCGCCTGCGGGCGCGTCTACTGGGAGGGGACGCACTACGCGCGCATGCGGCGGGTAATCGCGCGCGTGATGGGACCGGTCTGATGCTCGGCGGCGTTGGCGACAGCGGCGAGAACTTGCTTTTCATTCCGATTTAGAAAGGCAAGAGCAGCATCGCTGATCCCGACTCATCGCGTGGACGGAGATGCCCGCTTTGCCTGAACGGGACAGCGCTCAGTTCGCTCCCGCCATGCGGCGCAGCTCCTGCGGATTGAGCACTTCGATCCGCTCGCGCGAAAGCGCGACCAGTCCCTGCTCGGCGAAGCCCTTCAAGAGCCGGCTCACGATTTCGCGCACGCTGCCCAGCTCTTCG
>JACPRN010000071.1 GCA_016189945.1 Betaproteobacteria bacterium
CGGCAAGCTGACGGCGCCGGTCACCACCGGCCAGATCTACTGGGGCGCGGTGCCCTTTGTCGTCGTCCAGGTGATCATGGTCGCGATCGTGATCGCCTTCCCGGGCCTGGTAACGGGGAGCCTCGCGAAAAGCACGGTCGATCCATCGAAGATCGAGATTCAGATTCCGGCGCTCGAGGACGCGCAAGAAGGCACCTCACCGCCGGACTTCGGCCCTCCGAGCACCGAGGGCGCCGGGGAAAAACCAGAAACCGAAGGCGCGAATGACAAGGAGGGCGAAGACCTTGGCAACCTGTTCAAGCAGCCGAAATAGCGGCGGGAATCGGGGGCGGCGAAAATGAAAACCCCGCCGAGGCGGGGTTCGTTTCTTGCTGTCGGCACGCGCTGCCGCGCGCTTCAGGTCTTCGCTGCGGCTTTGGCGCCGCGGCCCTTTGCCGGCGCCTCCGCACCCAGCTTCGAGGTAAACGCGTAACTGTCGTAGGTCGACTCGGCCGCGCGGAACCACAGGAACTGGTCGTCGCGGAACTTCTTCCACGCGGGGTAGATCCGCGCCCAATGCTTGCTTTTCGCTTTCAGCTCTTCGTACACCTCGTAGGAGGCTTTCTCCGTCGCCTGCAGGACCGCTCTCGGGAACGGGCGCAGCAGCGTGCCGCTTGCCACCAGGCGGCGGAGCGCGTCCGGGTTCTGCGCGTCGTACTTCGCCAGCATCCAGGTGTTGGCCTCCCCGCACGCGGCTTGAAGCGCGGCCTGATACGGTTTGGGCAGTTCGTTCCACTTCTTCTGGTTGACCAGGGTCACCAGCATCGACCCGCCTTCCCAGAAGCCCGGGTAATAGTAGTACTTGGCGACCTTGTTGAAGCCGAGCTTCTCGTCGTCATAGGGCCCTACCCATTCGGCCGCGTCTATGGTGCCTTTTTCGAGCGACGGGTAGATGTCCGGCGCACCGATCTGCTGCGGCACGACGCCCAGCTTGGCGAAAACCAAGCCGGCCAGGCCTCCGATGCGGAACTTGAGCCCTTTCAAATCGGCAACCGACTTGATCTCTTTGCGGAACCAGCCCCCCATCTGACAGCCCGTGTTGCCGGCGAGAAACGCCACGCAGCCATAGTCCTTGAACAGGGGCGCCATCGCCTCCGCGCCGCCGCCGAAATACCACCACGCGGTGTTCTGCCGCGCGTTCGGGCCGTAAGGGACCGAGGTGGCGAAGGCGAACGCTGCGTCCTTGCCGAAGTAGTAATAGGACGCGGTGTGACCCAATTCCACGGTCCCCGCCTGGGTCGCATCCAGAACCTGCAGCGGAGGGACGATCTCGCCCGCAGCGAACGCGCGAATCTGGAATTTGCCGTCCGTGATCTCGCCGACCCTCTTCGCGAGCATTTCCGCACTACCGAACAGGGTGTCCAGGCTCTTGGGCCAGCTCGCCGCCATGCGCCACTGCATGGAGGGCAGACCCGGCGCCTGCTGCACCTGTGCCTTTGCCTGCGCCGCAAGCAGCCCCGCGCCGGCCGCCGTTCCCAGTCCGGCCTGTTTCAGGAATTCGCGTCTTTTCATTAGGATTCTCCTTTGACTCGAATGATTGGGACCGTATGCCCGACTAACGCGGTCGATTATAGGCCATTGGCGGTGATTGGTTAGAGCGCGAAGGACCTAGCCTTGTCGCCGGAGGCCGCCATGGCGTGCATGGTCTCAAACGCCTGTTCGATATCGGCGACGAAGCCCCGCGTGTCGAACAGCGGCATGACTAGGCGGTTGCGCGCCAGGCGGGCGCGGACCTCGGCCAGCCGCCGCGGATCGCGCGCCAGATCGATGGCGAGACGCTCGTAGCCGGCAAGGTCGCTCGCCGCCAGGTCTTCCAGACCGACCGCGCAAAGCAGGCTCGCCGCGACCCGCGAGCACAGGGTGTCCCGTGGACAGGTCAGGACCGGCAGTCCAGCCCAGAGCGCGTCGCTCGCGGTCGTGTGGGCGTTCACTATGCGCGTATCGAGAAACAAATCGGCGAGGCGATGGCGCGCCAAGTGCTCCTCCTTGGGCAAAGTCTCGGCGAACACCAGCCGCTGCGGATCGACGCCCGAGGCTTCGGCTGCGCGGCGCATGTTCCCTGTGGCGAGCTGGCTCGCGCGAATCAGCCACAGCACCGACGCGGGCACGGCCCGCAGGATGCGCATCCACACTTCGAACATGCGCCGATCGATCTTGTAGGTCTGGCTGAAGCAGCAGAACACGAACCCTTCCTCCGGCAGGCCGGCCGCGCTGCGCGCGGGTGCGCCCGGCGCGATGCGCTGCGCCGCGTCGTTCACCTGGTAGCAGTTCGGCAGCCACGCGATCGCCTCGGTGAACTGCCAGGAGTTCGCCTCGGGCAGCACCACGGGATCGGCGATGACGTAATCGATGAAATCGGCACCCATCGTGCCCGGGTAGCCGAGCCAATTGACCTGCACCGGCGCAGGCCGCATGGCGAGAATCTCGCTGCGATTGCCGCCGCAATAGCCCTTGAGGTCGACCAGGATATCGATCCCGTCGCGCGCGATGCGCTCGGCGCTCGCCTCGTAGCGCTCGCCCGCAATATCGATGAAGCGATCGACGCCCCTTTCGATGCGCCGGCGATAATCGCTGCCGTCGTCATGCGCCCAGGAATAGGCGCTGACCTCGAAGCGGCCGCGGTCGTGCAGCTCGAACATTCCGGCGCTCAGATGCGCCGTCGCATGGTCGCGAAAATCCCCCGAAGCGTACCCGAGCCGGATGCGCCCACCGGCGTGTGGCGGTCGCAGGCGCTCGATGCGCGCGCGCTCGCGCGCCCATGCTGCGGAGAGCCCCGCCGCGTAATGCACCGCGAGCCGCTTGGCGAAATCCGGCGCGAGCGGCAGGAGTTGCGAAACGTAGGGGCTGACCCGTTCGGCCCAATCGGACTCGGGCTTGGTGCGATAGAGATCCTCCAGCTCCGCGGTTATCAGCTCGACTTCGCGCCACTGGCACGCGTCCATGAGCGGCTTGACCACGTTGACCCGCGTCTCGGGGGCGTCCGGGGCCAGGCGCAACGCCTCCAGGTAATGCGCGAGCGCCGCGTCGACCTGGCCGTCGATGGTGAGCGTGTTGGCGAGATTGATCCGCGCGCCGGCATGCGCGGGGTCGATCGCGACGGCGCGCTCGAGGCGCTCGAGCCCCTCGGCAAGGCGCCGCTGCTCGACCAGCACCATGCCCAGGTTGGAACAGGCCGCTGCGTAGCCGCTGTCGCGCGCAAGCGCCTCGCGGAAACGCTGCTCGGCGCCCCGGAGGTCACCGCACTGCCAGAGCCGTATGCCGGCCTCGTTGATCGCGGCCGCACCCGGCGAGCGGCGCGAAATCGAACGCAGGAGTTGCCGCAGCATGGCCGCGCAGGCGCCGGCGCTCTAGTGTCCGGCGATCGTCATTCTGTCGATCAGCAGCGAGCCGCACTCGCGCGAGCCGCGCACGAGCATGTCGTTGCCCGCCGCGACGATGCCGCGGAACATGTCGCGCAGGTTGCCGGCGATGGTGATCTCCTCGACCGGATAGCGGACCTCGCCGCCTTCGACCCAGAAACCCGCCGCGCCGCGCGAATAGTCGCCGTTCACCAGGTTGATGCCCTGGCCCATGAGCTCGGTCACGAGCAGCCCCCTGCCCATCAGCCTGACCAGGCCGGGCAGATCGTGCTCGCCAGGCTCCAGGACGAGGTTGTGGTTGCCGCCGGCGTTCCCGGTGGACTTGAGCCCGAGCTTGCGCGCCGAATAGGTCGAAAGAAAATACCCCTGCAGCTCGCCCGCGCGGACCACGTCGCGGTCGCGGGTGGCCACGCCGTCATCGTCGAAATACGAGCTTGCCATGGCGCGCGCAAGATGCGGGCGCTCGGCGATATCGACGATGGGGGAGAAGACCTGCTTGCCCAGGCTGTCGAGCAGGAACGAGGCCTTGCGGTAGAGCGATCCCCCGGAAACGGCGGATACGAAATGCGAAAGCAGGCCGCTTGCCACCGGCGCTTCGAACAGCACCGGCACGGTGACGGTATCGATCTTGCGGCTCCGCAGGCGCGCGAGCGCGCGCCGGCCGGCGTAATCGCCGACCGCCTCGACGCGCGGCAGGTCATCGGGAGAGCGCCTGGACACGAACCAGTCGTCGCGCCACATGCCGTTGCCTTCGCCGGCGATCACCGCGCAGGACACGTAGTAGCGCGAATTGGGAAAGCCGCCCATGAACCCCAGGCTGTTCGCCAGCGCGAACTGCTGCTGGTGGCAGGAGACGCTCGCGCCTTCGGAATTGACCACGCGCTTATCGAGCCTGAAGGCTGCGGCTTCGCACTCGCGCGCCATTTCGATGGCGCGCTCGACCGGCAGGTCCCAGGGGTGGAAAAGATCGAGATCGTGCGCCTCGCGGCACAGCAGCTCCGGGTCGGCGAGGCCGGCGGCCTCGTCGGCGGCGGTGAAACGCGCGATGGTGAGCGCCTTGTCCACCGTATCGGCCATCGCCTGCGCGCCGAGATCGGAGCTGCTGGCATAACCCTTCTTGTTGCCGAGGTAAGCGGTGACGCTCAGCCCCTTGTCGCGGTTGTATTCGATGGTCTCGACTTCGCCCTTGCGCACCGTCACCGTCTGCCCGTAGGCGTGCGAGACCTCGGTCTCGCAGGCGCTCGCGCCCTTTTCGCGCGCGCGCCTGAGCACGCTGGCGGCGATTTCCTGCAGGGTCTCGATTGGCTGCGAAAAGCGGGCCTTGCCCATGGCGGGAGCTTTCCAAAAGCGGCTATCATACCAGCCCGGCATCACCCCATTTGTTCGACCAGACCAACCCGTGCGCGACGCGCAGCAGGACCGCCCGAGCAAGACGCAGACCAAGAAACGCATGCACGAGCTGCAGGCGCTGGGCGAGCGGCTGGTCGAATTGAATCCGGAGCAGCTCGCGGCAGTCGGTCTGCCGGAGGACCTTCATGAAGCGGTGCTCGACGCGCGGCGCATGGCAAGCCGCGAAGCGCGCCGGCGCCAGTTGCAGTACGTCGGCCGCCTGATGCGCCGAATCGATCCCGAACCGATCCGCGAAAGGCTCGCGGTCTGGGACGGCGCCTCGCGCGAACACACCGCGCGCGTGCACATGACCGAGCGCTGGCGGTCCCGGTTGATCGAGGACGAGACCGCGCTCGCGGAACTGGCGGCCGCGCAGCCGGGAATCGACACGCAGCACCTGCGCAACCTCGTCCGCAACGCGCGCGCCGAGCGCGATGCGGGCAAACCGCCCAAGAGCTTCCGCGAGCTGTTTCGCGCGCTGTGGGAAAAAATGGGGTCAGACCCCATTTGTCTTCGACAGGACAGAGATCAATCGCAATCCGACCTAGAGATGGGGCCTGACCCCATTTTCCCTATGACGACGCAAGACGAACTTCTCATCGGGCTGGTTTCGATCAGCGATCGCGCCTCGAGCGGGGTGTACAAGGACGAGGGCATCCCGGCGCTGCAGGATTGGTTCGCCAAAGCGCTCGCCACGCCCTGGCGCACCGAGACGCGCCTCATTCCCGACGAGCAGCCGCTGATCGAAGCCGCGCTCGTGCAACTGGTGGACTCCGCCGGCTGCCAACTCGTGCTCACCACCGGCGGCACAGGCCCGGCGGCGCGGGACGTCACCCCGGAAGCCACGCTTGCGGTCGCCGACAAGCCGATGCCCGGTTTCGGCGAGCAGATGCGCCGCATCAGCCTGGAGTTCGTGCCCACCGCGATCCTGTCGCGCCAGGTGGCCGTGATCCGCAAGGGATGCCTGATCATCAACCTGCCCGGCCAGCCCAAGGCGATCAAGGAAACCCTCGAAGGCTTGAAGGACAAGGACGGCAAGCAGATCGTGCCGGGCATCTTCGCCGCGGTGCCCTACTGCATCGACCTGATCGGCGGGCCCTACATCGAAACGCACGAAGACGTGATCAAGGTCTTCCGGCCCAAGTCGGCGCTAAGACCGAAGCAGCCCTGACCCGCGCGAGTCCTTGCCCGTACCGAGCGGAAGTGCCGGCCCCCCTCGAGTGCCCGCGCATCAGCGCGAAAAGGCGTCACCCGCAGTCGGAACGGGCTCGCGCGTCGCGCTCCCGCACGCGCTCAAACCGCTCTGCGCCCGGTCCAGGGGGCTGAGCACACCGCGTCCGCCTTTGTTCATGACGTGTGTGTAGATTAAATGTTTTGCTGCACATTTAATCTACTTTCACCTGGCACAAAAGCACCTCTCGGGCAATTCATCGCCGTTGGATTTGCTCGATCATCGCACACCGCAAGCCGCTTGAGCCGCGGTGGGCATGCATCCGCAGGCAGCGGATGCGGCAAGAGGCAAAACTGAACTGGCCGAGGTACTCGCGCGACACGGCGCACAATATCAAGCCACACACCGGCTGGCGAGCGTGCAACATCGCGCGCTGCGCGCGATCCAAGCCTACCGCACCGAACAACTGGGCGGGCACATCGAGCGCTGCAATGTGTGCGCCGCCGTGCGCTACCGCTACCACTCCTGTCGCAACCGGCATTGCCCGAAGTGCCAGAGCTTGGCCCGCGAACGCTGGCTCGCCGCCCGGCGCGCAGAACTCTTGCCGGTGCCGTATTTCCATGTGGTGTTCACCCTGCCGCATGAGCTGAATGCGCTCGCCCAAGGCAATCCGCAGAGGATCTACGGGCTGCTGTTCGAGTCGGCCTCGGCCAGCCTCATCGAATTCGGCGCCAATCGCCGTTGGCTTGGCGGGGAGATCGCCGCCACCCTGGTGCTGCACACCTGGGGCCAGACCCTCACCCAGCATCTGCACCTGCATTGCCTGATCGGCGCAGGCGCACTGAGCGCAGAGGGACGCTGGCTTTCGCCACGGCGCGGGTTCCTGTTTCCCGTCACGGCACTCTCAGAAGTGTTTCGCGGCAAGTTCCTCAGCGGCCTCAAGCGCCTGTTTCACCTCGGCGCCTTCGCCTTCGCTGGATCGAACGCAGAACTGGCCGAGCCGGCCGCGCAGCGCCAGCTCATCGGCGCGCTCTACCAGTGCCCCTGGGTAGCCTACGCGAAGAAACCCTTCGCTGGCCCCGAGCAGGTGCTCCAGTATCTCGGGCGCTACACCCACCGGGTGGCGATCTCCGACGAGCGGCTGGTTTCGGTCTCGGACACCGAAGTGCGATTCCGCTACAAAGACTACGCCCACGGCAATCGGCGCAAGCTCATGGCGCTCGCCCCGGCGGAGTTCATCCGCCGCTTCCTGCTGCACGTGCTGCCCCGCGGTTTCATGCGCATCCGCCACTACGGACTGCTCGCTAACCGCACCAAGGCGGCCAAGCTCGCCCTGGCACGCGCGGCACTCGGTGCGCCCACCGATACGCCAGCCCCTGTGCCCCAGTCCGTCTCGGAGCTCTGGGGCCGCATCGCCGGCATCGACATCGAGCGCTGTCCCTACTGCGCTGCCGGACGCATGATTCCAGTCGGTCTTATTGCCCCCAGGGACCATCCCCGCATCGGTCAACCCCACGCGCCGTGAACTCTACCGGTTCGATCCCCCGACTCACCCCCGCCGGCGCTCGCACCGAACCGCCCTGGCAAGCCTCGCCCCCAGCGCTCCCGTTGACCCTTGAGCGTCCCTCTGTCATAGTCATTCACATCGCCCCGCGCCTCGCCGCTGCCAGCGACAACGACCATGCCCGCATCCGAATCCGCCACCTGCCTCGGATTGCCTTCGCCGCGCACCCTCGACCGCCGTACAAATCCCAAACCGCCGCGCGCTGAATCCAGCGGTTCAGTTCAACCGATTTTATCCACCATGCTGCCGCACGGCGGATAAAATCCTATTCGTTAGGTGCTGGAAGACAAAGGGAGAGATGAGTCCAACGGTCCTACGAGAAGGTGGCTTTCGATTCTATTTCTTCTCTCGCGAAGAACCGCGTGCTCACGTGCATGCCTACTGCGCTGACGGGGAGGCGAAGTTCTGGCTTGAGCCAGCGGTTGAACTGGCGCAGAATTATGGTCTGAATGGGCCGCAGCTTCGGGCGGCCGAGGAAGTGATTCGAAAACATCGAGAGGTTATTCTTGCTGCCTGGCGAAAGCACTTTGGAGGTTGAAGTCACCAACGTTTCAAAGCACGGCTTTTGGCTGCTGCTGGGGACCGAGGAGCTGTTCTTGCCGTTTTCGGAGTTTCCTTGGTTCAAGGATGCGCCGATCGCCAAGCTTGTGAATGTCAAGCGTCTGCACGAGCATCACCTTTATTGGCCCGACCTCGATGTCGATCTGGCGGTCGAATCCGTTCGCCACCCCGAGAAGTTTCCGCTGGTGGCACGCGCCAGCACCTAACCGCGTCCCGCACGCCGACGCGCGGGACGCGGTGTATATGGGTCAACTTTCCTCTACGCGCGCGGGTGGGCGCGAACGTTGCCGACAATAAGAACTGTTGCTCCCATTTAGGGATCGCGCTATCATGCCGCATGCGCGTGATTGCAAAGCGGACCCTGCGGCAGTTTTGGCAGAGCAGCTCGCGGTGCGCCGACGCGCAGGGCCCGATCGAAGCCTGGCACGCTGAGGCGTTGAAGGCCTCTTGGCGGAACCCTCAGGAAGTGAAGGCGCAGTTTCGATCGGCCAGCATCCTCAAAGGTGGGAGGGTGGTTTTCAACATCGCGGGAAACAAATATCGCTTGGTCGTATCAATTGATTATGAAAGGCAGGCTTGCTTTGTGAAGTTC
>JACPRN010000072.1 GCA_016189945.1 Betaproteobacteria bacterium
CACTCTCGCTGGCGCGCTCCATCATGAGCGACAAGCAGGTTGCGGATTTCGAGCGCACCAAGGAATGCAATTTTGCGATCTCTCCCGTGGGCATAGGGCGTTTTCGCGTCAACGCCTTCGTGCAGCAGGGCAACATCGGCATCGTGCTGCGGGTGATCACCACCACCATCCCGAAATTCGAGGACCTCGGCATTCCGCCGGTCTTGAAGGATGTCATCATGACCAAACGGGGCCTGGCGATCATGGTGGGCGGCACCGGCTCGGGCAAGTCCACCACCCTCGCGGCGATGATCGGCTAACGCAACGAGAACTCCTACGGCCACATCATCACCATCGAGGACCCGATCGAATACACGCACCCGCACAAGAACTGCCTCATCACCCAGCGCGAAGTGGGGGTCGATACCGATTCCTGGGAGGCGGCGCTCAAGAACACGCTGCGCCAGGCCCCCGACGTGATCCTGATCGGCGAAATTCGCGAGCGCGAGACCATGGAACACGCGATCGCCTTCGCCGAGACCGGGCACTTGTGCCTCGGGTCGCTGCACGCCAACAGCGCCAACCAGGCCCTTGACCGCATCATCAACTTCTTCCCCGAGGAGCGGCGCGCGCAACTGCTGATGGACCTGTCGCTCAACCTGAGGGCGCTTGTGTCGCAGCGCCTGATCCCGCTCAAAGAGGGCAAGGGCCGCTGCGCGGCGGTCGAAGTGATGCTCAACTCGCCGTTGATCGCCGATCTCATCTTCAAGGGCGAGGTGCACGAGATCAAGGAAATCATGAAGAAATCGCGCGAGCTAGGCATGCAGACCTTCGACCAGGCCCTGTTCGACCTGTACGAGGCGGGCAAGATCAACTACGAGGACGCGCTCAGGAACGCCGACAGCGTCAACGACCTGCGCCTGGCGATCAAGCTGCACTCGAAGGAGGCCAAGAATCGCGACATCACCAGCGGAATCGAGCATCTCAACATCGTCTGACGTTCGGGCCAGGAACTTCCGTCTTTCCGCCCGCGCGGTGTCAGGACAGCAATGGCGTGCGTGAATGATTTCCGCCTGCGCTTCGGCAGGCGGGAACTGGTGCCGATTGTTATCGGCGGCATGGGGGTGGACATCTCGGCCACGGCGCTTGCGCTCGAAGGCGCCCGCCTGGGCGGCATCGGGCACATATCGGACGCCATGGTGCACACGGTTTCGGACCGGCGCTACGACACGCGCTTTGTCAGCCAGAAGGCGAAGCTCTACAAGCACAACGCAGCCAGCTCCGACAAATCCAAGGTGCTTTTCGACCTGGGTCGGCTCGCCGAGGCCACGCACAATCACGTCGGCCGGACCATGGAGGCCAAGCGCGGCGAGGGCCTGATCTTCATCAATTGCATGGAAAAGCTGACCATGAACGCGCCGCGCGAGACGCTGCGCGTGCGGCTGCGCTCGGCGCTGGATGCCGGCATCGACGGCATCACGCTTTCGGCCGGCCTGCATCTGGGCTCCTTCGCACTCTTGGAGGACCATCCGCGCTTTCGCGACGCCAAGCTCGGGATCATCGTTTCGTCGTTGCGGGCGCTGCAGCTTTTCCTGCGCAAGAACGCGCGCCTGCGGCGGCTCCCCGATTACGTGATCGTGGAAGGGCCGCTCGCAGGCGGGCACCTCGGTTTCGGCATGGATTGGGCCCAGTTCGACCTGCGCTCGATCGTGGCCGAGGTCGAGCAGTACCTGAAGGCCGAAGCGCTCGACATCCCGCTCATTCCGGCAGGGGGCATCTTTACCGGCGGCGACGCGGTCTCGTACCTGGAAGCCGGCGCGGCGGCGGTGCAGGTGGCCACGCGCTTTACCGTGACGCGCGAGTGCGGTCTGCCCGATCCGGTCAAGCAGGAGTATTTCAGCGCGACCGAAGAGGACATCGAGGTCAACATGATCTCGCCTACCGGGTACCCGATGCGCATGCTCAAAGGGAGCCCCGCGATCGGCGCGGGCAACAGGCCCAACTGCGAAGCCTACGGCTACCTGCTCGATGGCAACGGCAACTGCGCCTACATCACGGCCTACAACCGCGAGGTGCTCGCCCATCCGGGAGCGAAGAAGATTTCAGTACGCGACAAGACCTGCCTATGCACCGCGATGCGCAATTTCGAATGCTGGACCTGCGGGCATTACACCTACCGGCTCAAGGACACCACGCGGCGGCTGGCTGACGGCAGCTTCGAGCTCCTCGATGCCGAGCACGTCTTTCGCGACTATCAATTCAGCACCGGACAGAACATCGCGCTGCCCGCACAGGCTGAAGCGAAAGTCTCGGTCGGCTGATTTTCGCGGCGGGCGGCGCGGCGCAGCGCTGCCGTGCCGCGTGGGGAGGGGAGCCGCGCCGTGGTTTCGGCGTCTTAGTTTCGCGATTGAATCGCAGTCGAAAGGACTACCAATTGGCCAAACCGAATTACGAATTTGAAAAGCGCCAGAAAGATCTGACGAGGAAGAAGAAGCAGGAAGATAAACGCCAACGCAAGTTGAGCCGAAAAAGGAATCAAAACGCCGCCGATCCGGGGAAGGTGCCCGATGGCGGCGGAACCGCGCCTGAGTAAGCAGCCGCTTCGGTCCCGCGTTTCAGCATTCGGTGGGGCGGCAAACCGAGGAGCGGGGAGGCGCGGGTCGAGCGCAATTGATGCGAAACGTGAACCATGCTGCGGATTGCTGCCAACGTCGCGGTTCCTGCACGCGAGATTGAAATCAGCGCCGTCCGCTCCCAGGGAGCCGGCGGCCAGAACGTCAACAAGGTTGCGAGCGCCATACACCTGCGCTTCGATATCCGCGCCTCCTCGCTCCCCGAGGTCTGCAAGGAACGCTTGCTGGCCCTCGCCGATCAGCGCATCACGAAGGACGGCGTGGTAATCATCAAGGCGCAGGAATACCGGAGCCGGGAAAAGAACCGCGAGGAGGCTCTAAGACGCTTGAGGGAACTTCTGCGAAGCGTCGCGCAGTCGCCGCGCAAGCGCGTTCCCACGAGACCCAGCGCGAGCTCGCGAAGAAAACGCTTGGAGAACAAGGTCAAACGCGGGCAGGTCAAAGCGATGCGGTCGAAAGTCACCGAATAGACTCGGGGAGAGTACATGGCGTCGAACCGATCCAGCCCGGAGAGCGGCAAATTGGACAAACTTGTCGCCGAGGCCCGGCGCAAGCGCGAGCAGCGGGAGAAGACTTACCGCGAGCAGGCGCTCAGGATTCACCCCTGGATTTGCGCCCGCTGCGCGCGCGAATTCACGCACACCAATGTTCATCTGCTCACCGTGCACCACAAAGACCACAACCACGACAACAACCCGCCTGATGGCAGCAACTGGGAGTTGTTGTGCAATTATTGCCACGAAAACGAACACTCGCGCGTGCTGGACAACGCCGGGCGAAGCGCCGCCGCCGCCGACCAGCCCCAGGCATCGTACAAACCGTTTGCCAATCTCAAGGATCTGTTGAAGGGCAAACAGTAGCCCATGATGCTTGCGCGGCTGATCGAGATCGCGAAACGGGCCGGCGCTGCGCTCGCGGCAGTGCAAGCCGAAGACTTAGGCGCCAGGTACAAGTCCCGCGGCCAGTTGGTCACGCGCGCCGACGAAGTCTCGCATGCGCTGATCGAAGCGCAGCTCGCGCAGGCTTTTCCGGACGTGCCGCGCGTCATGGAGGAGCAGGCGAACGAGGCGCGGCTGCCAGCGGGCGCCTATCTCGTCGTCGACGAGCTGGATGGCACCATTCCGTTTTCCCGCGGCATGCGCGAATGGGCGGTTATGATCGCCCGAATCGATGGCCGCCCGACTCACGGCGTCATCTATTTGCCGGCCTGGGAGACACTGATCGCAGCCGAGGCGGGCAGGGGCTGCACGTTGAACGGCGAGAAAATACGGCTTTCCTCGAGCCGCAGCCTCGCCGATGCGGTGCTGGGGATGGAGCTGAATTTGTACCTTGGCGCAGAGCACCGGGAGCGCTTTGTCAGCCGCCTGTCCGCCGTCGCTCTTTCCACCCGCTGCCTGGCTTGCGCCGGCGCTGCGGTTGCCGAGCTCCTTCTCGGGCGCACCGATCTGTACCTGAACTGCCGCGGCGGAAAGATCTGGGATTTCGCCGCTGGGGCCCTCGCGGTGGAGGAGGCCGGAGGCGTGGCCTGGCGTATCGACGGCACGCCGATCGCATGGAACAGCCTGGAAATGGACGTGCTGCTCGCCGCGAACCCGCACATCGCCGAACAGGCGCTGACGATCGCCGCCGGTTAGCGGCGAGCCCGGCTGGGGGGATTTTGTGTGATCCGTGTCACAAAAATCACAGCCCCGGTTCGCCCCGGGGGTCAGAATAGCGCCCCTGTGTGCTGGCGAGGGCGTGTGGCGACAAGTGCTCCCGCCGGCCGGTGGACTCGCTTTGAGGGGGGTTATGCCGATCGTAGAACTGAAGAATTTTTCCCAGACTTCAGCTGAGACGGCGAACGAGTCGCCCATCCTGGGCACCCGTGTGGAGCTGCAGCTTCTCACCACCCTGCGCTGCAATCTCAACTGCACCTACTGCTCGCTTGGCGTGGGTGAGGTGCGCGGCTCGCAGCAAGACGTGACCTATTCGATGGAGCAGCTCGACGCCTTCATCGCCAAGCATTTGCGCGGCTACGAAACCTATGTGACTTTTTACGGCGGCGAGCCGACGCTCAACCGCGAATTCATGATCCGGGTGATGGAGCGTTATCCCGCGTTCCGCTTTCAGCTTCAGACCAACGGCACGCTGCTCGATCGGCTGGCCGAGCCGATACTTTCACGCCTTTCGAACATCCTGGTGTCGATCGACGGCGGGGAGACGACCACCGATTCACATCGCGGCCGCGGCATCTACCGGCAGGTGATGAAGCATCTGGATGCCATCCGCGGCCAGCTGGGCGGCGTGGCCACGGCGCGCGTCACCTGGAGCAGCGAGGACACCTCGTTCGAGGAGCTCGACCGCCTTACCAAGCACTTCGATTACGTGTACTTTCAGTTCGCGCATAAGGACGACGTCTATCACCCCGAGGCGCTCGCCAAGAAACGGCGCGTGCTCGCCAAGCTGGTGGAAAAGTTTTTCGCCATTGAGAAGCTCTATCCGGTCATCCCGCTCATGGGCGTGGTGCGCAACAAAGTGCTGCCCGCGCGCGCGCGCGAGCTCTATGCGGGCCTCTCGCAATGCCGCGTCTCGACGCACATTCTGAACGTCCTGCCCGACGGCAAGATCTATCCGTGCCCGGACATGATGTACCTGCCGCAGATGCAGCAGGGCGACGTGGTGGGCAATTGGCTCAAACGCAGCCCCTTGCAGCCGCACCCGAGCATGCCTTGCGAGAGCTGCGAAGCGTTCGCATTCTGCCGCCGCAACTGCATGAAGAACCTCTACCGCGCCTACGTGCAGGGCGACGAGGCCTACCGGAGGAAAGTGGTCGAGCCGGTGTGCGGCTTGGTGAGGTTCCTCGGCGAAGAAGTCGACCGGCACGACCCGCACGGCTGGTACGCGCGCGCGCCGCTTGCGACGCGCAAGGCGCTCGCCGACTGCGAGGTGTACGAATACGTCGAGATCATGCCCTGAGGGAAGCCGCGGCACGGGACGGGCCCTTCCCGCGCCGGATGTCTGACTGCGACCCATTTCACGGCTTGCGCCGTAATTCCTTGACGCCACCCGCTTCCCGGGGTTGAATAATTCGAGAAATTTCGCACGCGCACAGCGTGCACTATTGTGCCTTTTGCTGGCTGGCGGATCGGGCGCTTCTGGTTCGTGCTCAAGTCGTCAAGGTTGTCGGTGGCCCGTCGGGTCGCGCGTAGGGGGATGCGAAGAAAATGCATCTATGCACGCTTCACGATTGACGTTCGAGGGCGTGGCACAAGTATTGATCGACCTATCTGCCTGGCGCAGTAGTTGCTGCAGGTGGTGCTGAGACATTGAGGGGAAGGCGATGGGCAGGCGTGCGCGGTTACTGAATTCGAACGATGAACCGGCGAAATCGGCGCAGAGCAGATGGTTCGGGCCGCCTGCGGCGCTGGGACTGTTCCTGGCGGCGTCCTTTGCCCTTGCGGCGGCGGTGAATACCGGCGGGGTCGCGGCGCTGGGCGTGGGCGTGATCGAGGGAACATGGGCTAGCGGCGCGCCGCTGCCTGTGGTGCGCTTCGCATCGGCTTCGGCGAGCCTGAACGGGGTCTTGTACGTGGGCGGAGGCCATGACGGCAACACATTCTCCGGCGACCTGTATGCCTACGATCCGGCGACCGACTCGTGGACGGCGCGCGCAGCAATGCCGGGTCCGCGCTATTCCGGAAACGGCGCGGTGGCGCTCAACGGCAAGCTCTACGTCGCCGGCGGGTGGACAGCCTATCCCTATGCGCCGCTGCCTAACAGCAATCTCTGGGAATACGATCCGGCGGCAAATACCTGGACGGAGAAGGCGAGCATGCCGATCCTGAGCGCCTGTGGGGCGAGCGCAGCGCTCAACGGCAAGCTCTACGTCACCACCGCTTGCGACGGCTACAGCGGCTATCGCAACTATTTGCACGTCTGGGACCCGGCCAACAACACTTGGACGCAACTTGCCGGCTCGGTGGACGCCCACGCCTGGGGTCCTGCCGCCGGCGTCATCAACGGCAAGCTTTATCTCGCCGGCGGTGCCGACTACTCGGGCGCCACGAGCGGGCTGCTCGAAGTCTACGATCCCTCGAGCAATAGCTGGACGACGCTTGCGCCCATGCCCACGCCGCGGGCCGTGGCCGCCAGCGCGGTGGTAAACGGAAAGCTCTAGTGGCGGGCGGAAATACCGCAGACGGCGCAGCGAGCAATGTGGTCGAATCCTACGATCCGCAAACCAATACCTGGAGCACCGCCGCCTCCATGCCCACCGCGCGCGCTCAAATAGCCTCCGGCGTCATCAATAACGTCGCCTATTTTGCCGGTGGCTACGCCGGGTCCTCGGGCTTGAGTGTGGTCGAATCGCTGAGTCTTCCCGCGATTACCGATACGACGACCACCACCACGGCGGCCGGGGCCACCACGACGACGAGCACCGCGAGCACGACCACCACCACGCTCACCGGCACGGTGACGCTGAACTTCACGCCGGGGTGGAACCTGGTCGGAAACAGCGCCAATGGAACGCTCGACGTGGCCGCGGCGCTCGGCGATGCGGCCAAGGTCACCACGGTTTGGAAATGGGTGGCGAGCAGCGCCAAGTGGGCTTTCTACACTCCCTCACTGGTCGGACAAGCGCTGACCGACTATGCGACGAGCAAAGGCTACGATGTGCTCACGACTATCGGCGGCGGCGAGGGCTTCTGGGTGAACGCAAAAGAACCGTTCACCGCGCAGTTGCCCGCCGGCAGTTCGGTGTATTCGGCCTCGTTCCAGGGCATGGCGCCCGGTTGGAACCTGATCGCGGTCGGAGACAACCCGACCCCGAGCGGATTCAACAGGACGCTCAGCCTCACGCCGCCGGCGGCGGGCGACATTCCGCTGAACGTGATCACGCTGTGGGCCTGGGACGCAGCGCAGATGAACTGGTATTTCTACGCGCCGGGCTTGGAGAAAAACGGCACGCTCGCCTCGTACATCGCATCCAAGAGCTATCTCGATTTCGGAATCAGGACGCTCGATCCGGCGACAGGATTCTGGGTCAACGTTCCCGCCGACACCTCGGGCACCACCACGACCAGCGGCGCGACGACGACCTCGACGAGCGCATCGACCACGACCACCGCTGCGGCCACTACTACGACAACCACGGCCGCCTCGACAACGTCATCGACGACGACAAGCACATCGACAACGTCGGCGACGACCACTACGACATCGACGGCAACGACAACGACCATTTCGGCCCCGCCGTGCGTGTATGCGATCAACCCGGCGGGATCGGATTTCGGCGCCGATGGCGGCAGCAACTGGTTCGCCGTCACCGCGACCAATAGCCCCTGCCTGATCCAGGAGTGGACGCCAAACCCCAGTCAGAACTGGATCACCAATGTCTACAAGTACGGGATGAGCAACGGCAATGGGTACGTCAATTTGACCGTGTTAGCCAACGCCGGCGCAGCGGCTCGCAACGGAGTAGTAACGGTCGTCTGGCCTGCAAACGCGATCGGCGTGAACCATAACGTCAACCAGGCCGGCGCCAATCCCTTCCAGGGAGCGGTCAACGGGACCTGGGGAGGAACCTGCAATTTTGACTTTGGCCCGGTGAGCGTGAGCGGAACCTTCGCCATGACCGTCGATGCCAACGGCGGCGTGTCCGGGACCTATCTCGGAGACGAAAGCGGCATGATTACCGGCAGCGTCAACGCCGGAAGCGGCGGGCTGGCGGCGACGACCTCCGGAGGCGGCTACGGAGGAATTTCCTGGAGCGGCACATTCAACGCGAACCCGTTGCGCGGCAACGGCCAGTGGACCGATTCAGGGTTTTGCTCGGGAACTTGGGCGACTAACTGAGCGCAGCAACCGCCGCAGCTATGCGCCCATCACCCCGGCGACCATGCGGTATTCGTACAACCGGCACTCGAGCGGCCCGTTGAAAAGCGGGGTTCGGCGCGCCGCCTTCAGGTGGATCAGCCGCGGCAGATTCGCATCGGCGGAAAAGAGGTAGCAGCGCCAGCCGGAAAAACGCTGCTTGAGCGCATCGCCCAAGCGCGGGTAAAACTCCGCCAGGTCCATGTCCTCGCCGAGGCGCACGCCATAGGGCGGATTGGCGATGAGCACGCCGTGCGGCGCAGGCGGCGAGACCTCCAGCACGTTTGCCTTGCTCAAGTGAATCGCGTGTTCTAACCGTGCGCTGGCGATGTTCTTCTTCGCCATGGCGAGTTCGCGGCCGGAGACATCGCTCGCGTAAATGCGGGTTGCGCGCGTGTGCCGTTCGCGCTCGCGCGCGGCCCGGAGAAGCCGCTGCCACAGGGGCGCGTCATGAGCCGTGAATCTCTCGAAACCGAAGCGCCGCCGCGATCCCGGTGCGATGCCAAGCGCGATCATAGCCGCTTCGATCGCGAGGGTGCCGCTGCCGCACATCGGGTCGAGGAACGGCTCTTCAGGCCGCCAGCCGCTGAGCGCGAGGATCCCGGCGGCGAGGTTTTCCTTCAGCGGCGCCTCGCCCGCGTCGCCGCGGTAGCCGCGCTTGTAGAGCGGCTCGCCCGAGGTATCGAGATAGAGCGTCACCTCGCGCGCATCCAGAAACGCTGCGATGCGCACTTGCGGCGAACGCGTGTCGACGTCCGGGCGCCTGCCGCGCTCGGCGCGGAAGCGGTCGCACACGGCGTCCTTGATCTTCAGCGTGATGAAATCCAGGCTCTTGAGTGGGGAGCGGATCGCGGTTACGTCGACGCGGATCGAGCGCTCCGGCTCGAACCAGTCCTGCCAGCGCACGCCGCAGGCGGCCTCATACACCTCCTGCTCGTTGCGGTAGCGCGCGCGGCCCAACTCGAGCAGCACGCGCGTGGCGATGCGCGATTCGAGGTTGGCGCGGTAGCAGAGCGCAAGATCGCCTGCGCATGCGACGCCGCCCGAGGCGGCCTTGACCGAACGCGCCCCGCAACGCTCAAGCTCGGCCGCAAGCACGGCTTCCAGCCCCCGCGGACAGGTGGCAAAGAGCGCGTAAGCGCTCAAGGGGCTTTCCTCATCGTGATCGCACTATAGCAGGCCGGCCTCGCAACCGAAGCCGACTGCGCATACAATTGCCGCCAAGTCCGCCTACAGGACAGGAGAGAACGCGTGAACCGATATCAGTGGATCACGATCGCGCTGGCGCTTGGGAACTTGGTGCTCATCGGTCTGTTCCCGCCCTACGACTACGTGCCGGCGGCGCGCGCCTATGCGCCGACGTTCGACGGCTTTTACTGGGTCCTCGGCGAGCAGGGAGGCCGCGTCGTGAATTCCAGTTTCCTGCAATTGGAAATCTTCGTCGTCTGCGCCAACGCGGCGATCGCCTGGCTGGTGCTGCGCGGCCGGCCGCAGCCGCAGGGGGGCCGCGGGATAGACTGGCAGCGCGTGGTGCTGTTCGGCGTCGGCCTGAACCTGGTGCTGGTACTGCTGTTTCCTCCCATGCAGAACATCGTCGCGGTCACGCAGGCGCTGCTGCCCTCTTTCGACGGCTTCTATTTCGTGTTCGGCGAGCACGGCAGGCGCACCATCGTAACCCCGATCCTGTATCTCGAGGTGATCTTCATTCTGGTCAACGGCGCGCTGCTGTATCTCCTGTTCAGCAAGGCGAAGAGCGGCGAGCTCACCCCGGAGCAGCGCGCGGCGCTCCTCGAAGAACTCAAGCGCGCCGCCAGCAGGCGCTGAATTACTGCGCGAACCTGGCGCGAATGCGCACCGTGCGCTCGAGCGCGTCCATCGCCTCAAGCAGCTTGAGTCGCAGATCGGGCTCGAAGTCCGCCGTTTCCAGGAGCCGCTGCGCGGTCCGGAGCGACTCATCGGCTATCTGGCCGCCGAGAAACGCGGCCAGCCAATCGTTGACGAAGAAGATGCGCCGCGTGCGCTTCAGATCGGGCAGCGCGACCAGCGCGCGTTCCAGATACGGCGCCGTGAGCGAGGCGTGCTCGACGGCGTTGAAGGGCGCAAGGCTCTCGGCGATCCAGGATTCCGCCAGCGCTGCATCGCCCAGGAAGCGCTCGAAGTAACGCGCCTTGGTCGCCGTATCGGCGGCCGCCGCGGCGGCGGCAAAGGCATAGCGGCGGCTATCGTCGCTTCGATCCCGCGCCGCCTGCGCTTCGAGCAGCGCGCCTGCCTGCGGATCGCCGCGAACGAGAAGGGTGCGCACGATGCTGAACCGGTCGCGCGATCTGAGCGCAACCCCGGAAACCGTCAGCCGCCCCGCAAGGAGCGCCTTGAGCTGCATGCGCGCCGATTCCGTCCAGCCCGCATCCATGAAAGCGCGCAGGAAAGTGATGCGGCTGCTCGCGGTGCGTTCCCCGGTCATGCCTGCGAAATAGAGCTGCTCAAGCAGCGGCGCTGCCTTGCTTCGCTGCGCCTCCGAGAGATAGCGCGCGGCGGCAAAAAGGCTGCGGCCGAGCAGCGTCGCCAGAGTCACCTCGTCGGCTTCCTCCGGCGCCACGCGCAGCACCAGGCCGAGATAGTCGAGCGGGGCGAGCTCGGCCTCGCGCACCGATTCCCAGAGCGAATCGAAGAGGAGCGCGCGCCGCAGCGCGCCGCGCACCATCGCCGGCCGCTCGAGCACCGCGGCGCGGCTTGCCGCATCGAGCAGGAACTGGCCGTAGCCGTAGTCGCCTTCGTTGGCAAACAGGAACTCCGGCAGCGGCTTGGCGGCGAATGCCGGCAACTCGGCGCGCCGGCCTCGCAGCGTAACGTCGCGCGTGTATTCGCGCCCGTTCGCGGCCAGCAGCCGCAGGCGCATCGGCCAGACCGCGGGCGAGCCGAGCACGTCAGCCTGCGTGAGCGCGATCGCGCGCAGGCCGCGGCGGTCCGCGACCCGCTCCAGGCGGACCCGCGCCATTCCGCGCCGTCCGACCCACGCGTTCGCCCAGCGCGCCAGGCTGCGGCCCGAGGCGCGTTCCATGGCGCGCACCAGGTCGTTCCAATCGGCGCTCGCGTGCGCGTGGCGACGCAGGAAATCGCGCACGCCGCGCCGGAATGTCCCCTCGCCCAGGTAGAACTCGGCCTGGCGCAGGATCGCCGGGGCCTTGGCGTAGACGATGTTGCCGTAGGCCGATTTGGCGTCGGCGAGGTTGTCGAGAGGCTGGCGGATAGCGGTCGTGCCGCGGGTCGCGTCGGTGCGGTAGGCGGCGCTCTTCAGCGCGTGAAAGGCGCTCCATGCATTGTGCCGCGGCAGCAGGACCTCGGCCGCCTTGGCGGCCATGAAATTGGCAAATCCCTCTTTTAGCCACAGATCGTCGAACCAGCGCATGGTGACCAGGTCGCCGAACCATTGGTGCGAGGCCTCGTGCAGCAGCAATTGCGCGCGCGCAAGCTCATCGTTTGCGCTCGGTTGCGAAGGAAACAGGATCGCCTCCTCGCGCAGGAAAGCGGCCCCGGCATGCTCCATGCCGCCATAGGCGAATTCGGGCACCAGCACCAGGTCGTATTTGGGGAACGGAAACACGCGGGCAAAATACTTTTCCAGGTAGCCGATGCCTTCGCGATTCAAGCGCAGCACTTCGCCCGCCTCGCGCCGCGCGCGCTCCGCCTGGCTCTTGCGCACATACAGGCGCGTGGCGAGCGGCGAGGCGCGATCGGCGATCTCCTCGAGGGGGCCGGCGGCAAAAGCAAACAGGTAAGTGCTGATGGGGCCGATTGTCGCGAAGCGGTGGCGCATCGTTCCCGGCGGTTCAAGCGCGCTCCTTTCGCGCGCGGCGTTGGCGATCACCTTCCACTCGGGCGGGGCGCTCGCCTCGAGGCGGAAGTGCGCCTTCAAGTCGGGCTGATCGAAACACGGGAACACGGTGCTCGCCTCGGCGGGCACGAGCAGCGTGTAGAGGTACTCCGAGCCGTCCTCACGGTCGCGATAGCGGGTGAGCGCCGCGCCGCTTGCCGATACGGGCGCCGAAAACGAAAGCTGCACGATGTTCTCGCCGCGCGCAAGCAGCGCGCGTGCAATGACGAGGTGTTCGCGCTCGGCGCGGATTTCGCTCGGCTTGCCGTTGACGCGCAACTGCGAGAGCTGCGCGAGCGGACCGCTCGGCCGCCAGTCGAACACCAGATCGACGCTGCGGGCAAGCCTCACGCGCGCCGCCAGCGTACCGTTGATTGTTTCGCGTCCTGCGCCGAGGTCGACGGAAAGGTCGTAGCGGACGTCGCGGTAATGGGCCGAGCGCCAGCGCGCCAGCTCGCGCGATACTCCGGGCTCGAGCGCGCCGGGAGGTGCGCCGGTGCGCCCTGGCGCGCCGGGGGACGCGGCTACCGCTGGGGTGAGCAGCGCCACAGCGAGCGCCAGCGCCGCGCGCACGCGAGGCTCAGCCCTTGGAGGGCATCGACCAGCGCGGAAGCTGGAGGTTGGGCCGGCGCAGTTCGCGCGTCATGCGCAGCGCCATTTCGCGGCCCCGGTAATAGCCGGGGATGTAGGCGGAGTCGGCGAAGCCGAGCGCCTGGTAGAAGCGCCGCGCAGCGGTGTTTGCAGCGCGCAGCTCGAGCGTCACGGTGGCGATTCCGGCCACCAGCGCCGATTCGAGCAGCCAGCCGACCATGCGCCTGCCGATTCCCAGGCGCTGGTGCGAGGGCCGAACCGCGAGCAGGTTGAGGTGGGCCTGCTCGTCGCCAAACTGCATGATGGCAAATCCGACCATGCGCGCGCGATCGCAGGCGATGAGCACCAGCGTATCGCGGTCGCGGATGGCGCGCGCCACCCGCGCGCTCTCCCAAGACCAGCCCAGACCGGCCTCGATCAGGTCGCGCGACATGGCGGCGATCGCCGGTGCTTCGGCGGTGCGCGCCAGCCTCAGAGTGATGTCTATCGCTGCCATGACGGTATCGAATCGCGCGAGGCCCGGCCCATCGCGATTACGCGGCTGAAGTATGACCCGAAGGGCATGCGCGGGACAAGAGGCGCGGCGGCGGCAGGGGGCGGGGGGCTGCTGCGGCGGCGCTCCCCGGCGCGCGGCCTCTCAGCGGGCACTGGCGCCCTCCGGCGCCCGGGGCTCTCAGTCGAGCAGCCGCCGGCGGAAAATCACCAGCGCGGCGCCGTAGGCGGCCAGGGTGTAGGCCGCGAGCACCAGCACGTGCAGCGCGATGCCGGCCGGAACGCTGCCCAGCAGCAGCGGCCGCACCAGCGCGGTGGCGTGGGTGAGCGGCAGCACGCTCGCCACCGCTTGAAATGCCCCGGGAAGCTGTTCGGTGGGAAAGAACACGCCGCAGAGCATGATCATCGGCGTGATCACGAGGGTGAAATAGTACATGAAGAAGTCGTAATTCCAGGCGAGCGCGGTGATTGCAAGCCCGATGGCGCCGAAACACAGGCCGATGAGCGGGATGATCGCGAGCACCCACAGCGACAGGGGCGAGGCCGACAGGCCGAGCGCCCAGATGACCACCAGGATCGCGAGGCCCGAAAGAAAGCTCTTGCTTGCCGCCCAGATCAGCTCAGCGAGCACCACGTCGTCGAGGTCAAGGGGGGCGTTCAGGATCGCATTCCAGGTCTTTTGCACGTGCATGCGCGAAAAGGCCGAGTAGAGGGCCTCGAAGGTGGCGCTGTTCATGGTCGAGAAACATACCGTCCCGGCGGCGAGAAACGCGATGTAGGAAACCCCGCCCACCTCGGGCAGCATGGCGCCCAGCCCGTAGCCCAGGCCGAGCATGTAGATCATGGGGTCGGCGAGGTTGCCGAGGATGGAGGGAGCGGCGAGTTTCCTCCAGACCAGAAAGTTGCGCCGCCAGACGGGGACGAAGCGCAGGCTGGGGCGGGACAGACGCTTGATCGAGCGCTGCGCCAGCTCAATCACGCAGCTCTCTCCCGGTGAGTTTCAGAAACACGTCCTCCAGGTTGGCCGGCCGGTGCAGATAGCGCAGGCCGTGCTCGGACTCCAGCGCCGCGAGCAGCGCTCGCGGGTCGTCGGCGTAGCAGAATACCGTCTCGCCGGTCTTCTCCAGTCGCAGGGCAAGGCCCGCAGCGCGCTCTGCCCAGCCGCTCACCCCGTCGCCATAGACTTCGACCACATCGGGCTCGATGTGGTGCGCGATCAGCTCGCGCGGGCTGCCCTGGGCGATGATGCGGCCGCGGTCCAGGATGAGAAGCCGGCCGCACAGCCGCTCGGCTTCCTCCATGAAATGGGTGGTGAGGACGATGGTCTTGCGCTGCGCCAGCAGCTCGCGCAGTCGCTCCCAGATGAGGTGGCGGGCCTGCGGATCGAGGCCGGTGGTCGGCTCGTCCATGAACACGATGTCGGGGTCGTTCACCAGTGAACGCGCCAGGGTGAGCCGCCGCTTCATGCCGCCGGAGAGCGTCTGGATGCGGGTACGCGCACGCCCGGCAAGGCCCGCGAACTCGAGCAGCGCCGGGATGCGCTGCCTGATGGCGCGCTCGCGCAGGCCGAAATAGCGCCCGTAGACGAGCAGATTCTCCTCGACGGTGAAATCCGGGTCGAGGTTGTCCATCTGCGGCACCACGCCCACGCGCAGCCGCGCCTGGCGCGCCTGCTGCGGGATCGGCGAGCCGCCCAGGGTGATGCGGCCGCGGTCCGGATCGATCAGCCCGAGACACAGCCGCAGCGTAGTGGTCTTGCCCGCGCCGTTGGGTCCGAGCAGGCCGAAGCATTCCCCGGCTTCGATGGCGAAGGAAACGCCGCACACGACCTCGTTTGCGCCGTAGGATTTGTGCACATCGCAGGCGCTCAGGACTTCCACATGCCCCTGACGATCGATTTGATGAGGTGCAGCCGCCGGTGGAAAAAATGATCCGCATCCGGGACCAGCACGATCGGGATGTCGAGCGGACGCACCCAATCGAGCACGTTGGCAAGGGGCACGGTCTGGTCGCGCTCGCCGTGGATGACGATCGTGTCGGGGGGGACGCTCTCGGCGCGGTAGCTGCGTCCGCCGGCGACGAACCCGGAGGGAGGTGCGATCAGCACCACGCGCTCCGGCGCGAGGCGGTTGGCGACCCGCGTCTGCACATAGGCGCCGAAAGAAAAACCCGCCAGCACGAGGGGCAGCTCGCCGAATCGCTCGCGCGCCTGCCCTGCGATCTCGACCAGGTCTCCGGTTTCGCCCTCGCCGTGGTCGTGTTCGCCCTCGGAGGCTCCGGCGCCGCGAAAGTTGGGACGCAGCGCGAGGTAGCCCAACTCGACGAACACCTTGGCCAGGGTCTGCACGACCTTGTTGTTCAAGGTGCCGCCGTAGAGCGGGTGGGGGTGCGCAACCAGGGCGATGCCGCGGGCGGCTGCCTGCGGCGCTTCGATGGCCGCTTCGATCCTGCCCGCGCCGCCGCGAAAGCACGCCCACTCGAGCGTGCGAGTCATATTCTCAGCCGCTCCACGAAGTTGCCCTTCAGCAGGTGCTCGTCGATGATTTCGTCGATGTCCGACTCGTCGATGTAGGTATACCAGACCGCCTCCGGGTACACGACCACACACGGACCCTCCTGGCAACGGTCGAAGCATCCGGCCTTGTTGACCCGCATCTTGCCCTTGCCTGCGAGGCCGAGCGCCTTGATGCGCTGCTTGGCGTAATCGCGCATGGCGCTCGCGCCCTTGGCATTGCAGCAGGTTTCGCCCTCGGAGCGCTGGTTGCAGCAGAAAAAGATGTGCCTCTGGTAATGGCTCATGCGTGGAATCATCGAGTTGAGCGCGCCGTAAACCCCGCTGCGGCGCCGGACGACGCGATCCGGCAGAACTGAGTGAACGAACAGGGCGAGAGATTATACGGGGCGCACCGCAAAGATGCTCGATCTGGCGCTTGCCGCGTTATCAGTTCACACCCTGGAACGGGTCCGGCCAGCGGCAAGCAGCATCAGATATGCCAATGCGGCGAAGGGCCAAATCCAGGAGACAAACCGCGTCAGCCCGTTGAAATTGAGGAAGTGGCCCTGCCGCCAGACCGCAAGCGATGCGGCAAGATAGGGATTCTCCGGCGCGATGTTGACCAGCACTGTGGCTGCCATCAGCACCAGCCCGGCGAGCGCGAGGCGCGCGGGGCGCGGCAGCGCCGCCAGGACGAGAGCGACGAGCGTTCCGGCCGCGGCGCCGAAGAGCGCTCCGGGCGTGGCCCACAGCAGCATGTCCAAGGGGTGAAACAGCATGCCGAAAGCGAGGGTGCGCAGCGCGAGCGCCGCCGCGATCAACGCCGCAATCGCCAGCCGCGCCGGCTGCCCGCGCTCGACCAGGCAGGACGCAAACAGTCCAAGCGCGACGGCATTCGCCCCGGCGACAGCGGCCTCCGCGCGGATGAAAAGATCGGGGGGATAGTGCACGCCGCTCGGACCGGCGAGCAGCACGCGCAGGTCGCCGTTGCCGAACAGCAGCGTCTCGGGATTGAGCTGCGAGACCAGCCACAGACCGAGAAGCACCAGTCCCAGGTCGATCCGGCCACCGGCGGAGAACATCCGCCGGCGCAGGTCCTGCAGTCCGGCACCGCGCCTGCGTATGAGGCGCTCCACAAAGGCCGCCCCTGCGAGTGCGCCGAGCAGGCCGCCCGCGGCATTGGCGATGAAGTCGAGATTGGAGGCGATTCGGCTCGGAAGAAAGGTCTGGATGGCCTCGAGGCCGAGGCTCAAGGCCGCGCCTGCCAGCGCGGCGAGCGCGACCGCGACGCCGCCGCGCAGCGAAGGTGCCATGGCGAGGGTCGCGAGAAAGCCAAGCGGCGCGTAGGCGAGAACGTTGGTAGCGACGTCGAAAGTGGTGACGTAGCGCGGCAGCGACGCCCACAGAAATGCCAACGGGGCGACGCCTTGGTCGCGCCAGCCGCTAAAGGGGTAGAGGCTGCCGTCGACGATCAGCAGCGCGTAGGCGAGGAGCAGCCAGCGTGCAAGCGGAGACGGTTGCATGGGCGGATTTTCCCACAGCGCGCGCCAGGGCGATCCGCGGGCGGCGCTCAGCCGCGCGCAGTGTTGCTACGCCGCCAGCAGCGATTGGTAGATCGCGAGCGCTTCGGCATCGAAAAGCGCAAAAGTCACCTGCTCGATCGTCGGCTTGGTCTGGGCGACGCTGCGGCAGGTGCGCACGGCGATTTCGGCGGCCTGGGCGATCGGATAGCCGTAAACGCCGCAGCTTATCGCCGGGAACGCGATGCTGCGGATGCCGTGGCGGGCGGCGAGCTCAAGGCTCTTTTGGTAGCAGGACGCAAGCAGCGCAGGCTCGCCCTTCTTGCCCCCGTGCCACACCGGCCCGACGGTGTGGATCACGTGCTTCGCCGGGAGCCGGTAGCCGCGCGTGAGTTTCGCATCGCCGGTGGCGCAGCCGCCGAGGGTGCGGCACTCGGCAACCAGCTCCGGGCCCGCGGCGCGATGAATCGCCCCGTCCACGCCCCCGCCACCGAGGAGCGTCGTGTTTGCTGCGTTGACGATGGCGTCGACGGCGAACTTGGTGATGTCGGCCTGGATGGCGCTGAACGCGGTGCTCATGATCCATGATTCTAGCCGTGGCTTGGGAACCGATGTCGAATTCCCGCAGACTCATGCGCACGACTTTGTCCTCTGGATCCGCTGGGAACTCCGGCGAGAACCCCGCTCTCCCCGCAGCGCTTCAGCCGTGCGCCCCGTGGTGCGGCGCTCCCGGATGCGGCGCGGGGTGGTGCGGATGGCCCGGGGCGCGCATGGCGATCGAGCCAAAGAGCATGCCGAAGACCGAAAAGGCGAGGCCGACCAACTGCGGCGGCACGGCCGCATCCGGCGACAGGGCCTCCATCGCCACCCAGGAGCCCAGCCCGAGAATGACGGCAAGGGTTGCCCCTTGAACGTTGGCGCGCTTCCAGTAAAGCCCGAAAGCGAGCGGTACGATGCAGGAGACGAGGGTCACCTTGTAGGCGTTTTGCACCATCTCGTACATGGTGCTCCGGGAGTTGAGCGCGAACAGCAGCGCGGCCAGCGTAAAGGTCACCAGCACCGTGCGCAGCAGCAGCAGGAATTGCCGGTCGCTCATGTGCGGATAGAAGGGCCGGATGACGTTCTCGGTGCAGATCGCCGTCGGCGCAAGCAACGCGCCGCTCGCAGTGGAGAGGATGGCGGAGAGCAGCGCGCCGAAAAAGAGCGCCTGCGCCCACAGCGGCGTGCGGTTCAGGATCAGCTCGGGCAGGATGCGCTGCACTTCGCGCGCGTCCTCGGAGGCGAAGAGCTTGGACATCTCCGGGTCGATCACCAACGCCGAATAGGCGATGAAGATGGGCACGAAGGCGAAAGCAAAATAGATCAGGCCGCCGAGCAGCGTGCCGCGCACCGCCGTCTGCTCGTTTTTCGCCGAGGTGACGCGCTGGAACACGTCCTGCTGCGGGATCGAACCCAGCGCCATGGTCATCCAGGCGGCCAAGAACGCGAGCCACTCTTTTGCCCCGCCCCTGGGCCAGAATGCGAACTTGCCCGCCTCAGAGGCCGTGGCGACCACCTTGCCCGCGCCGCCGGCCATCTCGCCCACCAGCCACGCGATCATGACCAGCCCGACGATGATGACCAGTGACTGGAACAGGTCGGTGAGCGCGACCGACCACATCCCGCCCCAGATGGTGTACCCGAGCACGATCGCAGCGCCGATGATGATGCCGGCGCTGAGCGAGATCGCGCCCCCGGAGAGCACCGAGAACACCAGTCCGAGCGCGGTCATCTGCGCCGAGGTCCACCCCAGGTACGACAGCGTGATGGCGACGCCGGTGATCACCTCGACCGGTTTGCTGTAGCGCTTGCGGTAGAAGTCGCCGATGGTGAGCAGATCCATGCGGTAGAACGCGCGCGCAAAAAAGAGCGCCACGAACACCAGGCAAAGCGAGGAGCCGAACGGGTCGGCCACGATGCCGCCCAGGCCGTCCTTGGCGAAAGTCGCCGATACCGAGAGCACGGTTTCGGCGCCGAACCAGGTGGCGAATACCGTCGCCGTGTTCATGTAAAGCGGAAGGCTCCTTCCTGCGATCAGGTAGTCCTTCGAATTGTGCACGCGCTGCGCAGCCCACAGCCCGATGCCGATCGACACGAGCAGGTACAGGAGAACGAAAGAAATGAGCATTGCAGTCCGTACGCGGATTCCCGACAATGGCAGCGCCCCGAATTATAGCGGCAGCGCGGGGCCGTCCCAGCCTCCGCGTTCGGCACAAGGAAACTTCGATGCCCCCTACTTCTGATCCCGGATCAAGCGGTTTCGCCCTGTGGAACCTCGGCTTCCGGCCTTTTTATCTTCTGGCCGGTTTCTTTGCCGCGCTTTCCGTCCTCGGCTGGGCGGCGCAGTTCGTGACCTGGACCGGCGTGCACGTCTATGGCGGCGACCCGCGCTGGCACGCGCATGAAATGATCTTCGGCTTTGCCTTCGCGGTGATCGTCGGCTTCTTGTTTACCGCCGGGAGCAACTGGACCGGCCGTGCGACGCCCACGGGAATGGCCCTCGCGGCGATCGCCGCCCTGTGGATCGCAGCGCGCGCGGCGGTGTTCGCTTCGTTACTGCTCGTAGCCGCGGCAGCCGATGCGGCGTTCGCCATCGCCGCTGCCGTGGGACTTGGCATACCGCTCGCCGCGGCCCGCAACCGCCGCAACTACTTCTTCATCGCCCTGCTGCTCGCGCTCGGGGCGGCCGGTCTCGCCTTCAAGCTCGGCATGGCGGGGGCGATCGCCTTTCCGGCGCAGCGCGGGCTTCAGACGGCACTCGATCTGATCCTATTTGTGATCTGCGTCATGGGCGGGCGCGTGATTCCCATGTTCACCGCCAATGCGATTCCAGGCACCAAGCCCGTGCGCCTGCTCTGGCTCGAGCGCACCGCCCTCGCGAGCGTGCTCGTCCTGCTCGCCGGCGATGTGCTGAATTTGGCTCCCGTTGCAATCGCGGCGATCGCAGGTGCCGCCGCGATTGCGCACGCGGCCCGGCTTGCGCTTTGGAAGCCGTGGGTGACCACGGCAAACCCGATCCTTTGGATTTTGCATCTATCGTATGCCTGGATCCCGGTGCATCTTGCCCTGCGTACGCTCACAGCGGTCGAGATGCTGCCCCTGACGCTCGCGAACCATGCGCTTGCCGTGGGCGCCGCGGGCGGGCTCATCATCGGCATGATGACCCGCACCTCGCGCGGACACACCGGGCGCGTGCTGCGCGCATCGAGAATCGAAACCCTGTGCTATGTCCTCGTGCACCTCGCCGCCGCGGTGCGCGTATTTCTGCCGCTCGCGGTCCCCGAGTTGCAGCTTGCCGCCATCGCCATCTCAGGCATCCTGTGGTCCGTGGCATTTGGTGCCTTCACCGTTGCCTACTGGCCGATCCTCACCCGAGCGCGCGTCGACGGCAAGCCGGGATGAACAGTGTATCGTCTGGCTTTCCGATTTCGTCCAGAGTATTCCCTTGAGCGCCGCGATTCTGTCTGACACCGTGGCGCGGCTTAGCGCCGATGCGCGCGCGGCGGCGCGCGCGCTGGCGTTGCTCTGGACTTGGCGGACGAGGAGCGCGCTCTACGGCTTGTTGCGGCAATTGGATGCGCGGCAAGCCTCAGGCAAGGCGTTCACGCAAGAGAGCGTCACATCCGCGCTCGCTGAATTGAAGGGTGCCGGCGTATTGCTCGAACATGAGGTGCGGCAGGGATATTTCCGCCTCACCGACCCGGCGCGCAATGCGCTGTACCGGCAGTTGCTCCAGGACACACCGATCGATGTCCTGCGCGCGGCGCTGCACCGCGCCCACGCCTATGACCCGGCGCATGCGCGCTGGGGCTGGCCGCTCTGGGATGTCGCGGCGACGGTGGCCCTCGTGCGGCTTGAATTGCTCGCCGGCACCCCCGCGGCCAAGTTGAAGGAGATCGAACAGCGGGTGTCATCCTCGCTCAATTGGGGCGATGTTTTGCACGGTGCATGCCTGGAGGGCTTCAATCCGGCGCTGTTCGAACGCATCACGCCAGAATGGCGCTGGGAGCTTGCCTACTACGCCGTTTCCGAAGTGTGCAGCCAGTGGCGGCTCGACCTCGCTCCTGTTTACCGCTGGGCGCTCGAGCGCCTCGAGGCGAAGAGCGCCGATTTGCCCGAGCACCTGCGCCTGCAGTTGGCCGAGGCGCTCGTGCATCGCGGCGAGCGCGAGCGCGCTTTCTCGGTCATTGCGCGCATCAAGGGCGGCGCTGCCGAGGCATTGCGCGCTGCGGTGATGGTCCAGGAAGGACGCTGGACCGAAGCGCAAAGCGCGTTCGAAGCCGCGTTCAAGAAACGCCAGGTGGAAACCCGCGCGCGCAAACGGCTGCTGCCGGCGAGCGTCGCGTGGTTTTATCCGCTTGCGCTGCTTGCGCAGCAGACGCCCAAGCATCTCGATCTGGCGAAAAAATTCTGCAGCGGTGAATCGGGCTCCCGCAGTCCGAATCTGCACGATCCCTGGGGCGTGTGGGTGCACGCCATTTCTTCGCGGCTGGGCGACACGGCGCTCGACCAGAGCGCACTCGAATTGGTGTCTACACCCGGGCAGTATCTGGTCGCCTCGGACCTGTGGCGTTGCCTGCTGCGCGCGTGGATCGGGCCGGAGGCAATCGGGAAAACAGCGGGCAGCAGGTCCGGAGTCAGGCGCGAAGAGATCATCGCCGCATTGCGCCGCCGCCTGCAGGCGTTGGGCTTTGCGTGGCTCGATGGCCAATTGGCGGCGGCCGAGGCGGTCTATGCCGGGGCCGAGCCGCCGGCGCATTTTTTCATCGCCGGCAGGCAGGAAGCGTGGCGCACAGTCCTCGCTTCGCTGCAGGCGCTCGGCGCCGAAGCGCCGGCCGACGCAAGCGGTTCGGCGACGCGACTGGTGTGGTCGATTCACACCGATAAGCAGGGGAGGATCGACGCGATCGAACCGATGGAACAAAAACGCGGCGCGCGCGGCTGGAACCAGCCGAAGGCCCTTTCGCTCGCCAAGCTGGCCGGCAACCAGAAACTGGAACCGTGGGACGCCAAGGTGGCGCGAGCGATCCGCCAGGACCGGTACCATGCGCGCCGCTACACCCTGGATCGCGCCGCCGCCATCGTCGCGCTCGTCGGTCATCCCGCGGTGGTCATGGCCGATGCGCCCGAGACGAGCGTCGACGTGGTCGAGGGGACGCCCGAGCTGGAAGTCGCGCGCGAGGGCGAGCGCTATGTCATGCGCGTCACGCCGCAGGTGGGCGCCGAGCCGCAGGCGGATCCCTTCCGCTATTCGTTCGACGCCGACGAGAAGCGCGAGCTCGAGGCGCTGCGCGCGATCACCCTGGTGCGCGATTCGCCGCAGCGCGTGCGCGTCATCCGGTTGACCCCCGCCCAGCGTCGCGCCGCGCAGCTCGTGTCGGGGCGCTTCTCGGTGCCCGCAGCCGCGCATGCGGAATTGCAGCGCGCGCTGCACTCGCTCGCCGGACATTTCCACGTTCACTCGGATCACGCCGAGCCGGCGCGCGAAGTGACGGCCGAATCGCGCCTGCGCGCCGAGCTCTCGCCTGTGGGCGAGAACCTGATGTTACGCCTGGTGGCGGCGCCACTCGGGCCCGATGGGCCGCGCCTGATGCCGGCAAGCGGCCGCGCCCGGGTGATGGCCGCGGTAAAGGGCGAGACCATAGGCGCCACGCGGGACATCGAAGCCGAGCGATCGCATCTGGATGCCGTGCTCTCGGCGCTGCCGTTTCTCGCGCCGCCCGCGCGCGGCGACATGGTCTGCGAATGGGTGGTAGAGGATCCCGAGCAGGCGCTCGCGGTTGTGGAGGCGCTCCCGCGGCTGCCCGCGGTGCTGCAAGTCGATTGGCCGCGCGGGCAGCAGGTGCGCGTTATCAGCGTCGATTCATCGCGGCTCGCGCTCACGGTGCGCACCGAGCGCGACTGGTTCAAGCTGCAGGGTCGCGCGCAGCTCGACGAGGGCTTGGTTTTCGAGCTCGAGGCGCTGCTTGCCGCCGCGACCGGCACGAGCCGCTTCGTGCCCATGGGCAAGGGCGTCTATGCAGCGCTCACGCGCGAGTTGCGCGAGAAACTGGCGGAATTGGCCGCGGTCGCCGAGCCCGAGGGAGGCGATCTGCGCGTGCCACAGATCGCCGCCGTGTGGCTCGAGGACGTACTGGAAGGCGTCGACGCAAATATCGATGCTCTATTCCAGGAAAAAGTCGAGCGGCTGCGCGCCGCGCAGGAGGCGCGGCCTGGAGCGCCGGCGGGGCTGCAAACCGAGCTGCGAGCGTATCAGGAGGACGGATACGCGTGGGCTATGCGGCTTGCGCACTCGGGGTTCGGGGCGTGCCTGGCCGATGACATGGGGCTGGGCAAGACGGTGCAGGCCCTGGCGCTGCTGCTTGCGCGCTCGGCAGGCGGTCCAGCCCTCGTAGTTGCGCCCACCTCGGTGTGCGGCAATTGGCTCGCCGAAGCCGAGCGCTTCGCCCCCGCGCTCAATACGGTGATCTACGGCGAAGGCGATCGCGCCGCTCTGATCGAAGCGGCCGGCGCGCGCGACGTCGTCATCGTCTCCTACACGCTCATGCAGCAGGCTCAGGAGGCGTTTGCGGATCGCACTTGGCATACGGTGGTGGCCGATGAAGCGCAGTCGATCAAGAACGCGGCGGCCAAACGCTCGCTCGCGCTCTTCGATCTGCCGGCCGATTTCAAGCTCGCGCTCTCGGGTACTCCGGTGGAGAACCGGCTCTCGGAGCTGTGGTCGATCATGCGCTTTTGCAACCCGGGACTTCTGGGTACGCTGTCGCGCTTCAACGAGCGATTTGCCGCTCCGATCGAGCGCAATCGCGACCGCGATGCGCAGCGCATGCTGCGGCGGCTGATCGCGCCTTTCGTGCTGCGCCGGACCAAGGCGCAGGTCCTGCAGGAACTGCCGCCGCGCACGGAGCTCGTCCTGACGATCGCGCCGGAGGCGGCCGAAGCCGCGCATTACGAGGCGCTGCGCCGCGTGGCGGTCGCCGAGGCCGAGCGCGCCGCCGCCGGCGAGCCCGGCGGGCAGGCGCATCTGCACATCCTCGCGCAGTTGATGAAGCTGCGGCGTGCCGCGTGCGATCCGCGCCTTCCGAGCCCCGATCTGGGAATCTCCGGCGCCAAGGTGCGCGCCTTTGCCGAGCTTGCCGCGGAGCTCGCCGCCAACGGGCACAAGGCGCTGGTGTTC
Source organism: Betaproteobacteria bacterium (assembly GCA_016189945.1). Classification (GTDB taxonomy): domain Bacteria; phylum Pseudomonadota; class Gammaproteobacteria; order Burkholderiales; family SG8-39; genus JACQTO01. The sequence goes on from JACPRN010000072.1 coordinate 24,650, forward strand.
AGCCAGTTCGTCGATTTCCTCACGCTGTTGCGGGCACCGCTCGATGAGGCCGGCATCGGCTACCAATATCTCGACGGCGCCACTCCCGCGGCCGAGCGCAGCCGGCGCGTCGCCGCGTTCCAGGCGGGCCAAGGCGAGCTTTTTCTCATCAGCCTCAAGGCGGGCGGATTCGGCTTGAACCTCACCGCCGCCGATTACGTGGTGATCACCGATCCGTGGTGGAATCCGGCCGCCGAGGATCAGGCCATGGGCCGCGCGCATCGCATCGGCCAGCAGCGCCCGGTGACCGTCTATCGGCTGGTGAGCAAAGGCACTCTCGAGGAGCGCATCATCGCGTTGCACGACGAGAAGCGCGCGCTCGCCGAAGGCGTGCTCGCGGAAAGCGCGGAGAGCGCGGCGCTGCCTTCGGCGCAGGAACTGATCTCGCTGATGCGGGGCGGGTGAGGCAACGCAGAATGTGTTGGATGATCTTTATGCACCATCTCTGAAACAGTTACGCGAGCGTTTCCCAAGCGAAACTAGCGGCTGGAACCCGCGCGATCTCAAATCCCGGATTCAGAGGGTGAAAAGGAAGCCTGCTAATTTCCTCAAGCACGCAGACCGAGACCCGGATAACGCGCTGAATCCGGAGACCCTGAAAACTGATTATTTGTTGCTTGAAGCGTGCGCCCTCTATGGGGGTCTTGGCTTTGAGCTGACACCCGAAATGTGGGCATTTTCGCGATGGCATCTGGCGGTATATCCACGTGAACAGGAAGACCAGATTAAAACCGCCGCAGGATTTGTGCATGAACTCGAATGGAGTGCTCAATTGCAGTTTGGGGCATTCTTACTGTCAATCAAAAACCCCACTTGAGAACTGGAGCGCCCATTAGTCGCGCCCTGGTTGCGGAACCATTGCCCAGTCGGGACCTCGATAAACCAGTGCCCAGATTTGCCCAGGTCGGGGAGCCGAGCAGGGCTCGAACGCCACGGGCTTCGCAATGGGTTGGCCGGCGCCATATCGCGAGCGAAAGACGACGTTTGGCCGGCGGAAACTATTGCGCAGGCGAAATGGTTACGGGAGAATGCGGGCATGGAGCAGACCCCGATTACCACCCGGACTCTCGCAGCCCGTTACCGGTTGACGGCACAGCGCATCCGCCAGTTGGCAGCCGCCGGGCGGATAACGCACGCGCACCGGGTGGGCAGGACCTGGATCTTCGGGCCGCAGGCCACCTTCGTCCCTGGGCGGCGCGGTCCCCGGCCGGAGCGCGCGATCGCGGGCGAGCGCGAGACCGGCATGGCGTGGCTGCGCGCTGAAGTCCTGCCAAGAATCGTCAGTCGGTTCGATCCTGCGCGGATTATTCTCTTCGGATCATTTGCCTGGGGGGAGCCGAACGCCGCGTCCGATATCGATCTATGTGTCGTGTTCGACGGGCATCGGGAGGAAGCGGATTTTTTTCGCACCAGCGCAGCGATCGAAGCGTCGATTCCCCGCGGCCCGCATCGCCTCGAGGTAATCGCCTACACGCGCGAGCAGATCGAACGCTCGCGGAGGATGCCGTTCTTCGCGCGAATTCTCCGGGAAGGCAAGGTGCTCCATGCGCGCCGCTGAGCGCAGGCGGTTGTCGGCGGAGTACGCCTATCAGGCGGCCGAGGAGATGGAGAACGCGGGCATCATGCGCGTGAACGGAAAATACCCGGCTGCCTGCTTTCACGCCCAGCAGGCTGCAGAGGGAATGCTCAAGGCAGTGCTGATTGCGAGCGGAACCGATTCACCGAGGGTCCACCACCTGGAGGACTTGATGGTGCGTGTTCCCGAACCGCATAAGACCCGAATCTTCCAGCATCGCCCAAAAGCGCTTCTCCTGGAGAAATATTATCTGCCCGCCCGGTACGTCGATGCGTTGGGCGGGAAGGCGCCGGCGAGCGTCTTTACGCTTCAAGATGCAGACGATGCAATCGCGGCGGCCGAAGCGATCGTCGCCGCTTGCGGGGAAATCATCGGCCCTCAGGCGCGCAGGCGAGGCGCTTCCATCGCGTTATCGGCGACCGCCAACGGAATTGCCGCGGCCCCGGCGCCAGGGTCACGCCGAAAACGAGGCCGGGCGAAGCGCTAATCGTCAGGCGCACCTAGCACGGCGAATGGCTGATGTCCATCCGAGGCAAATGGATAGACGCGCATGGCGCGGTCACGCTCGGTTGCCGGGGCAATCCTTGCTCTTGAATCAGACCGCGGACAAGCGCTTGACGGTATCCGGGTAGCGCGCAACGAGCCGGATTAGCAGTGCAGCTTGTGCGTTATCGCGCCAAGAAAAGCTTGGCGCATCTTGCCGGGTGAGAGTCCCGGTCGGGCAAGGGCTAGCCACCCACCCGTATCG
>JACPRN010000089.1 GCA_016189945.1 Betaproteobacteria bacterium
ATCCGCGCACGCCGGATCGCGATCACTGATCTCTCCTCCACTGCTGTTTCTCTTGTGCGGACGCGCTCCGGCGACCCCGATCATAACACCGGGAACCGGCTGGCGTAACCATTGCCGCTCTCGCCCTGTTAAACTTGGGCCAAGCTGGCCTGTGGCGCCGGCTGCCGAATGCTTAGACCTTGAAACTCAGGAGAGAGACACCGATGCATCGCTTCGAAATGCCGCAGGAATACGTAAAACGGGTCGTAGCGCGCCAGGGGCGTGCGCACGCTTGCGAAAGATTCGACGCACCCAAGACCGCCCTGGTGGTGGTCGACATGCAGAATTACTTCATGGTCGAGCCGTACCAATCGGCGTGCGCGCAGGCACTGGAGATCGTGCCCAACATCAACCGGCTGGCCGACGCCATGCGCAAGGCCGGCGGCAAGGTCATCTGGGTGCAGAACCTCGCGCCCTGGGAGTCCGAGAGAAGCTGGTCGGTGTGCCGGGCGATGTACCTGCCGGAGAAGGCCAAGGCGCGCTGGGAGGCCATGCAGCGCGACAACCACGGCTTCGAGCTCTATCCCAAACTCGACGTGCGCGAGGGCGACGAGCACGTGGTGAAGCGCCGCTACAGCGCCTTCATCCAGGGTTCGTCCAACATCGAGAACGTGCTCAGGGACAACCGCATCGACACCCTCGTCATCACCGGCGTGGCGACCAACGTGTGCTGCGAATCGACCGCCCGCGACGCGATGATGCTCAACTATCGTGCGCTCCTGGTGTCCGACGGCTGCGCCACCGCGTCCGACGGCGAGCACGCCGCCACGATGGGCAATTTCTACCTCTATTTCGGCGACGTGCAGACCACCGACGAGGTCATCGCGCGCCTGAAGTAGGGGTCGGGTTCGCAGAACCCGACCCCTCGCTGTAGGGCTTGAGCTCGATTTCGAGCGTTTCCTCGTTGACCACCGCTTCAAAGCGCTCGCCGGGCCGGTTCGCGCGCAGCTTGGCGGTGGCAGCCTGATCGAGCTTCGAAGTCGCCGGCTCGACCACCACCCCGTAGATCAGCCGCGCGGCGTCCACGCTCAGCCTCTCGTTTTTCACATCCATCGCCACCTGCTCGGGCGGGCGCAGCCAGGGATCGCCGACGCCGGCGCCCCCGGGGCTGAGCTTTACCACGATATCGCCGGTTTTCACCTCCGACATCCGGTGCGGCTTGACGCGGATTCTCTGATCGCCGCGCAGGATGTAGGTGCGCGCGCACGGCACGCGCTGGCCGCCCTCGGCGCCCTTGCCCTGCACGGCGTCGCCGTCGGAGCTGCCGCTGTTCATGCGCCCGTCGCTGCCTTCGTTCACCGCGCGCCAGTCTATGCCCATGCCGCCGGCCCAGCGCCCGTGGCCGGTGAAGTTCGAGCGCGCCTCGAGCTTGAGCATGCGCCAGGGAAAGCGGATCTCCGCCTCCTCGACGCTGCCGCGCTGCACCGAACCGAGGGTGGTGAGGGTCGTGGGGCCGGTCATGCCGTCGTGGCCCCAGACGGCGCCGGCGCTGCCGTCGTAATCGAAAGTGGTGCGCACATAGCGGTCGCCGCTTCTGGTATCGACGGCGAAGGTGTAGTCGCCGCGGTGCTTGGCCCAGCTTGCAATCGACCGATCGGGTCTCGCCTTGCCCAGCGCATGGATCACCGCCTCCATCACCTGGCCGCCGACGTTGATCGGGCTTGCGCCCACCGTGGCCGGATAGTTGCAATTGGTGACGTTCCCGGGCGGGGCGAGCACCGTCATCGGCCGCAGCGACCCCTGGTTGTGGAAGTCCGCCAGCGCCGGGTCCATGTAGATGATCACCGCGCCGACGGCGTTGGCGTAGGTGCTGGCATAGACGCAATTGATGAACCCGGGGCGCTGGGGATCGCTCCGGGAGAAGTCGAGCGTGATTTCGTCGCCCTTGATGGTCACATCGGCGCGCACCGTCACCGGCTCATCGAGCACCGTGCCGTCGTCGTCGGTCGAGGATTCGCCGGTGTAGGTGCCGTCGGGCATCGCGGCGATCTCCGCGCGCACCGCGCGCTCGGTGCGGTCCATCATCTGGTGGATCGACCCCAGCACCGTGTCGCGGCCATAGCGGCGCAGCAGATCGACGATGCGGTTCTCGGCGAACCTGCCGGTGGCGATCATCGCTTCGGTGTCGATCTTCACCTCCACCGGCCAGCGCACGTTGTTGAAGATGAGCTTCTGCAGGTCCGCATTCTCGACCCCGCGCTTTACCACCTTGAGCGGCGGGATGCACAGGCCCTCGGCGATGATGTCGTAGCCGTTGGCGAAATAGCCCCCCGGAAACGAGCCCCCGGTGTCCATCATGTGCCCGCGCACCAGGGTGAAGAACAACAGCTCGCCTTCGAAGAACACCGGCCGGATATAGCCCCAGTCGGGCAGGTGCGTGTTGTGGCCACCGTGGTAGGGATCGTTGGTGAGGATCACGTCCCCCGGATGCAGGTCGTCCTTGTACAGTTCGCGAATGTCGTCGATGGCGTACGAGGTCCCGAGAAACTGCACCGGCAGGCCTTCCGGAACGGCGACCGCGGACCCGTCGGCGAGCCACACGCCCACCGACATGTCTTTCAGGGTCGAGATCAGATAGCTCTGCGAGGTTCGCGTCACCATGCTGCGCATCTCGCGGCACAGCGACTGAAAGCCGTACCAGACGGTCGATAGCGTGATCGGATCGATGCTTGCCAAGATGGATACCCCGGATCTTCGTGTGCGCAGGCGCCGCCGCAACGGAACCCTCGGGACCTGCCGCGGCGGGCGGCGCTTGACTATTTTTTCTTGTTGAAATTGGCCACGTCTTCCTCGAGCAGCTTGAGGATCGGGCCCCGCGCCGGGTCGTTCCGCATCTTCTGCCACACGCCCTTATTTGCCGCCTCCTTCATCTTCTGGATCTCGGCCGCGGGCATGCTGGTGACGGTGACCGCCTTCTTCAGCGCCTCGAGGCTCGTGTCCTGCGCCTTGGTATAAGCCAAGTCGGCAAAGGCGATGGTTTCCTTGCCGGCCCGGGTCACGACGCCCTGAAGGTCCTTCGGCAGTCCGTCGAACCACTTCTTGCTGACGATGACATTGGAAACGAACGCGAAGTGCTCGGTGATGGTGAAGTACTTGGTCACTTCGTGAAACTTCATTTTGTAGAGAACGTCGGGCGGGTTCACCACGGCATCGATGGTGCCTTGCTGCAGGCTGGTGTATACCTCGCCGAAATCCATCATGCGCGGAACGGCGCCCCAGTCCTTGTATGTGTCATTTCGCGACGGCGAGGGGATGTCCCGGATCTTCTTGCCCTGCAGGTCGGCGAGCTTGGCCAGCGGGAACTTGGTGAGAAAGCTCTGCGGCCCGATGCCGTGGAAGCCGACGATGTGGATCCCTTTCAACTCGGCCAATTCCATCATCTTCGCCGCGGCCTTGCTCTGCGCAGCAAAGGCGGTGATTCTCGCCGGTGCGCCCGGGAGCAGGAACGGCATGTCGAACATGGACATCTCGTGCACCGTCGTGGACAGGAACCCCGCTGGCAGGATCATGCCGTGCACCGAGCCGGCCTGCAGCGAAGACAGCATCTGCGGGATCGGGCCCAGGGACTGGCCGTGGTGGGCGCTCGCCTTGAGCCGGCCGCCGGAGTACTTGGTCATCAGCTCGGCGAACTTGTCGTTCGCCGCCGCCTGAGTGTCATTGGCCGTCGCGTTGCCGATGAGCACGGTGGCCGCCGGCGCCGCAGGCTTCGCCTGTCCAAACGCCGAGCCTGCCGCCAGCAGTGTCGCGGCCATGACGGCCGCATTGATTGCTAGTGTGGTCATGCCTCCTCTCCTCCGATAAAGAACGCGAAACTGTTTTTTGCCCGCCCCTTTCTTGTCCCTGCGGGGCGGGACACTAGATTAGCACGCCGGCGAACGGGAATTGGGCCGGTTTTTTGCGGTTTGATCGGTCCGGGGCTCTGAAGGCGCCCCGGACCGATGCCGCAGTCCCCGGTTATTTCTTGGTGAAGCGCGCCACGTCGTCCAACAGCAGTTTGGCTATCGGCCCCTTCTGCGGGTCGGCCTTCATCCTTTCCCAAACGCCTTTGAGGGCCAGGTCCTTCATCTTCTTCAGTTCCGCCGCAGGCATGTTGGTGACCGTGATCGCCTTCCTTAAGGCCGCCAGGCTTTCGTCCTGCGATCTGGTATAAGCCGCGTCGGCAAAGACGATGGTTTCCTTGCCGGCCCTGGTCACCACGTCCTTGAGGTCCTTGGGCAGCCCGTCGAACCACTTCTTGCTCACGATGACGTTGGAGGCGAAGGCGAAGTGCTCGGTGACGGTGTAGTACTTGGTCACCTCGTGCAGCTTCATCTTGTAGATCACATCGGGCGGGTTCTCCATGCCGTCGAGGGTGCCCTGCTGAAGCGCCGTGTACACCTCGCCCAGCTCCATTCCCCGGGCAACGCCGCCCCAGTCCTGGTACGCGCCGACGCGCGGCGGCGAGGGGATGACGCGGAACTTCTTGCCCTGGATGTCTGCGAGCTTGGTCACCGGGAACTTGGTCAGGAAGCTCTGCGGCCCGATGCCGTGGAAGCCGATGACGCGGATGCCCTTTTGCCCGGCCAGTTCTATCATCCTCTCGGCGGCCTTGCTTTGCGCCGCGAACGCGGTGATCAGGGCCGGCCTCCCCGGGAGCAGGAAGGGCATGTCGAACATCGACATTTCAGGCACGACGGTGGACAGAAAACCCGCCGGAAAGATCATTCCGTGCACCGCACCGGCCTGCAGCGCCGAGATCATCTGCGCGTTGTTACCCAAGGCTTCGCCGTGCCGGGCGGTGGCCTTGAAGCGGCCATTGGAGTACTTGGTGAGCAGCTCGGCAAGCTTCTCGTTCGCTGCCGCCTGCGTGTCGCTCGCGGTGGCGTTGCCGATGAGCAGATTTTGTACCGGGGGCGCGGATTTTCCCTGCGCGAGCACCGTACCGGCGGCGAAAACGGCGGCGGCGACGAGCGCCACTTGCAAAGGTATTTTCATAGCGTTTTTTCTCCTAGAAAAGAAAAACCTCATTCTCACCCGTGCGTGACGAAGAAAGCTTGCTTCCTCCCCTCATATAGAATAGCACGGCCCCGAGCGCGAACGGCCGCGCGTCGGCGGACCATTGGACCATTCGGCCCGTCACTTCTTGCTGAATCGGGCAGCGTCCTCCTCCAGCAGTTCTACGATCGGGCCCCTCTGCGGGTCCTTCTTCATCTGCTCGCGCACGCCCTTCGCCAAGTCCTTCATCCTCTGGATTTCGGCGGGCGGCATCTGCGTGACGGTGACCACCTTCTTCAGGCCCTCCAGGCCTTCATTCTGCGACTTGGTGAACGCGGCGTCGGCAAACACCATGGTTTCCTTGCCGGCCCTGGTCACCGCGTCCTGGAGGTCTTTGGGCAGTCCGTCGAACCACTTCTTGCTGACGATGATATTGGCGAGCAGGGAGAAGTGCCCGGTGACGGTGTAGTACTTGGCCACTTCGTACAGTTTCATCCTGTAGATGACGTCGGGCGGGCCCTCCATGGCGTCGACAATGCCCTGCTGGAGGTTGGAATACACCTCATCGAAGCCGATCGGCCGGGTGACCCAGCGCCAGGCCTGGTAGGCGGAGATTCGCAGCGGCGAGGGAATGGTGGCGCCGAACTTCTTGCCTTGCACGTCCGCCAGCGTCTTTACCGGGAACCGGGTCAGGAAGCTCGAGGGTCCGATGCCGTGGAAGCCGATGATGTGAATGCCCTTTTGCTCGGCCGATGCCATTATCCTGGCCGCAGCCTTGCTCTGCGCTGCAAAAGCGGTCATTTGGGCCGGAGTGCTCGGGAGCAGGAAGGGCATGTCGAAGAGCGAAATCTCCGGCACCGCCGGGGCGAGGATGCCCGCCGGCGTGACCATCCCATGTACCGCGCCGGCTTGCAGCCCCGCCAACATCTGCATGTTGCTGCCCAGGGAGCCGCCGGTGCGCGCAGCGCCCTTGAAACGGCCATTGGAATATTTGGTCAATAGTTCGGCAAACTTTTCGGCGGCTGCGGCCTGGGTATCGTTGGCCGTCGCGGTGCCGATAAGTACGTTCCCGGCGGGCGCTGCCGCTTTGGTCTGTCCCAGCGCGGCGCCTGCAGCGAGCAGCGACGCGACCACCACGGCCGATTGCGTGATCCTATTCATGATGTCTCTCCTCGTTCCTGCGCGCCGCCCAGCACGGCAAGCGCTGCGTCGATCATGCCCTGGTAGCCGGTGCAGCGGCAAAGGTTCCCCGACAGGGCCCTGCGAATTTCGGCTTCCGTGAGTGTTGCACCTGCATTCTCGCACTGCAACTCGATCAGCGTCATGACCACCCCGGGGGTGCAGTAGCCGCACTGCAGTCCATGGTGAGCGGAGAGCGCTGCCTGGATCGGATGGAGCGGCCCGTCGGCTTGGGCCACGCCTTCGATGGTCTGCACCGTGCGGCCGTCGGCCTGCACGGCGAGCATCAGGCAGGCGCGCGCCGTGAACCCGTCGACCAGCACGGTGCAGGCCCCGCAGATGCCGTGTTCGCAGCCGACGTGGGTACCGGTGAGACCGATCTCGTGGCGCAGAAAATCGGCCAGGTTCACGCGCGCATCGACCGTGCGCCGGTAGAGCCTGCCATTGACGGTAACGGCGACCTGGTGGCTAGACACCTTTCCTCCCGCGCGCAAGGGCCCGCTCGAGCGCGCGCCGGGTGAGGACGCCGGCGAGATGGCGGCGATATTCGGCCGGATAGACTTCGTCCCCATCGGCGCGGAGTTCCGCCGCGGCGCGCGCGGCATCCGCCACCCGCTCGGCGTCACAAGGGTGCCCCACCAGCAGCGATTCGGCTGCCGCCAGCCGCACCGGTGCCGCTCCGAGTCCGCCGATGGCGATGCTCGCCCGGCGCACCCGGCGATCGGCACCGAGCGCAAGCAGCGCAGCGACCGCGACCACGGCGAAATCGGCGGCGCGCAGCGAAAATTCCTCGAACGCCCAACCCGACCCCTGTTCGCGGCGCGGCAGGTCCACCCGCGTCAGGATCTCGCCGGGGGCAAGCCGCGGGGTCAGGTAGCCGGCGGGAAATTCGTCGAAGCGGATGCTGCGCTTGCCGCTGCGGCCTGCGATGGTGAGCGTCGCTTCGAGCGCGCAAGCCGCCACCGGCAGCTCTGCGGCCGGATCGAGATGGCATAGGCTGCCGCCGATCGTGCCCCGGTTGCGCGTCGCCTGGTGGCCGACGTGTGCCAGGGCTTCGAGCAGGAGCGGACAACCTGCGCGCGCGAGCGGCGAGCGCTCGATCGCCCGCTGCGTCGTCATGGCGCCGATGCTCAAGCCGGCGGCGGTCTCGGATATTCCCGAGAGTTCGCTCACCCGGCCGAGATCGATCAGGTGGTCGGGGGTCGCCATGCGCAAGTTGAGCATGGGCATGAGCGACTGTCCGCCGGCCAATATGCGCGCATTCGGGAGCCGCGCGAGAAGGTCCAGCGCCTCGGCGAGCGTTTCCGGGCGGTGATAGGCAAAGGGTGCGGGTTTCACCTGGAATCCCGGCGCTGTTCGGCAGCGCGAATGAGCGCGAAAAGACGCGCCGGCGTCACCGGCAGATCCGTGATCCTTACACCGAGCGGCTTGAGCGCGTCTTCGATTGCCGAGGCGATGGCGCTCGCAGCGCCGATCGTCCCGCTTTCGGCTGCGCCCTTGATTCCGAGCGGATTCAAAGGCGAGGGCGACTCCATGTGGTGGATTTCGATCCGCGGCACGACATCGGCCGTGGGCAGCACATAATCGGCGTAGGTCCCGCACAGCGGCTGCCCCGATTCGTCGTAGCGCATCCACTCGAAGAGCGTCGCGCCGATGCCGTGGACGACGCCGCCGAGGACCTGCCCTTCGACCATCATCGGATTGATCATGCGCCCGCAATCGTGCACGACCACGTAGCGATCGAGGCGGACGGCGCCGGTGTGGATGTCAACCTCGGCTTCGACCACGTGTGTTCCATTGGTGTAGGCGATCGCGCCGGGCTGGAAATCGCTTGCCGCCGCGAGCCCCGGCTCGAGGTCGCCGGGCAGGGCGTAGCCTGGCGTTCCCTGGAGCGCTCGGGCGAGGTCCGCGAGGCTGCGCTTGAGTCCAGGGATTCCCTTCACGCGCACGCAGCCATCGGCCAGATCCAGGTCCTCCGGCGCCACTTCGAGCATCGCCGCGGCGGCCTTGCGCGCTTTTTCGGCCACCAGGCGCGCGGCGATGACCACCGCATTCCCGGCGGTTACGGCTTGCCGGCTGGCGTAGGCGCCGAGGCCGAGGGGACTCGCTGCAGTGTCGCCGTCGACGATGTGAATCTTCTCGAGGGGCACGCCGAGCACGCCGCCTACCAATTGCGCGAGCATGGTCTTGGTTCCCTGGCCTTGCGCGGTGGCGCCGGTGGTGACCCGGATCTCCCCCGATGGCTCGACGCGCACCGCCGCGCTCTCGAACGGCCCCCGGCCGGTCCCCTCGACGTAGTTCGCCATGCCGATGCCGAGCCAGCGCCCTTCGCTGCGCGCCGCAGCTTGACGCCCGGAGAACTCGGACCACTTTGCCGCGGCGAGCGCGCGCCGCTGGCATTCCGGGTAGTCGCCGCTGTCGTAAGTCATCGCCTTGCCGTCGCGCGTCACGATCGGCGTCGCGTAGGGCATTTGCGCGGGAGCGATGAGGTTGCGGCGGCGGATCTCGTCGCGCTCGATCCCGAGCTGCAAGGCGATGCCATCGAGCAGCCGCTCCATCACGAATGTGCCTTGCGGCCGTCCCGCGCCGCGCGTCGGGGCTGCCGGGACCAGATTCGTCAATCCCACCTGGATTTCCAGGTGATAGGCCGGCAGCACGTAGGGCCCGACCAGATTGGTGGCCGAATTGTAGGACAGCGCAACGCCGTAGGGCGTGCACGCCCCGTGGTCGTGATAGAGCCGCCCGCGGATCGCAAGCAGCCTCCCCTCGCGATCGGCGGCCGCCTCCATCTCCCACTCCTGCACCCGCTCGCCGACTGTGGCGGTGAAACTCTCCAGGCGGTCCTCGATCCATTTCACGGGAACCTGGAGCAGCATCGCCGCTGCCGGCACCGCAAGCTCCTCGGGATGGAAGACAGCCTTCGGCCCGAATCCGCCGCCTACGTCGGGGGCGATCACGCGCACCTGATGTTCGGCCAGCCCGAGGGAGGCGACCAGAACCGCTTTCGCGCGGTGCGGCATCTGCGTGCCGTCCCAAACCGTGAGCATGTCTTCGACCGCATCGAAGCGCGCAACGACGCCCCGGGGTTCGATCGAATGGCCTCCGCCCTTGTGGATGCGAAAGCGCTCCGTGACGCGGATCGAACCCGCGGCGAAGGCGCCTTCGCTGTCGCCGTATTCCAGCACCGTTTGCGCGACCAGATTGTCGGGGCAGTCCAGGCGCGCCTTCGGTGCTCCGCTCTGCAGCCCCTGGCGCGCATCGACCACCGCGGGCAGGGCCTCGAAGTCGAGTTCGACCAGCCGCGCAGCGTCTTCGGCGACGCGCCGGCTCTCGGCCGCGACGAGCGCGATCGGCTCGCCGGCATAGCACAGCTCGCGCTGCGCGAGACAGAAGGGATCGACATCGAAGCGCAGCATCGCCGAGGGCAGCGCGAGCGGGATCCGGTCGCAGCGCAACTGCGGCCGCAAGTCCGCGTAGGTGAGGACTGCCCGCACCCCGGGGAGGGCGCGGGCGTTCGAGAGATCGACGCTTCGCAGCAGCGCGTGCGCGACCGGGCTGCGCACGAAGGCCGCGTGCAGCATCCCGGGAAGCGCGATGTCGTCGGCGAACCGGCCCGCTCCGCGCAGGAGCCGCGCGTCCTCGACGCGGGGGACGCTGCGCCCAAGAAAGCCGGGTGAGAGATCTCCTGCCATGAATCTAGACCGAAGGAGTCCGAAAGATCGGTGACGGTTCTGTCTTTCTATCAATCTCAACGTTTTCGCTCAGTTGCGCGCAACTGAGCGAAAACGTTGAGACGAAGTTAACTGCAAAATCGTGTCCCGGTCCGTCGACGCCCCGGAAGATCTCAGGCCCGGGCACCAAGCTGGCGCGCCATCCAGTCCGCCGATTGCGGGCGGTATCGGTAGGGCCGGTTGTGGGCAACGTGGTTGCCGTCCTCGATGACCACCAGCTCGACCGGCCCGCGCGCCTCGCTCGCCAGCCGCCTGGCGTCCTCCGGCGGGCAGAGGCGATCAAGCCCCGCTGCGATGACGAACAGCGGGCATTCGATGCGCTTCGCAACGCCGTCCAGGCAGAGCATGCCGGCCCGCTCGCGCGCCTCGCCGTCGCTCGAGCTATGGCTTCGGACGCGAAACGCGGCGCGCGTCAAGCTCGGCAATTCATCCCAATGCGCGGCGAAATTCCATGGACCGCAGTTGGCGATGCAGGCTTTCAGGCGTTTCTCGAAGGCGGCGGAGCGGGGCGCGTAGTAGCCGCCGAGACTGATGCCCCAGATGCCGATGCGGCTCGCGTCGATGTCGCTTCGTCGCTCCAGCCAATCGATCGCCTCGCCCGTCACCGCCTCGTAATCGGCGCGGATGGGAAAGTCGTACTCCGCTTCGCCTTGGCCCGGACCGTCGAACGCGAGGATCGCCATGCCGCGTTCGAGGAATGTCGTCTCGAAAGTCCCCAGCTCCTCCTTGGTCGAGTCGAGCCCCATGGTCATGAGAACGACGGGCGGCCGCCTGACCCCGGCGGGAAAGCGCAGCACGCCTGCAAGCTGCCTGCCCTCGTAGGGAATGAGCACGCGCTCGCCGGGGGGAACGAGGTGCGGAAGCGCCAGAGTGAGGCATTCGACCGCTTTTGCGTGCGCGGCGCGATGCTGCGCCATGTCCTGCACGAAGAGGTACTTGGCGAAATGATAGTACGTGGCCGCGCGGTTCAGATGTTCGCCCGCGCTCAAATGCTGCCCCGCGGCGAGCGCCTCGCGTCCCAGGGTCTCGTGCACCAGCGCGCGCGCCGACCAGGCGGCGCACCAGTCCTCCCAGCGCTCGATCGAATGCGTGACGTCCAGGAAATCGCTGGTGAGCACGCCATTGACCGTGTAGCGGGAAATCCAATGTTCGCGGGCGTGTTTTATCAGCGGATCGGTCACGAGTCGCCTCCTTGGGTCATGGATTCCTGCGCGTTCACGCCTTGCCCGAGGGTAAACGGGGCACACAGTGTACCTCTGCAGCGTCAAGCCTTGGTATACTTGCCGGCCGCAACTGGAAAGCGAACGCGGTCAGGAGCGAGGAGAACCCAACGTGAAACGTCGAATCCCCGGAAGAATCGCCGCCCTCATTCTCGCCTGTGCAACCGCCTTCGGGGCGATGGCCCAGGACACTTATCCGAACCGGCCCGTCCGGCTGATTGTCGGACTGGCCCCCGGCGGCCTTGCCGACCAGATCGCGCGGCTGCTTTCCCCCGGACTTTCCAAGGAACTCGGCCAGCAGGTCCTGGTGGAGAACCGCACCGGCGCGACCGGCACCATCGCGGCGCGCATGGTCGCCGATTCGCCGCCCGACGGCTACATCCTGATGCTGGGGCTGGACGGAACGCTCATTATTCCAACCGCGCTCAATCCCAAGACGCCTTTCGATCCGCTCAAGGACTTCACGCACATCACCAAGGTGGCGCAGACGCCGCTGATCCTGGTCGCGCATCCGTCGGTGCCGGTGAACAGTCTCGTTGAATTGATCAATCGGTCACGCCA
>JACPRN010000075.1 GCA_016189945.1 Betaproteobacteria bacterium
AGATGGAGCAGGCCTTCCTCCTCGCGCGCAGCGAGGCTCGGGCCGCGTTTGGCAACGACGAGGTCTATCTCGAGAAGTATCTCGACCATCCCCGCCACATCGAAGTCCAGATCCTGGCTGACATGCACGGCAACGTGGTTCACCTGGGCGAGCGCGACTGTTCGCTGCAGCGCCGGCATCAGAAGCTGGTCGAGGAGTCACCGGCCCCGGCCATCACCGAAGAGCTGCGCGAACAGATAAGGCAATCGGGGGCGACGCTGTCGCGCAGCATGCGCTACGAGAACGCCGGAACGGTCGAGTTCATCTTCGACCAGGACGCCGAGACCTTCTACTTTCTGGAGATGAACACCCGCATCCAGGTCGAGCACCCGGTGAGCGAGATGATCACCGGGATCGACCTGGTGCAGGAACAGTTTCGCGTCGCCCGCGGCGAGAAACTGCGTTTTTCGCAGTCGGACATCAAGTTTCGGGGGCACGCGATCGAATGCCGCATCAATGCGGAGCTGCCCAACGAGGGATTTCGGCCCAGTCCGGGAATGATTGCCGAGTGGAATCCGCCCGCGGGGCCGAATATCCGCCTGGACACCCATTGCTATCCGGGCTACCGCATCCCGATGTATTACGACTCGCTGTTGGGCAAGCTGATCGTCTATGGGTGCGACCGGTCCGAAGCGATCGAACGCATGCGCCGCGCGCTGGAGCAGTTCTCGGTCACCGGGATCGGCACGACGCTCAAGTTCCTGCACTTCGTCATGTGCCATCCGGAATTCATCGCGGGCAACGTCAACACCCGGCTGGTCGACGAGATGATCCAGCAGATGGCGGTGCAGCACGCAGCGCCGAAAGAGGCGCACGCGCATCGGGCTTAAGGACGGAAGGCGGAACGAAAGATCCTGCGAGCCCAGGTCTCGTCCATCATAGCGTAGAGCCGTTTCACGGCACCGCCCAACATCATCCTTGAAAATCCGCCGATTACCGATGGATTTTCAAGGTAAAATGCGCGGGTGATCGAGCGCACCGCACGCTTGCTTGTTCTGACCCGGCTGCTTCGCGACTACCCGGTGGTCGCCCTGCTCGGGGCGCGCCAGATCGGCAAGACCACGCTCGCGCGCCAGCTCGCTGCGGCTTGGCGGGGGCGCACCGCCTATTTCGACCTGGAGGATCCGGCGGTCAGGCGCCGCCTCTCCGAGCCGATGCTGGAGCTTCGCGGCCTGCGCGGACTCGCGTTGCTGGACGAGGTGCAGCGCGTCCCCGGAATCTTCGAAGTCCTGCGCGTGCTCTCCGACCGCCCGGGTTGCCCCATGCGTTTTCTCGTGCTCGGCAGCGCCTCGCCCGATCTCCTTCGACAGAGTTCGGAAACGCTCGCCGGCCGCATCCACTACACCACCCTCGCCGGCCTCGGACTGGACGAAATCGGGGCCGAGCGCATGCGGCGCCTGTGGCTTCGCGGCGGTTTCCCGCGCTCGTTTGTGGCGAGGTCGGAGCAGGTGAGCGCCCAATGGCGGCGGGACTTCGTGCGAACGTTTCTGGAGCGCGACGTCCCGCAGCTTGGCGTGACCATTCCGGCACAGACGCTGGAACGTTTTTGGGCGATGCTTGCTCACTACCACGGGCAGGTATGGAACGGGGCGGAGTTCGCGCGCTCCTTCGGGGTGGGCGAGACCACCGTGCGCCGCTACCTCGACATCCTGGCGCACACGTACCTGGTGCGTGTGCTTCGCCCCTGGCAGGAAAATTTGGCCAAGCGTCAGGTGAAGGCTCCCAAGATCTTCTTCACCGACTCGGGCCTGCTTCATACACTGTTGCAGATCGATACCTGGGAGCAATTGCAGCGCCATCCGCGCTTGGGCGCCTCCTGGGAAGGCTTCGCGGCCGAGCAGGTCATCGCACGCTTGGGCGCGCGCCCCGAGCAGTGTTACTTCTGGTCGACGCACGGCGGCGCCGAGCTCGATCTGCTCGTCGTGCACCGCGACCGGCGCTACGGGTTCGAATTCAAGTACAGCGAAGCTCCGCAGCTCACCAAGTCCATGCGCATCGCGATCGAAGACCTGAATCTCGAGCGCTTGGAAGTGATTCACGCGGGCGAACACAGCTTTGCGCTGGGCGAGCGGACTCGAGCGGTCGCGCTCAAACGCATGCTGGAAGACCTGAAGCCGTTTCCCTGACGATTGGCCGACTCCTCCCGGCAGCCTATCCGCGGCTTGCCTTGAGGATCGGCCGGCTCGGTCCCCGCGTACGACACGCCGCCGGTCGGTCGCTAGACCAGCCCGTCCATCAGCATCACGTCCACCGGGTCGCCGGGCTTGACGCTGCCCTGTTCGTGGCCGAGGACGACAAAGCAGTTGGCCTCCGACATCGAGCGCAGGATCCCCGAGCCTTGCGCCCCGGTGAGACGCACGCTCCATTCGCCGCCGGTGCAACGAAGGGTTCCGCGCTGGTACTCGGTGCGGCCGGGCTTCTTGCGGATCGCCTCTTCGGATTTCACGCGCAGGAGCGGCAGATCGGTGTCGTTGCGCCCCATCATCAGGAGCAGCGCGCCGCGAACGAAATGGTAGAAGGTCACCATCACCGCGACCGGATTCCCCGGCAGCCCGAATAGATACGCGCCGTTGTCCTTGCCTTCGATGCGCCCGAAGGCCATCGGCCGCCCCGGGCGCATGGCGATTTTCCAGAACACGACTTCGCCGAGCTTCGCCATCATCTGCTTGGTGTAATCGGCTTCTCCCACCGAGACGCCCCCGGAGGTGATTACGGCGTCGGCGGCGGCCGTCGCGCGGCGAAAAGCCGCTTCGAGCTGCGCCGGGTCGTCGCGCACCACGCCCATGTCGATCACCTCGCACCCGAGCCGCTCGAGCATGCCCCAGATGGTGTAGCGGTTGGAGTCGTAGATCTCGCCTTTCTTGAGCGGGCCGGCAGCGCCGCTTGCGACCTCGTCGAGCGAACGCAGCTCGTCGCCGGTCGAGAAGAACGCCACCCGCAGCCGCCTTCTCACGCGCACCTGCGCGATCCCGAGCGATGCGATCAGCCCGAGCTCAGCGGGCCGCACGAGCGCGCCCGCGCGCAGGGCGGGCTTGCCGCGCTCGAGGTCTTCGCCGGCCGAGCGCGTGTTCTGGCCTCGTTCCTGGCCTGCGGGGATGGTGACGCGGCTGCCTTCGACCTTGCCGACCTCCTGAATGACCACCGTATCGGTACCCGCGGGCATCACCGCCCCGGTCATCACGCGCACGCACTCCCCCGGCCCGACTTTGCCTGCGAATTCCTTGCCCGCGTAGGCGGTGCCAATTTCCGTGAGCGCGACATCGGCCTGCTGCGACAGATCGGCAAAGCGCACCGCCCAGCCGTCCATCGCCGAATTGTCGTGCGCCGGGACATCGATGGGCGAGATCAGGTCTTCGGCGAGGACGCGCCCGAGCGCGGCGCGCACCGCGACCGATTCCATCTCGGCCACGGGCCTGACGAAGGAGCGGATGATCTCGTTGGCGCGCGCCACCGGCAGCGCATCCGGGTCGTAGTCGCTGATGCAACTGATGACGTCCTTGAGCGCGGTCATGGGAAGGTTTCGAACGATCTCAGTTCTTCGGCGGTGTTGATGTTCGAGAAGGCCTCGGCCTCGTCGTCGAAGGGCACCTCGACCACCTTGAGCGAGGCGTACCAGAGGTCGACCTTGCGTCCGCCTTCCCGCAGAAAATTCGCCAGGTGCGGCAGCAAGGCGCGCCGGCAAAGCGAAAACACCGGATGCGGCTGCTCGCCCGTCTTGGCCACCGCGAGGTCTGCAGCTTGCGCCTCGAGTGCGGCAAAAAGCCTCGCCACCAAATCGGCCGGAAGAAAGGGCGAATCGCAGGGCACTATCATTATGAGATCGTGGCGCGCATTTTTCAGCCCGGCGTGCAGGCCCGCCAGCGGACCGGCAAAGCCGCCGATTTCGTCGCTCACCACAGGATAGCCGAAGGCGCCATACTGCTCCAGGTTCTGATTGGCGTTGATGATGATCTCGCTTGCCTGGGGGACGAGCCGTTCCAGTACCCAGGCGATCATCGGCCGGCCCCGGAGCGTCTGCAACCCCTTGTCGAGGCCTCCCATGCGGCGTGCCAGGCCGCCTGCGAGCACGATGGCGGTGACCTCCGCGCTCATGCAACCATCGTGCGCAACGCCGCCTTCACGAACCGCTGCTTGCCGGTATAGAGCAGGTAGCGCTTGTTGACCGCGCGGCCGATCATCGTGATGCCGATGCGGCTCGCGATGTCGTGGCCCATCTTGGTGAGGCCGGAGCGCGACACCAGGAACGGGATGCGCATCTGCGCCGCCTTGATCACCATCTCCGATGTCAGCCGGCCGGTGGTATAGAAGATCTTGTCCGAGCCGTCGATGTCCTCCAGCCACATCTGCCCGGCGATGGTATCGACGGCGTTGTGGCGCCCGACGTCCTCGATGAAAGTGATGATGCGGCTCGCCGCAGGCTCGTTGGTGGCCAGCGCACAGCCGTGCACCGCCCCTGCTGCCTTGTAGATGGTTTCATGACGGCGCACCGCATCGAGCAGCGCATAGAGCGTTTCCTCCTCCAGCGTCACGTCCTCGCGCAGACGGATCGATTCGATTTCCTCCATCAGGTCGCCGAACACCGTGCCCTGCCCGCAGCCGGTGGTGACGGTGCGCTTTTGCATTTTCTTCGCCAGGCCCTTGACGCCTTTTCGGGTGGTGACGGCGACCGAATCGGTTTCCCAATCGACCTGCACCGCGGCGATGTCCTCGATACCCCGCACCAGCCGCTGGTTGCGCAGGTAACCGATCACGAGCGCTTCGGGCGCCTGGCCCAGGGTCATCAGGGTCACCACCTCGCGCTTGTCGATGTAGAGCGTGAGCGGATGTTCGCCCGCGATCGGCGTCGCTACGGCTTCGCCGTTCTCGTTCAGCGCTTCGACTTCGTAGGTGAGCGGGCGAGAGGCGGAGGTGATTTCGGGAGTGCGTGGCTTCATGGGATCCGGGAGTCAGGATCCTAGCCGCCGATGTAGGACATCTCGACCTTGCGCTGTTTGGCCGTCTCCGCGGTGCGGATCTCCGAATAGCGATCGCTCCGCTGGCGCCAGATGGCGCCGATCGCAGCGGCGATTTCGGCATCGCCCGCCTGGCCGCGCACGAGCGAGCGCAAATCGTAGCCCGCGCTGGCGAACAGGCAGGTGTAGAGCATGCCCTCGGTGGAAAGCCGCGCCCGGGTGCAGCTTCGGCAGAACGCCTGGGTCACCGACGAAATCACGCCGATTTCGCCCGGTCCGTCGCGATAGCGCCAGCGCTCGGCGACTTCCCCCTCGTAATTGTGCTCCACAGGCTCCAGCGGCATTTCCTCGCCTATTCTGCGGATGACCTCCGCGGAGGGCACCACGTCGTCCATGCGCCAGCCGTTGGAGGCGCCCACGTCCATGAACTCGATATAGCGCACGATATGGCCCGATCCGCGGAAATGGCGCGCCATGGGGAGGATGGAGTCCTCGTTCACGCCGCGCTTGACCACCATGTTGATCTTGATCGGCGCAAGGCCCGCGGCTTCTGCCGCTTCGATCCCCTCGATCACTTTGGCGACCGGAAAATCGGCGTCGTTCATGGCACGGAAAACGCGCTCGTCGAGCGAATCGAGGCTCACGGTGATGCGCTTCAGGCCCGCATCGCGCAGCGCGCGCGCCTTCCTGGCCAGCAGCGAGCCGTTGGTGGTAAGGGTGAGGTCGAGGTTGGCGATGCCCGAAAGCATCTCGATCAGGCGCTCCAGATTGCGGCGCAGCAGCGGTTCGCCGCCGGTGAGCCGGATCTTTTCGATGCCATAGCTGCAGAATATGCGCGCCAGCCGCGTGATTTCCTCGAAGCTGAGCAGCTCGCTGCGATCGAGGAATGCGTAGTCCGGACCGAAAACTTCCTTCGGCATGCAGTAAATGCAGCGGAAATTGCAGCGGTCGGTGACCGAAATGCGCAAATCGCGCAAGTGCCGCCCCAGGGAATCGGCGAGCGGTCCGGCAACGGGCAATGGCCCTGTCCGTGGCAGGGGTTTCGATCGTCCGCTGTCGGCAATGGCAATTACCCGGTCCGTCATCGCTTGTGTTCCATCGCAACGCCGCGCATTATAAATATTGACGCGTCAAAGCCAAACACCCAAGTATACCGGGAAACATGCAGCCGCCCTCCGTTCAGGCCGCCGTCGTGATGCAGCTTATCCGCCTCGACAACCGCTGGCAGCCCGAGAAGTGGGAAGTCATCCGGGTCGTGCCGGACGCCAGCCCGCCCGGAACGCCGGCGAGCGTCGTTTACGAGGACAACGCCCGCGTCGAATGGTTGCATCCGGGATTCGCACTGTCGCTCCACCGCGACGAGGCCGAAGGGTATTTCCTCAACTTGAGCACGCCGCGGCCTTTCGTTTTCGTGCACTGGCGCGAGGAACAGGGCCGCGCGCGGCCTTGCGCGGTGACCGCGAGCTACCACGAGGCGGCGCGCCTGCTCGATGCCGGCGAGCCGGTGGACGGCGTCCCGATGCCCGCCGAGTGGATCGAATGGCTGCGCGATTTCGCGGCGATTCACTACCGGCCGGAGCCCAAGAAACAGAGGATAAGGCCGCCCTCGTTCAAGGGCGCGCGGCGCGACGAATGATGAGCGAGGAAAAGGAGCCGTTTCTCGCGCGCTGGTCGCGCGTCAAGACCGAAGCGCGGCGCCGGGAGTCCGAGGCCAAGCCCATCGCGCCGCTCGCGCCTCCTGCCGAAGCCGCGCCCAAGCCGGGCGTGCCTGCGCCGAGCGCGGAGCCTCCGCCGCTCGATTCGCTGCAGGGGCTCGCCTCCGATTACAAGGAATTCCTGCAGCCGAAGGTGGACGAAGCGCTGCGCCGCGCGGCGCTGAAGAAACTTTTCTCCGATCCGCATTTCAACACCATGGACGGGCTCGATGTCTACATCGACGACTACAGCAAGGGCGATCCGATTCCCGAAGCGATGCTGAAGGCTCTGGAGCAGGCGAAGGGGCTGGTTTTCGACCCTGAGGAGAAGCCGGCCGGCGGCGAATCGCAGGCGGTGCAGGCTCCCGGGCTCCCCGCGGCCCCGCAGGGGGCCGATGCCCCAGGCACGGCGGGCGCGCCGGATCGAGACGCCAAGGCATGACGCCGAAGCTCTGCAACTGCAACGCGACCATGGCGCTGGACGCCAAGGTGCTCGCGCGGGCGCTCAAGAGCGAGACGCCGATCACGGTCCACTCTGAGCTGTGCCGCAAGGAAGTCGCAAGCTTCACCTCTGCCTTGAAGGAGGAGGCGTGCGTAGTCGCCTGCACGCAGGAGGCGCCGATGTTCCAGGAGCTGGCCTCCCAGGCCGATTCGAAGACGGCGCTGAAGTTCGTCAATATCCGCGAGACCGCGGGCTGGTCAAGAGAGGGCGAACGGGCGACGCCCAAGATCGCGGCGTTGCTCGCCCTGGCGGAAATGCCCGAGCCGGAACCCGTTCCGGCCGTATCGTACCGCTCAGGCGGCGAGGTTCTGATCATCGGTCCCGCCGAGGCGGCGCTTGACTGGGCCGAGCGCCTGGCGGCCGATCTGACGCCAAGCGTGCTCCTGACCGGCGGCCATGGCGGGGAGCTGCCCGCCGCGCGCAGTTTTCCGGTCTGGTCGGGAAAACCTGAGTCGGTGCGCGGCTATCTGGGCGCGTTCGAGGTGAAATGGGAACAGACGAATCCGATCGACCTCGACGTCTGCACCCGCTGCAATGCCTGCGTGCACGCCTGCCCGGAGGGAGCGATCGACTTCACCTACCAGATCGATCTCGAGCGCTGCCGCTCGCACCGCGAATGCGTAAGCGCCTGCGGCGCGATCGGGGCGATCGACTTCGAGCGCGTCGATCGCGAGCGCGCCGAGCGCTTTGATCTGGTGCTCGACCTTTCTGCCGAGCCGCTCATCCGGCTCGCCCAGCTTCCTCAAGGGTACCTCGCGCCGGGAGCCGATCCGCTCAAGCAGGCGCTGGCGGCGCATACGCTGGCGCGGCTCGTCGGGGAGTTCGAAAAACCGACGTTCGTCGCCTACAACGAGCGCATTTGCGCCCACGGCCGCTCGGGCAAGGTCGGCTGCAGCAACTGTATCGACACCTGTTCGACCGGAGCGATAACCGCCGATGGCAATCGGATCGTGGTCGAGACGCATGTCTGCGCGGGCTGCGGCGGCTGTTCCACCGTTTGTCCCACCGGAGCGCTGGCGCATTCTTATCCGCGCGTGGCCGAGCTCGGGGCGCGGATCAAACGGCTTCTGGCCGTCTACCGCGAGGCGGGGGGAAGCGATGCCTGCCTGCTCCTGCACGACGGTCAACACACGCGCGAGCTGCTGATGAGGAGCGCCCGGCGGGCGTTGTCGGGCAGCTCAGGCGGGCTGCCCGCGCGCGTGATTCCGCTCGAAGTCCACCATCCGGCCTCCATCGGGGTCGATATCTGGCTGGGAGCGATCGCCTACGGCGCGAGCCAGATCGTTCTGCTGGCGAGCCCTAGCGAAGCCGCCGAGTACGGCGAGGCGCTCAAGCGGCAAATCGGCTACGCGCAGGCGGTGCTGAACGGCCTTGGCTATCAGGGGGAACACCTGCGCCTGATCGAAGCGAGCGACATCGCCGCCCTGGACGAGGAGATCTCGCGCCTGCGGCCGGCGATGGCGGTCGCCAGTCCCGCGGCGTTCAATCTGGCGGCCGAGAAGCGCGCCACGCTCGAATTCGCCATCGAGCATCTGGCAAAGCTCGCTCCGGTCGCCGCCGAAGAGATCCCGCTGCCGTCCGGGGCCCCGTGGGGGGCGATCGAAGTGGATGCCGGGAAGTGCACGCTGTGCCTCGCCTGCGTCGGCGCCTGCCCCGCTCGCGCGCTGCTCGATACGCCGGAGATACCGCGCCTGCGGTTCATTGAGCGCAATTGCGTGCAGTGCGGCCTGTGCGCCAACACCTGCCCCGAAGACGCGATCGCGCTCAAACCGAGGTTGCTGCTCTCGGCGCAGGCGCGCGAGGCGGTCACGCTTGCCGAGACCGAGCCCGGACTGTGCACGCGTTGCGGCAAGCCGTTCGGCGCGAGGAAACTCATCGATCAAATGGCCGCCAGGCTCGCCGGGCACGCGATGTTCGCCGGCGAGGAGGAGCTGGCGCGTCTGCAGATGTGCGCCGACTGCCGCGTGATCGACAGGATGGAAAAGCGCCAAGAGGTGTCCATATTCGATTTGAAGCCGTGACTGGATTGCCTGAAACCTCTGCAAGCGAAGAGGACTTGGCGCGCGCCAACCTCTACGCGTTGCTCTCGCGGCTGCTCTATCGCGGCGCCGATGCCGCCCTGCTCGCTTCAATCGCAGCTTCCGGGGACGCGATCGGGTCCGAGGAGAGCGCTCCGCTCGCGCAGGCGTGGCGCGACCTTGCGCGCGCGTGCGCGCAAGCCGATGTTGCTGCGGTGCAGCAGGAATTCGAGGAGGTGTTCACCGGAACCGGCAAGGCGCGGGTGACACCCTACTGCAGTTATTACCTGGCCGAGACTGGTCGCGAGAAGGTCCTGGTGCGCTTGCGCGAGGAACTCGAGGGCCTGGGGCTGGCGCGGGTCGCCTCGGTGGGCGAACCCGAAGACCATATCGCGGGACTGCTGGAAGTCATGCGCCACCTGGTGCTGGCTAACGGCGGCGATATTGCATTGCACAAGCAGAGGGCCATTTTCGAGCGCTATATCGAGCGCGCCTATGCGCGCTTCTGCGACGACTTGAGCGCGTGTCCCGAAGCGGGTTTCTACCGCTTTGTGGCGCGCGTGCTGCGCTCGTTCCTGGAAGTGGAGTCGCAAGCGCTGAAGATGGAATAGACGGGCCACGGGCGCTGTTTCTGGAAAATGGCGAGAACTTGAACAATAATGAGAAGCTGGCAGGGATGGTCAAGAATAAGCAACGCAAGGAGACCATGATGGAAATGAAGTCGAAGCTTTCGCGCAGAAATTTCCTTCTTGCCCTGGGCGCAGGCAGCGCTGCTGCCGCGGTTGCGAGCAAGGTCGGGCAGCCGGTCAAAGCGCCATCCGTCGGCAAGGACAAGCGGCGCGGCAAGGGTTATCAGGAAACCGCGCACGTCCGGAATTACTACCGCACCGCCAAGGTCTAACTGGGCTCGAAGCAAGGGGTCGATTGTTCCCTTGCGCGCTGCCCAAAGCAGGTCTTTGCGGTTGCAGCTCGGTAATCGGCCAGAGCTCGAACAGAGGAGTCTTCCATGCTGCTCACGAAAAAATCCGCGGGTGCCTCACCCGCTGCGCGCGTTCGTCTGTCGCACGGCCTGAACAGCCTGTTGGCTAAGACCATTGACCGGCGCGCGTTCTTGCGCCGCTCCGGGCTGGCTGCCGGCGGCGTCGGTTTCGCGTCCCAGCTTCCCTTCAGCGTGATTGGCAAATCCGAGGCCGCCGATGAGAAGCAGGCGGGGAAAACCGAGGTCAAGCGCACCGTCTGCACCCACTGCTCGGTGGGTTGCGCGATCGACGCCGTGGTGCAAAACGGCGTTTGGGTGCGCCAGGAACCGGTGTTCGACTCGCCCCTTAACCTCGGGGCGCATTGCGCCAAGGGGGCTTCGGTGCGCGAGCACGGCATGACCGAGCACTCGCACCGCCTGAAATACCCGATGAAGCTGGTGAACGGCAAGTACACGCGGATTTCCTGGGACCATGCGATCAACGAAATCGGCGACAGGATGCTCGCCATGCGCAAGGAGTCCAGTCCCGACGCGCTCTACTTCGTCGGTTCTTCCAAGCACAACAACGAGCAGGCGTACCTGATGTGCAAATGGGTGCGCCTCTTTGGGACCAACAACACCGACCACCAGGCGCGCATCTGCCACTCGACCACGGTCGCCGGCGTCGCGAACACCTGGGGCTACGGGGCGATGACCAACTCGTACAACGACGAGCAGAATTCCAAGATGATCCTGTTCCTGGGGAGCAACGCCGCCGAGGCGCACCCGGTGTCGATGCTGCACACGCTGCACGCCAAGGAGCTGGGTGCGAAAGTGATCGTCGTCGACCCGCGCTTCACCCGCACTGCGGCCAAGGCGGACCAGTATTTCCGCATCCGTTCGGGGACCGACATCGCGTTCATCCACGGGATGCTCTATCACGTCTTCAAGAACGGCTGGGAGGACAAGGCCTACATCAAGGCGCGCGTGTACGGCATGGACAAGGTACGCGAGGAGGCCATGAAATGGACCCCCGACAAGGTCCAGGACGTGACCGGGATGGCGGAGAAGGAGGTCTATACCTGCGCCGAAGCCATGGCCAAGAACCGGCCCAGCACCATCGTCTGGGCCATGGGCCAGACCCAGCACACCACCGGCAACGCCATCGTCCGGGCGAGCTGCATCCTGCAGCTTGCGCTCGGCAACGTCGGCGTCTCGGGCGGCGGCACCAACATCTACCGCGGCCACGACAACGTGCAGGGCGCAACCGACCTGGGGCCGAACCCCGACTCGCTGCCCGGCTATTACGGCATCGCGCCCGGATCGTTCGCGCACTGGGCGCGGGTCTGGAACGTCGACTTGAAATGGCTGCAGGGCCAGTTCGCCTCGCCGGAGATGATGACCAAGCCGGGCATCACGGTTTCGCGCTGGATCGACGGCGTCATGGAAAAGAACGAGGCCATCGACCAGGGCCCCAATATCCGCGGCATGTTCTACTGGGGCCATGCACCGAACAGCCAGACCCGCGGTCTGGACATGAAGAAAGCGATGGACATGCTCGATCTGCTGGTGGTGATCGACCCGTATCCTTCGGCCACCGCGGCGATGGCGGCGATGCCGCCCGAGGGCTACACGCCGAACAAGAACCGCGCAGTCTATCTGCTGCCCGCTTCGACGCAGTACGAGACCTCGGGCTCGGTGACGCATCCAACCGCTCGATTCAGTGGCGCGAAAAAGTGATCGAGCCGCTGTTCGAGTCCAAGCCCGATCACACCATCATGTACCTGTTTGCCAAGAAGCTCGGCTTTGCCGACCAGCTCGTGGGCAAGAAAGACGGCAAGCAGAATATCAAGGTGAAGAACGACGAGCCGGATATCGAGGACATCACGCGCGAATTCAACCGCGGCACCTGGACCATCGGCTACACCGGCCAGTCGCCCGAGCGGCTGCAGGCGCACATGCGCAACATGCACGTGTTCGACGTCAAAACGCTGCGCGCCCGCGGCGGCAAGGACGCGAAAACCGGCTACGTGCTCGACGGCGATTACTTCGGGCTCCCATGGCCGTGCTACGGCAACGCGGCGCTGAAGCATCCGGGCTCGCCCAATCTCTACGACACCTCCAAGCACGTGATGGAGGGTGGCGGCAACTTCCGCGCCAACTTCGGCGTCGAGAGGGACGGCGTGAGCCTGCTTGCCGAGGACGGCTCGCATTCCAAGGGGGCGGATATCACCACCGGCTACCCCGAGATCGACCACGTGCTGCTGAAGAAACTCGGGTGGTGGGACGAGCTGACCGAGGATGAGAAGAAGGAAGCCGAGGGCAAGAACTGGAAGACCGATCTGTCCGGCGGCATTCAGCGCGTGGTGATGAAGGATCACGGCTGCCATCCCTTCGGCAACGCCAAGGCGCGCGCGCTGGTGTGGAACTTCCCCGACGCCGTGCCGCTGCATCGCGAGCCGCTGTATTCGCCTCGGGCCGATCTGGTGGCGAAATATCCGACCCACGACGACGTCAAGGTTTTGTGGCGCCTGCCGACGCTGTTCAAGTCGGTGCAGGAGAAGAACAAGGAAATAGCGAAACAGTTTCCGCTCATCATGACCAGCGGCAGGCTGGTCGAGTACGAGGGCGGCGGCGAAGAGCAGCGTTCCAATCCGTGGCTTGCCGAGCTGCAGCAGGACATGTTCGTCGAGATCAATCCGAAGACGGCCAACGACCGCGGCATTCGCAATGGCGAGTACGTGTGGGTGAAAACGCCGACCGGCGCCAGGCTCAAGGTCGTGGCGCAAGTCACCGAGCGCGTCGGTCCCGACACGGTGTTCCTGCCGTTCCATTTCTCCGGCTGGTGGCAGGGCAAGGACATGCTGCCTTTCTACCCGGACGGAGCCGCCCCCATCGTTCGCGGCGAGGCAGTGAACACCGGCACGACTTACGGCTATGACCGGGTGACGATGATGCAGGAGACGAAAACCACGGTGTGCCAAGTCGAGCGCGCCGCATAGGGCGAGGAAAGGAGACCATCATGGCACGAATGAAATTCCTTGCTGACGCCGAGCGCTGCATCGAGTGCAACGGCTGCGTCACCGCGTGCAAACAGGAGAACGAGGTCCCCTGGGGCGTCAACCGCCGCCGCGTGGTGACCGTGAACGACGGCGTGCCGGGCGAGCGCTCGATTTCGGTCGCCTGCATGCACTGCTCGGATGCGCCCTGCATGGCGGTGTGTCCGGTGGACTGTTTCTACCGCACCGACGAGGGCGTGGTCCTGCACGACAAGGACCTGTGCATCGGCTGCGGTTACTGCTTCTACGCCTGTCCGTTCGGCGCGCCGCAGTTTCCGCAGGCGGGCGCCTTCGGGCTGCGCGGCAAGATGGATAAGTGCACGTTCTGCGCCGGAGGTCCGGAGAAGGACAATTCCAAGGAAGAGTTCGCCAAGTACGGCTCGAACCGGCTGGCCCAGGGCAAACTGCCGGCGTGCGCCGAGATGTGCGCGACCAAGGCGCTGCTCGGGGGCGATGGCGATGTCCTCGCCGACATCTTCCGCACGCGGGTGCTCAAGCGCGGCAAGGGGTCGGAAGTTTGGGGCTGGGGCACTGCTTACGGCAAACCGGATAACCCGCAGGCGAAACCACCGCAAGGAGCGAAATCATGAGCATTTCAGGGAGGATATTGTTGGCGGGGGTCGCGATCGCTTTCGCGAGCTTCTTATCGGGGTGCGGCGAGCGCTCGCAGGTGGTGGTCTACAAAAGCGGAAAATATCAGGGCAAGACCGACACCAAGCCGTGGGACAACGACCCGCAATCAGCGCCTTACACGACCTCGAAATGGACGCGCGGCGATAAGACGAGCTGGGAGGTGGCGATCAAGGCGCGCAATCAGAACCAAAACGAGTATCAGCGCGCGCAATGAAGGAGACGCCGATGGACGCGCATGCGGTGGTGTCGTCGCGAAGCTGGAAGATCGCGCTCGCCCTGACCCTCGCGGTCGCGTTGGGCGGCGTTCCGGCGCAGGCGCAGCAGGACCCGCAGGCGCAGCGGCTAGAGGAGACCCAGGCGCAGCGCCAGCAGGTGCAGCCCGGAAACAACGCCCCGGTGTGGCGCGAGGTGCGCCGGGAAGGCGAGCATTTCACCACGATCAAGGGCCCGGAAGCGGGCGTTTTGATCCACAGCCTGGGCCAGACCTGGCGCGAAATCCGCAATGCCTGGATCGTTCCGATCGTGGGCTGGTTGATTGTGATTGCGGCCTGTGCGATCGGCCTTTTCCACTGGGGGCACGGTCCCGTTAGGCTGGAGGACAAACCGACCGGGCGCCTCATCCGCAGGTTCACAACGGTGCAGCGGGTGGCGCACTGGGGCCTTGCGATCAGCTCCTGCATTCTCGCGGTTTCCGGCCTGATCATGCTCGTGGGCAAGCATGTCCTGCTTCCCGTGATCGGCTACACGCTCTTTTCCTGGCTGGCGGAGATCTCCAAGGGCCTGCATAACTTTGTCGGACCGGTGTTTGCCGCGAGCGCCGTGCTGATGATCGTCGTGTTCGTGAGGGATTTGCTGCCCGCGGCGGGCGACCTGGGATGGATCCTCAAGGTCGGCGGGCTTTTGAGCGGCGGGCGCCTTCCCGCGGGCAAGCACCACGCCTTTCACAAGCTCTGGTTCTGGGGCAGCGTGGTCATCCTCTCGACCATTATTTCCGCCACCGGACTGGTGCTGGACTTCCCCACCTTCGAGCAGACCCGCGCGGTGATGATCGTGATGAATATCGTTCATGCGGTGGCCGCGGGACTGCTCATGGCGCTTTCGGTGACCCACATCTACATGGGCACGCGCGGCGTCGAAGGCGCCTACGAGGGCATGCGCTACGGCTACGTCGACGAAACCTACGCCAAGGAACACCACGTGTATTGGTACGAGGACGTGAAGGCGGGGAAAGTCGAAACGGAAATGGCCGAGGGCACGCCCGAGGCGCCGCAGGTGTTACAGGCAGCGCGAAGTTAGTTGGAATTACGTTGCTATGTAATCGACGAGCTTCGCGAAGAGTTGGTCTTGATTAGGTCTCCACGATCCAGTGCAGTTGCGAAGTCGCAAGTGCACTGGATCGTGGAGATGGTATGAGGGCAAAGGCAACCCTGCGGGTTCCGACTCGTTCGCGTGGCCAAGGAGAGGGAAATGATGAAACGCGCTGCATTGATGATGGCGATCGCGCTGGCGCTTGCCGCGGGGACGGGGTGGGCAAAGCTGCCGGTAGCGCCCATGAGCGAAGAGCAGAAGGCCAAGGCCGGGGAGGCGAAAGCGAAGGCTGCCGAAGCGGCCAAGAAAGAAGCCGAGTTGCTGGGCAGGTACCAGGATAAGGTAGCGGCGCACTACAAGAAGACCCAGGGCAAGTCCAAGGCTGCTGCGCCAGCGCCTGCCAAAGCGGCGAAATAGGTTCTCGATCTTGCGGCGCTCGGCCGCAGCGGGGAGCCCCGCTCGCAACCCTATTGCTTTGCCGCCGTAATCTCGAGCTTGATCCCCCTTGTCCCGGGCGCGAGCGGCTTGCTCACCGCCTCGAAGTCGCCTTTCTGCAGGGTGGCGCTTCCCGAGCGCGAAACGCGCGCCACCACCACCACGCGCGGGGTTCCCGAGAGCTTCATCGACGGGTCCATCGCCATCGAATCGTCGAGCGAGAAATCGAACGGCAGATCCTTTACCTGCCGGCGCACCATCGCCAGCGGCGTTCGCGCGCCTTCGGCGGCGCGCGCGAATACGAATACGGCGTCATCGGGCTTGGCCATCGCCGCCGCGCTCGGGGCCAGGCTGACCCTGCCTTCGAGCGAAGCGTCGGCTGACTTGGCCGCTTCGCGCCCGGCCGCAGGCGCGCGCGGCGCGCCTGCCGAAAGCCGCTTTTCAGCGTCGGCGATGCTGTCCCGGACCGATGCCGCGAAGCTGGAATCGGCGGGAACCAGCGGCATGATCTTCTGCCAGTACCCGATCGCACCGCGGTAATCGCCGCGCTCGAACGCCGCCGTGCCGGCGAGCGCGAGCGCTTTCACGTTGTTCGCGTCGGCCTTGAGCGCGCGCTCGATCAGCTTGGTCGGTTCGCCGGCGAGACTCCTCCCGCTTGCCATCGCCAGGGCGTCTGCGTAATCGGCGAGGAGCTGCGCGTTGTTGGGCGAGAGCTTATCGGCCCTGGCAAAAGCGGAAACCGCTTCGGGAAAGCGTCCGACGGCGGCGTAGGAGCGTGCCAGCATCGTCCAGCCCTCGGCGTCGCCGGGATTGCTTTCCAGGCGCTTGGCAAGCCGCTCGAGCATGCTCTGGATTTGCTCTGGCGATATCGCGTGCGCCGGGTCTTTTGCAGCCGTTGCCGGGGGAGAAATCGCCTGGGGATTTCCCCGCCAGGCGTAGAGCGCGATCGCCAGGCCCGGGATCGCGATCGCGAGCGCCGCCGCGGCAACCAGCGATCTTGCTTGCTTCGGCCGCGCGGCCTCCGCGCGTGTTTCCTCCTCCAGCGCGCGGCGCTCGATCTCCGTACGCGAGGCTTCCCACTGTTCGCGGCCGATGGTCCCGCCGCGCAAGTCGGCGTCCAGCTCGGCGAGCTGCTCGACGTAAATGGCGGCGTTAGTTGCCTCCATGGTCGGTTGCGGGCGCCTATTGCCGCGGCGGAGCAGCGGCAGCAACAGGCTGATGAGCACCAGGGCGAGGAGCAACGCGGCAAGGACAAGAAAGGGCGTCATGTGCGTACCGTTCCAAAGCAGGCCCGGAGGCGCGCCGGAAAGACAGCCGCGCGCGCAGAACGCGCAAAGTCAAAAACCAAAGCGATCCGGTCCAACGATTTCGCCCTCGGGAAAAAGTGCGGAGTCTACCCCAGCGGCGCCACTTTGGCGGTAAGAAATTTGGCGCGCACTCCTTTTCGGCCAGCGCGCACGGACCGCTCACGCGCATGCGGGTGATAGTGCCAATCCCCCGCGGGCTCAGGTAGTTAGGGCGCAAATTCGGCGGCGGACGAAGTCCCCGGAGCGAGCCGCGATCGCCGATTCCAGGCGGTTTGATCTATGTCAAGCACGGCGTTCGAGGGGACGGGTAATCTGCTGCAGCCACAATTATCAATAAAAGTCAATTCGGATGAACCCTAATAGGGTTAACGCGCAGCGTAGGGGCTGAGATTGGGAGTGACGCGGCAAAGGGGGTCGAACACGCGGTTCCGTTCGGATTCGCGCCAGTGAATGGTCCTTTTTCATGACGAGGGAGCAACAATGAGATTCAAGCGTATGGGGTGGGGGCTTGCGGCCCTGATGGTCGCTGCGCTGGCAGGTTGCGGCGGTGGTGGTGACGGGGGTGGCGGCGGTGCCGCTGCGCCGGCGGGCGGCGCTGCGGCTGGAGCTGCGGCTCCTGCGGCGGTACCGACCGGAGCGGCGCCGGTGACCTTGACCGAGACGACACCGGCAGCGACGCTTGCGGCACTCACGCCGGCGGTCACCGTCGGCGGCGTGTCGATCTCCAGCCCGCCGGTGGTCACTTTCGCGGTGACCGACGGCGCGACGACCAATAACGGAATCATCGGGCTTGGCTATACGACCAAAAACTCGACCGCGATCTACGCCGGTCTTTCCAACATGGCCTTTTCCCTCGCAAAGCTCGTACCCGGGAAGAACGGCGCCCCGAGCAAGTGGGTGAGCTACATCGTGACCACGGTGCCGACCTACAAGTCGGCGACCGACAAGACCGTGGTGGACTCCATTCCCACCCGTCCGAGCACCGACAACACCGGCACCCTGGTCGATAACAAGAACGGCACTTACACCTACACCTTCTTTCGCGACATCACCAAGGTCAAGGATCAACTTGCCGCGGCGACGCTTACGGCTCCCAATGTCGCGGCCGATCTGGGCGATCTGACCTATGAGCCTAATCTGGTTCATCGCTTGGTGATCCAGATCGGCGGCAACGTGCGCGGCACCGGCACCAACACGGCCGACGGCTCGAACTCCGGCGTCACCGCGGTGCCGATGGCAAACCCCGTGAACGTCATCTACGACTTCATTCCGGCGACCGGCAAAGCGGTTTCCGCCACCGACCCGCAACGCGAGATCGTCGCCATCGCCAAGTGCAACGAATGCCACGGCAAGCTCGCCTTCCACAGCGGCGGTTCTCGTATCGACACGCGATATTGCGTGATGTGCCACAACGATCAGCGCAAGTACGGCAGAACCGAAGCCACGATCGCAGGCATGGCGTTTTCCGGATCGACCTATGTGGTTGACGGCAGGACCGTTGCGAACATGCCCAACATGATTCACAAGATCCACCGGGGCAAGGAGCTGAAGAAGACCGGCTACAACTACGCCAATGTGCTCTTCAACGAAATCACCTATCCGCAGCCGATCGCCAATTGCACCAAGTGCCACGATGGCTCGGCGACGGCGAGCAACAAGACGCTCCAGGGCGACAACTGGAAGAGCGCGCCCAGCCGTCTCGCCTGCGGCGCCTGCCACGATGGAATCAATTTTGCGACGGGCAAAGGCACAACCAACGCCGGAGCGACAACCGGCCACATCGGCGGCGCCAAAGCCGATGACAGCCAGTGTGCCCTGTGCCATGACGCGGCCAGCATCCCGGTGTACCACGTGACGGTCGATCCAACCGGTTCGAGCGGCCGCGCCGGTTATCCGGTCAACACCGCGGCGGACACGCCCACTGCCGGCTACCCCTCCGGGCAGGGTCCGTCCATCCCGGTGGCATCCCAGCTCAGAATGCCCGAGGGCGTGTACAAGATCAATTTTGAAATCAAGCAGGTCACTCTGACCGGAGCCGCGGGCGCCAAGAAAGCGCAGGTGGTCTATCGCGTCCTGAAGGACGGGCAACCGGTGACCTTCAACGCTACGGGCTACCTGATCGACAACGTTGACGGCTCGCCCGATGTCTATGTGGCTTACGCGACCACGCAGGACGGCATCGCGTCGCCCGCGGACTGGAACGCCACCAAGAGCGCCTCGATGAAAGCCCTTCGCGACGGCACGAGCGGGAACTCCCAGACCGGCCCCGACGCGAGCGGGTATTACACCGCGACTCTGGGCGCGACCATCCCCGACGACGCCAAGATGCTGACCGCCGCTGTCGGCGTCGGCTACCAAGCCTTCGTGCAGTTGAATCACACGGACTATCCGAAGGGGATCCGGCTGCGCGAGCCGCAGTTCGTGATGAAGGTCGCCGACGGCCATACCGCGCGCCGCACTATCGTCAGCAATGCCAAGTGCAACGCGTGCCACGGCCAGTTGGGCATCGCGCCGTCCTTCCACGGCGGCGCACGCAACAACGGCGAAGGCTGCGCCGTCTGCCACGACGCCAACCGGGCCACCGGCCATGTCGGTCCCAGCAACAGCTTTGGCGGCGGCTGGTCAGTCGCCACCAACAACATGGTTCACGCCATCCACGCATCGGCCAAGCGGGAAAAAGCTTTCACCTACGAGGCGACCGCGGCGAACCCGGACGGATTCAAGGAAGTCACCTATCCGGGCATCCTGAAAAAGTGCGAGACCTGTCACGTGGCCGGCAGCTATGACTTCAGCGCGACGGCGAACAACGCTGCTGTGTCCAGCCTGCTTTGGACCACGGATGCCAAAGGAAACATGCTCAACGATGCCACGACCAATCCCACGGGCATTGCTTCCATCGGGCTGTCGCCTTGGGTAACGACCTTGGGCAAAGGGCAAATCGACTATCGGAGCGACAATCTGGTGAGTTCGCCGCTTGCCGCGGCCTGCTTCGGTTGCCACGACAGCTCGCTCGCCGTGCAGCACATGCAGCAGAATGGCGGCACGCTCTTGGCGTCGTTCTCGAGCGTTTCCTCGGTTGCAACGCGTCCGGCCATCGGCACGGCATCGACGATGACCTTTACCAAGAGCGAAACGTGCATGCTTTGCCATGCGAGCGGCAAAGTCGCCGACATCAAGACCATGCATGCGAAGTAGCGTGATCGACGTTTCACCTCAACAACAATAACTGCCGGGGCACGGTCCGCCGTGCCCCACCTCCTCCCCCCTCCAGACCGGAAGCGCTAATGCTTCCGGTTCTTTTTTATTCATTCGGCATAATTGTCGGGTCAGAAAAATCAGGGTAATTGCAGTTCAAGTCGCGTTCCGAGCTCAGCTCCGGCTTCCGCATTCGGAAAGTGCAGTCTTTTTGACCTGCATCAAGCTCGACGCCAAACGCCATCTGTAATCTGCGCGCGCCTTCCTAGTAAAAACAGAAACGACATGGGGGTTAACCCTATGAGTATATTAGGGTTTACGAGGGGGTAAGACAGGGGTCAAGGGTGGGATTGGATTGGTGCGGCAATGGTGGTGGAGAACGCGATTCCGTTCGGAGTCGCGCCGGCAAATTCTTCTATAACGAGGGAGCAGCAATGAGATTCAAGCGTATGGGGTGGGGGATTGCGGCCCTTATGGTCGCTACGCTGGCAGGTTGCGGCGGTGGTGGTGGAGGGGGTGACGGTGCTGCTGCTCCGGCTGGCGGTGGCGCAGGGGCGGCGGCGGCACCGGCTGCAGCGGTGCCGACGGGTGCGGCGCCGGTGACCCTGACAGCAGCGACGCCGGCGGCGACGCTTGCGGCGCTCACGCCGGCGGTCACGGTTGGCGGCGTTTCGATTTCCAGCCCGCCGACAGTCACTTTTTCAGTGACGGACGGCGCGACGACCAATAACGCCATCATCGGGCTTGGGTACACGACCAAGAATTCCACCGCGATGTACGCGGGTCTTTCCAACATCGCCTTCTCTCTCGCGAAGCTGGTACCCGGGACCAACGGCTCCCCCAGCAAGTGGGTGAGCTACATCGTGACCACGGTGCCGACCTACAAATCGGCAACCGACAAGACCGTGGTGAACTCCGTTCCTACCCGGCCGAGCACCGACAATACCGGTACCCTGGTCGATAACGGCAACGGCACCTACACGTACACCTTCTTCCGCGACATCACCAAGATCAAGGATCAAGTTGCCGCGGCCACGGTGACCGCTCCAAACAACACTGCGGACCTCGGTGATTTGACTTACGATCCGACGCTGCTGCATCGTCTGGTAATCCAGGTGGGCGGCACTGTCCGTGGCACGGGAACGAATACTGCAGACGGTTCGAACTCCGGCGTGACTGCCGTGCCCATGGCCAACCCAGTCAACGCCGTCTTTGACTGGTGGCCGGCGACCGGAAGAGTCGCCAAAGCGACGGACACCGACCAACGCGAAATCGTCAGCGTTCAGAACTGCTTTCAATGTCACAGCAAGTTCACCGGTTTCCATACCGGGACTCAGGTCGGGGTCGGGGTCACCTCGGCTTCGGTGGCAGC
Organism: Betaproteobacteria bacterium; assembly: GCA_016189945.1. GTDB lineage: Bacteria > Pseudomonadota > Gammaproteobacteria > Burkholderiales > SG8-39 > JACQTO01. Next base: position 21,473 of record JACPRN010000075.1, read on the forward strand.
CGCGTATCCCGCTCAGCGCCAGGACACAAGAATGTGCGTGGTCTGCCACACCGATCAACGCAGATACGGCAGAACCGAAGCCACGATCAGCGGTTCGGCTTTCTCCGGATCCACGAATATCGTTGATGGCCGGGCGGTCGGGAATCTGCCTAACCACATTCACAAGATCCATATGGGTGCGATGCTCACCAAGACCGGCTACAACTATGGCGGCCTCCTGTACAACGAAATCAAGTTTCCCCAGGATATAAGGAATTGCACCAAGTGCCACGACGGTTCGGCAACAGCGACCAACAAGACCGCCCAGGGCGACAACTGGAAGAACGTGCCCAACCGTCTTGCCTGCGGCGCCTGCCACGACGGAATCAACTTCGCCACCGGAAAGGGATTGACTCTGGCCGATCACTTTGCCGGTCTGACGACATCGACCTATGGTCATATCGGCGGCATTCAAACGGATGACAGTAAATGCGCCCTTTGTCATGCTCCCGCGGCGATCGCTGTCTATCACACTGCGGTAACTGCGCCGGATACCAACAGCGGATTGCATGTGGCGGGCGGAAGCAATAATACCAACGCTGCATGGGTCGCCGGCAACCACAGCAATCTGCCGGAGGGGGCGATCAAGGTCACCTACGACA
>JACPRN010000076.1 GCA_016189945.1 Betaproteobacteria bacterium
CGCGTGGTAAGCATGCCCCCGCGGAAGCGGGGGCGGGAATCCAGAAGATCCTTGATTCGACTGGACCCCCGCCTTCGCGGGGGTGACAAAAATCGAGTTCTTCAGAGCCTCCCTAGGGCGATCGATCGGGATCCGACGCCATGGGCACGCTTGTCCGAGCGGGCCGACTGCGGTAGCATGGGTTTTACTTTTGCTTTACTTGGGCGGCGATGCGAACGGCGAGAATGTCGAGCAAGGGGCAGGTGGCGATTCCGGCGGCGTTGCGGGAGGCGATCGACCTGCGGCCGGGGAGCGAGGTGAGTTTCGAGCTCGCGGGCGGGGCGATACTGCTTCGTCCGGTCCCGCGGTTCAAGGCGGTGACACCGGAAGAAGGATACGGCTGCATCCCGCACAAGGGTCGACCGGTTTCGGAAGCGGCGATTCGGCGGGCGGCACGCGCTGCGGCAGCGGCGAAATGGCGCCGGCGGAGCGAACGCCGATGATCAGTCTCGACACCAGCATTCTGGTGCGCTACGTCACCAAAGACCACCCCCGGCTTTCCCCGCTTGCGCTGGAAATCATCGCGAACAACGCGTGCTTCGTCAGCAAAGCTGCGCTGATGGAGATGGTATTCACCCTCGAAAGCGTCTACCGCAAGAGCAGGGAAGAGATCGTCACCGCCTTGCGGACGGTCTTCGGGCTGACCACGGTCAGGATCGAGTCTCAGGGCGCATCCGCGCATGCGATCTCATGCTATGCGGATGGCATGGATTTCGGCGACGCCATGATCCTTGCCTCATCGGCGGGCGCCGACAAGGTGGCGACCTTCGACCGGGACTTCCAGCGGCGGGCGTCAAGGATCGCCGCCACCCCGAGGGTCGAGCATTTCAAAGTTTGACGCGGGGATTCGGGGCGCTCTTCGCAACAGGCGGCGATTGTCCTCGCATTCCACCATGGGTGCCAGAGGACCGGGAGTCGGCATTGAAAGTACAGCTCTACGACACGACGCTGCGCGACGGCGCGCAGCGCGAGGGAATTTCGTTCTCCGCGGTGGACAAGCTGCACATCGCGCGCAAGCTCGATGAACTCGGCATCCACTTCATCGAGGGCGGATGGCCGGGCTCGAATCCCAAGGACGCCGAGTTCTTCAACGCCGCCAGGTCGCTGCATTTGAAAAACGCGAAGCTGGTCGCCTTCGGCGCCACGCGGCGCCCGCGGGCGAAAGCGGAGAAGGATGCCAATCTGCTGGCGCTCGCCGAGTGCGGCGTGGAAATCGCGGCCCTGGTGGGCAAGAGTTCCCACCTTCAGGTCACGCAGGTGCTCGAGACCACGCTGGAAGAAAACCTGCGCATGATCTCCGATTCCATCCACTTCCTCAGGTCCAGGGGGATGAGCGTCTTTTTCGACGCCGAGCATTTCTTCGATGGCTACAAAGCGGACCCGGCCTATGCGCTTCGCTGCCTCGAAGCGGCGGCGGAGGCCGGCGCGAGCTGCCTGGTCCTGTGCGACACCAACGGCGGCTCTTTGCCAGGCCACGTGTCCGAGGTGGTCAGGACCGTGGCCGGCGCTTTCAAAGTGCCGATCGGGGTGCACGTGCACAACGACAGCGGGCTGGCGGTCGCCTGCAGCCTGGCGGCGGTGAGTTCCGGCGCCGAGCAAGTGCAGGGAACGATCAACGGCTACGGGGAGCGCTGCGGCAACGCCAATCTGTGCGCCGTCATTCCCAACCTGAAGCTGAAACTGGGCATCGACTGCGTCACCGACGAGCAGCTTGCGCGCCTGAACGACGTCGCCCATTACATCAGCGAAATTGCGAACCTGGTGCCCGACCCCTTCGCTCCGTACGTCGGGTCGAGCGCATTTGCGCACAAGGGCGGGTTGCACGCCTCCGGCATGGCGAAATGGGAGGGCAGCTACCAGCACATCGACCCGGCGCTGGTGGGCAACAAGCCCCGCGTCATCGTTTCGGAACTCTCCGGCAAGGGCAACATCATCTACAAGGCGAAGGAGCTTGGCTTCGACCTGTCGGCAGGCGTGGACGCACAGAAGCTGCTCGAGCAGGTCAAGCACCGGGAGAGCCTCGGCTTCCAGTACGACCACGCCGAAGCTTCTTTCGAGCTGTTGATCCGGCGCGCGCTGCCGGACTACCAGCCGCTGTTCAAGCTGGTCGACTTCATGGTCATCGTCGAGAAGAGGCGCCGGGCGCCTTCGCGACGCAGCCAGGCCGAGGAGATGCTCTCCGAGGCGATCGTCAAGGTGACGGTGGGCGAGGAGATCATGCACACCGCCGCCGAGGGCAACGGTCCGGTCAACGCCCTGGACAACGCGCTGCGCAAGGCGCTGCTGCCTTTCTATCCCCGGGTGGGACAGGTGAAGCTGGTCGACTACAAGGTGCGCATTCTGGAGGAGAGCACCGGAACGGAATCGCAGGTGCGCGTCCTGATCGAGTCGAGCGACGGCGCGGACGAGTGGCACACCGTCGGCAGCTCGACCAACATCATCGAGGCGAGCTGGATGGCGTTGGCGGACTCCCTGGAGTACTGGCTGATAAAGAATAGCTCGAAGCTGAACGCCGAAAGTTCCGGGGTCCGGACTGAGGCAGGAACCCAATAACGAACATCGACGCCCCCGCTGACAAGGATCGGCCGCTGCGCGAGGATATCCGCCTCCTGGGGCGATTGCTCGGCCAGACGCTGCGCGAGCAGGAAGGCGAGGCGGCATTCGCCCTGATCGAGCGCATCCGCCAGACCGCGGTCCGCTTTCACCGCGATCGCGACGCTCAGGCGAAGCTCGAACTCGAGTCGGTGCTCAACCGGCTCGATGACGAGGCGGCGATATCGGTGGTGAGGGCTTTCAGTTTCTTCTCTCTGCTCAGCAATATCGCCGAAGACCAGCATCACAACCGGCGCCGGCGCGCGCACCAGCTCGCCGGATCGCCGCCGCAGGAGGGCAGCGCGGCGCGGGCGCTCGGGCGCGCGCGCGAGGCGGGCATCGGCGGCGGCCGGCTCGTGCAATTCTTCGAGCGCGCGTTCGTTTCACCGGTGCTCACCGCGCACCCGACCGAAGTGCAGCGCAAGAGCATACTCGACTGCCAGATGGAGATCGCGCGGCTGCTCACCTGGCGCGACCGCGTGACGCTCACCGCCGAGGAACTGCGCGACAACGAGGAAGCGCTGGGGCGCGTGATCCTCACGCTGTGGCAGACGCGGATCCTGCGTCCCGTGCGGCTTGCCGTCAGCGACGAGATCGAAAACGGCCTCGCTTTTTTCCGCTGCACCTTCCTGCGCGAATTGCCGCGGCTGCACGCCGAAATCGAGGACCTGGTCGCGGCGCATCTCGCCCAGCCGGGCTATCGGTTGCCCGCGGTGTTGCGCATCGGCACCTGGATCGGCGGCGATCGCGACGGCAATCGTTTCGTGACTCCCGAGATCATGCTGCGCGCGCTCGAGCGCCAGTTCGCCCTGGCGCTGGATTTCTACCTGGCCGAAGTGCGCCAGCTCGGCGTCGAGCTCAGCATGGCGCGCCGCCTGGTGGCGGTCAGCCCGGAGCTCGAGCGGCTCGCCGAAGGATCGCCCGACCGCTCCGAGCACCGCCGCGACGAGCTCTACCGCCGGGCGCTGATCGGAATCCACAGCCGGCTCGCGGCGACCTCGCGCGGGCTCGGATCGCATCCGGCGCAGCCAGAGGCGCCCGCCGGCGCGCCGCGGTACCGGGATTGCAGCGAGTTCCTGGACGACCTCGACGTGGTCATCGATTCGCTCGCGCGCCACGGCGCCGAGCGCATCGCCCGCGGCCGAGCGCGCCATCTGCGGCGCGCCGCAGAGATTTTCGGCTTTCATCTCGCACCGCTCGACATGCGCCAGCACAGCGGCATGCACGAGCAGGTAGTGCGCGAGTTCGCGGCGTGCGCCGGGAGCGCGCCTGACTATGCCGCGCTCGCCGAAACGGAGAAGAATCGGTGGCTGCTGGCGGAAATTTCATCGCCGCGGCCGCTGCGCTCGCCGCACCTCGAATACAGCCCCGAGAGCGAACGCGAACTCAAGATGCTGGATGCCGCGGCGGACATCCACCGGCGCTACGGCGCGGAGGCGCTGCCCAATTACGTGATCTCCAACACCGGGGCGCTGAGCGACGTCCTCGAAGTCGCGCTGCTCTTGAAGGAGGCGGGCCTGCTGCGGGCCGGCGGCGAGCCGCGGCTCGATATCAACATCGTTCCCCTTTTCGAGACGATCGGCGATCTGCGCGCGTGCGGGACGATCATGGACGAGTTGCTGGCGCTCCCCCTATACCGCCGGCTGCTCGCGAGCCGGGGCAACATGCAGGAAGTGATGCTCGGTTATTCCGACAGCAACAAGGACGGCGGTTTTCTCACCTCCAATTGGGAGCTGTACAAGGCCGAAGCCGAGCTCGCGCGCTTGTTCGCGCGCCACGGAGTCGAGCTGCGTCTGTTTCACGGCCGAGGCGGCACCGTCGGGCGCGGCGGCGGGCCCAGCTACCAGGCGATCCTCGCGCGGCCGCCGGGCAGCGTCGCCGGGCGCATCCGCATCACCGAGCAAGGCGAAGTCATCGCCAGCAAGTATTCCGACCCGGAGATCGGGCGGCGCAATCTCGAGACGCTGATCGCCGCGACCCTCGAGGCGACGCTCCTCGGCCAGGAAGAGTCCGAGCGCGCGCGCGGGGTCTATCACCCGGTGATGGACGATCTCAGCCGCGACGCCCATCGCGCTTATCGCGGCCTGGTGTACGAAACGCCGGGATTCGCGCAGTTCTTCGGCGCGGCGACGCCGATCGCCGAGATCGCCGAACTGCGCATCGGCAGCCGCCCGACATCGCGCCGAAAATCCCGCCGGATCGAAGACCTGCGCGCA
>JACPRN010000079.1 GCA_016189945.1 Betaproteobacteria bacterium
CTACGAGTTCGTGAAGGACGCGAACGGCAGCGACCGGCTGCAGATCAACGCGCAGAACTGCGTGCACTGCAAGACCTGCGACATCAAGGACCCGACGCAGAACATCAACTGGGTGGTGCCCCAAGGCGGCGAGGGGCCGAACTATCCGAATATGTGATCCGGAATTCTCGCCGCCTTCGTTAATCCCTGCGGCGAGGGGCCGACCAACACGGATCAGAGCTTAATGCCGGGGACCTTGGCGAAGAGTCTCTCGGCGTTCCCGTGGAACAGAAGCGAAAGCGTTTCCTCGTCGTATCCGAGGGAGCGCCAGTCCTCGATCAAGCGCTCGTAGCGGAACAGCGGATAATCCGCGCCGAACATCACGCGCGTCTTCAGCCGCCGCCCGATGTCCCTTTTCAGCGAATCACTGAGGTACTTCGGCGACCAGCCGTGCAGTTCGTTCCACACGTTGGGCTTGTGCAGCAGGACCGCGATCATTTCCTCCTGCCAGGGCCAGGCCGGACGGCTGGCGATGATCTCAAGCTCCGGATACTCGATCGCCAGCCCATCGATATAGCGCGGGTGGCACAGCTCCAGCTGCACGCCTTTTCCTCCCCGCAGTCCGGCGCCGGTCCCGGAATAGCCGACCAGCACCAGCACCGGGGACCCCACTTCGATCGAGGCGCGGCAAAATGGCGCCCACACGGGATCGTTCGCCGCGAATCCCGAAGGCGCCCCGGAGATGCACATTCCCACGAATCCCGCGCCTGCCGCAACGCAACGCTTGAACTCGGCTACGCCTTCGTCGCCGGTGCGCGGATCGATCTGGAGCCAGTTGCCCAGGATCACGTCCGGGAATCGCCGCTGGGTCTCCAGCGCATAGTCGTGATACTCGCGCACCTGCTCCAGCAGCAGGTCTTTGGTGAAGGCAAAGTCGAGGAAGGTGCGCACGCCGATCTTGCGGAAGTACGCCGCCATTTCCTCCTCGGTCTCGTAGCGCGGCTCCGAATTCCAGACTTTCTTTTGCTGCGCCAGCTCCTCTTCGGTCCGCAGCAGGTAGCCGCGTTTGGTTCCCCAGTGCGAATGCAGGTCTATCAGCTTCATTTCGTTCCCTCCCAGAATCTCGTCGGCACCCGGGTGGCGCCGCTGATCTACGCGATCAGCCGCACGCCGTTGAAACTCTCCGGCACATCCATCTCGCGGCAGTCCTGCGCCACGCTCAACGGCGCTCCGGTCTGAGCCTGCACCGCCGCCGGATCCAGTCCCGGCACCACCTCGCGCAATGCCAGGCCGCCGGGGGTCACGTCGATCACCGCGATGTCGCTGAAAATGCGCTTCACACAGCGCGGCGCGGTCAGCGGGCAGGTGCACGCATTCAGGATTTTCGGCTCGCCCTTGTTGTTGACATGGGTCATCGCAATCCAGACGTTTGGCACGCCGAAGGCCAGATCCATGGCGCCGCCCACCCCGGGCACTTTCTGGCCTGGGACGTGCCAGTTGGCCAAGTCGCCGTTGGCCGCGACTTCCATCGCCCCGAGCACCACGTGCGTGAGATGCCCGCCTATGATCATGCCGAACGATGCGGCGTGATCGAACACGCTCGCCCCGGGAACCAGGGTGATGAATTCCCTGTTCGCGCTCACCAGGTCCGGATCCTCGGCTCCCGGAGCCGCAGGGGGGCCAACTCCGAGAGTGCCGTTCTCGTTGTGGATGAAGATTTCCCGCCCGGCCGGCAGGAACGCGGGCACCAGGCAAGGAATGCCGACCCCGAGGTTAACGTAGCACCCTTCGGTGAGCTCGCAGGCCACACGGTAGGCGATTCCTTCGCGCGTGAGTTTCATCATGCACTCCCCTCCGGCGGCCGCTTGGCTTTGCCCGACAAGCGCTCGACCTGAACTAGGCGATCAACATAGATCCCCGGCGTGTGGATTTCCTCGGGTGAGAGGGTACCGACCGGAACAATCTGATCGACTTCAGCGATCACGGTCTTGGCCGCAGTGGCCATGATCATGTTGAAGTTGCGCATCACGAAGCGGTAACGCAGATTGCCCAGCCGATCGCCTTGATGGGCCCTGATGAAGGCAAAATCCGCGCGCAGCGGCTTCTCGAAAAGATACTGCCGGCCGTCTATCTCGCGGATTTCCTTGCCTGCGGCAAGCGGCGTTCCGACACCGGTCGGCGTATAGATGCCGCCCAGACCGACACCGCCCGCCCTGATCCGCTCGACGAGGCTCCCCTGTGGAACGAGCTCCAGCTCTATCTCGCCCTTCAAGTAACGGTCCCGGAACGCCCAGGCACGCGGGCTGTTGGGAAACGAGGCGATGAGCTTCCGAACCCGTCCGTCGAGCATCAGGCCGCCCAGACCGTTGTCGTCGTCGCCGCCGCCGTTGTGGATCACTGTCAAATTGGCGGCGCCCTGCTCGCGCAGCGCTTCGGCCAATTGACCGGGAACGCCGGTACCGCCAAAGCCGGCCATCATGATGGTGGCGCCATCGCACACCGATGCCACCGCTTCGCGGCAGCTCGCCACGGTCTTGTCGATCACTTATTTTCCTCCGTGCGCCGTAGCAGAAAGGGTGCCCGTCCCTGAAATACAGATATCAGCCGCTCACGTCATTGGGGTTCTGCCGCAGCCGGCAATATACAGTAGTCTGCGACGAAGAAGACCAACTGAAGAGTTCCTGACTCCGGTCCGAGTTCCAGGGCCGAGGCCGGCACTGCGCACTGCGTCGCTTGTTGGGTATGATGCGAGCACCCGCCGCAATCGGAATTGTTGGTCAGAGCCCAGGCGGCGCAGAATCTGTTCTTGTCGTTGAGGAAGGAGCGAATGATCAAGATAGCGAAAGTGCTCGCGGCCCTGCTGATCGCAGGTTTTCTCAGCACCGCCTTGGCCCAGGACAAGCGGCCGCTGCGCATCATCATCGCGTTCCCGGCGGGCGGCAGCTCCGATGCGATGGCGCGTACACTGGCCGATCGGCTCGGCCCCACGCTCGGCCAGCCGGTGATCGTCGAAGCCAAGCCCGGAGCGAGCGGCCTGATCGCTTCCAAGTACGTGCTCAGCCAGCCGCCCGACGGCAGGACCCTGCTTCTGACCTCGCCGACCATAACCATCATCCAGCCCAGGATCACGAAAATCGATTTTGATCCGATCGCGGAGTTCGCGCCGGTTTCGAACGTGGGAGGCAATCCGCTCGTGCTCGGCATCCGCACCTCACTCCCGGCCCGCGACCTGAAGGAGTTCGTAGAGTATGCGCGGGGCCGGCAGGGAAAGCTCAATTACGCATCCGGCGGCACGGGAACCTCGACTCACCTGGTGGCGGCGCTGTTCTTCAGGCGCGCAGGCATCGAGTTGCTGCACGTTCCCTACAAGGGCGGCGCCCCGGCGATGCAGGACCTGCTCGGCGGACATGTGGACGCGTACTTCGGCAACCCGGCAGATTTCGTCGGCCAGGAAGTGGGCGCCAAGGTGCGGGCGATCGGCGTATCGGGCGAGCGCCGGTTGCCCGAGCTGCCCGGCGCGCCGCCCATAGGCGAGAGCTATCCCGGATTCCGGCTGGTGACCTGGCAGGGTCTGGTGGCGCGCAGCGGAACGCCGGCCGCGGAAATCGAGCGCATATCGCGCGCGGTGCAACAGGTGTCGCGCGAACCCGACTACATCCAGCGCCTGGCCAAGTTCGGCTTCGATCCGATCGGCGACACACCGGCGCAATTCGCCGAGACGATCAGCCGCGACCGGATTCTGTGGGCCGAGGCGATCACGATCGCCAACATCAAGGCCGAGTAACGGATGCGCCGATGACGCAAGCCATGCGCATGATGATCGCCGGCACGGCGCACGGCATCGGCCGTGCGGTCGCCTCGCAGGCCGCAAGCCGCGGGTTTCTCCTCGCGCTCGGGGACATCGACGAGGCGGCGCTCGGACATCAGGCGGCAGAACTCGCCGCGCTCACCCAGGTGCATGCAGCGCCGCTCGATGTGACGAAGGCCGAGAGCGCGCGGCGATTCGTCCAGACCACCCTGGAACGCTTCGGCGCGATCGACGCCCTCGTCTGCAACGCCGGCGGCATGGTGTCGCTGGTTCACTCCGGGAAGCTCGACCGAAGCTTCAAGCCGTTCGCGGAGAGCGATCCGGCAGAGTGGAAGCAGGTCATCGATTTGAACCTCTACGGGGTGCTCAATGTGACGCACGCCGTGCTGCCCTCGATGCTCGCGCGCGGCGCCGGCAGGATGGTGCTGGTGTCCTCGGTCTCCGGGTTGTTCGGCGCGGCGGGCCTGGCGGTGTACTCAGCGGCAAAAGCCGGCGTGATCGCATTTACCAAGGCGCTCGCGCGCGAGCTGGGCCCGGCGGGCATAACGGTCAACTCGGTCGCCCCGGGCGGCATCGCGACGCGCGCGTTTCCCGAGACCGGCGCCAACACTTCCAAGCGCCTGGAGCGCATCTCGGTCGGGCGCCTGGGCCTGCCCGAAGAGGTGGCCAACACGGTGATGTACCTGGCGGCGGACGCCCCCGCTTACCTCACGGGTGAGGTCATCTCGGTTTCCGGCGGACCGCCATGACACCCAGCTATAGTGAATAGGTCGAACGTTCGTGCTATTATTGTCTTATGGCAAAAGGTGAGCAAACTAGAGTTCTGATCTTGGACCAAGCGGTCGCGCTTGCGAGCGAGGTCGGCATTGAGGGTCTTACGATCGGCGCACTTGCAGCGCGCCTCGGTTTGTCCAAAAGCGGCCTTTTCGCTCACTTCGGATCGCGGGAGTCGCTCCAGCTTGCCACCCTCAAACGCGCTCAGGATCTGTTCCACGCGCGTGTCTTCCGGCCCGCTTTAGCCGCGCAACGCGGCCTGCCGCGGTTGAGGGCGTTGTTTCAGAACTGGTTTGAATGGCTTGATCGCTCGCCCCGGCCGGGGGGCTGCGTGATCCTAGCCGCGACCTACGAGTTCGATCACCGGCCGGGGCCGATCCGCGATTTGCTGTTGAAGAGCCAGAAAGAGCTGCGCGGCGGCATTGCCAAGGCGGTACGGATGGCGATCGATGCCGGTCACCTGGCGGCCGAAACGGACCCCTGGCAGTTGACCTTTGAACTGTTCGGTATCGTCTTGGCGGCGCACCATGAGCGGCATATGCTGGACGACCTGCGCGCCGGCGAACGTGGCGCCAAGGCGTTCGAGCGCTTGATTTCGACCTGCCGGCGCCAACCCGCGCTCACCGCCGATCCCAAGGCCGGCGACCCTGGTTTTCAGCACGATCGTTCGCTAAACGGTAAGCCTGGATTTCCTCCCCTGCCCGATCGCTACCCTGCCGAGCTGACCGCCTCTGCGTCGCTCGGGCTGAATCATTCGATCACCATCCGTCCGATCCGGCCCGAGGACGCCGACCTGACCTCGGAGTTCGCGGCCAACCTTTCAGTCGAAACGCGCTACAACCGCTTTCTCGGCGGCGGTTTCGCCCTCACCCCGGAATGGCTGCGGCGCCTGACCTGCATCGACTTCTCGCGCGACATGGCCCTGATCGCTACCGTCACGTTCGGGGAAGAGGAAACCCAGATCGGCGTCGCCCGCTACGCGATGCTCGAAGACGGCGCGAGTTGCGAGTTTGCGGTTACGGTGGCCGACCAGTGGCACGGCTGCGGCATCGGCGAGATGCTGATGCGCCACCTCATCGCGCCGGCGCGCAAGGCAGGACTCAAGACCATGATCGGCGACGTACTGGCGACCAACGTGGCGATGCTCGGCCTGGCGCGCAAACTGGGTTTTGCCGTCAGCGCGCACCCCGAAGGCGCCGAATTAAAGCGGGTCACGCTCGATCTCGCCGCGGGCAAGGAACAGCCCTCAAGGCGCGAGACCGCTACCGCATGATGCGGCCTGCGCGCAGCGCTCAGAACTGATCTTCGGCCAGCGCCATCACGCCCGCGGCGCCCTTGACCACGGTGTCGCGCAGCCCGCCGGCCTGCGACAGGACGTGTTCGGCGTAGAAACGCGCGGTTCCGATTTTCGCCCCGTAGAACGACTGATCGCCTTCGCCTGAGGCGATTTTCTTCTGTGCGACTAGGGCCGAACGCGCCATCTGCCAGCCGCCGGCGACGACGCCGACGAGCTTCAGGAACGGCACCGAGCCCGCGTGCACCGCCTTGATGTCGGCACCGTAGGTCTTCACGATCCACTCCACGCATTCGGCCATGGCCGAAATTCCCGCGGACAACGAGGCGCGGATCGCCGCCAGGTCCTCCCCCGGTGCCCTGGCCAACTCCGCATCGGTCGCGCGCATCAGACCGATGACTGCCTTGGCGGTCGCGCCACCCTCGCGCGCGAGCTTCCGGCCGACCAGGTCGTTCGACTGAATTCCCGTCGTTCCCTCGTAGATCGTGGCGATGCGCGCATCGCGCAGATACTGCGCCGCTCCCGTTTCTTCGATGTAGCCCATGCCGCCGTGCACCTGGATGCCGATCGAGGCCACTTCGATGCCGGTTTCGGTGCTCCAGCCCTTCACCACCGGGATCAGGAAATCGACGAAGGCGCGCTGCTTTGCGCGCTCGGCCTTGTCCGGGTGATGGTGCGCGGTGTCGATTGCGGCAGCGACCACGTACGCGAGCGCGCGCATCGCCTCGGTCAGCGCTTTCATGCTCATCAGCATGCGCCGCACGTCGGGATGGCGGATGATCGGCACGGATTTGCCGCCGCCGGCAAGGTCCGGGCTCTGGATCCGCTCCTTGGCGTAGGCGAGCGCCTGCTGGTAGGCGCGCTCGGAAATGGCGACGCCTTCCAGTCCCACGGCAAAACGCGCCGCGTTCATCATGATGAACATGGTCTCCAGCCCGCGGTTCTCTTCGCCGACCAGATAGCCGACGGCGCCTTCCTTTTCGCCGAACACGAGCACCGCGGTGGGGCTGGCGTGGATGCCGAGCTTGTGCTCGATCGAGGCGCAGTGCACGTCGTTGCGGGCGCCCAGGCTGCCGTCGGCGTTGACCAGGAACTTGGGCACGATGAAAAGCGAGATCCCCTTCACTCCGGGCGGGGCCTCCGGCGTGCGCGCGAGCACTAGGTGAATGATGTTCTCGGCGAGATCGTGCTCGCCGTAGGTGATGAAGATCTTCTGGCCGCTCACCCGGTAGTGATCGCCCTCGCGTGCCGCGCGCGTCTTCAGCAGCCCGAGGTCGGTCCCGGCTTGCGGCTCGGTGAGGTTCATGGTTCCCGTCCAGGCGCCTTCGACCATTTTCGGCAGGAAGGTGCGCTTCAGCTCCTCGCTGCCGCGCAAGAGCAGCGCTTCGATAGCGCCGCCGGTCAGGAGCGGGCAGAGCGAAAAGGACATGTTCGCCGATTTCCACATCTCCATCACCGGGGTCCCCACGATCTTCGGCAGTCCCTGGCCGCCGAATTCCGGCGGGAACTGCAGCGCGTTCCAGCCCCCTTCGACGAACTGCCGGTAGGCCTCCTTGAATCCCCTGGGCGTGCGCACCTGGCCGTTTTCAAATACCGAGCCTTCCACGTCGCCCGAGCGGTTGAGCGGCGCGAGCACTCCGCTGGAAAATTTGGCGCTTTCCTCCAGGATCTGGTCCACAAGCTCGCCGCTCAGCTCCTCGCAGCCGGGGAGCTTGGCGAGAACATCGAGTCCGGCCAATTCCTTGAGGACGAACTGAATGTCGCGCAGGGGTGCTTTGTAATCGCTCATGTCAGGCTCCGGGAATATTGCGCTCGGACGAGTCTACCGCCGCAGGGGAGACAATGGACAACGGAATTTTCAGCGCCGGAAGCGCAAGCGCGCGCTTCCGGCGCGCGCGCCCGAAATCGCCGCTCGACGGCGCTCTTCAGCCCAGCTCTTTTACCAGCTCGGGAACGATCTTGAACAGATCGCCGACGATGCCGTAGTCGGCAACCTGGAAAATCGGCGCTTCCTCGTCCTTGTTGATGGCCACGATGACGCGGCTGTCCTTCATCCCGGCCAGGTGCTGGATCGCCCCGGAGATGCCGACCGCGATGTACAGATCGGGGGCGACGATCTTGCCCGTCTGGCCGACCTGCCAGTCGTTCGGTACGTAGCCCGCGTCGACCGCGGCGCGCGACGCGCCCAAAGCGCCGTTCAGCCTGTCGGCGAGCGGATCGAGGACCTTGAAGCCCTCGCCCGAGCCCATGCCGCGGCCGCCGGAGACCACCACCCGCGCCGCGGTGAGCTCCGGGCGCTCCAATTTGGCGATTTCCCGCCCCAGCAGCGCCGAGAGTCCCGAATCCGCCCCGGGCGCAATGGCCTCGATCGCCGCCGAGCCGCCGCTTGCGGCGACGGCGTCGAACCCCGTGGTGCGCACCGTGATCACTTTGATCTTGTCCTTCGACTGCACCGTCGCCAATGCGTTGCCGGCATAGATCGGCCGCACGAAAGTATCGGGCGAGACCACGGCGACGATCTCCGATATCTGCGCCGAATCGAGCAAAGCCGCGATGCGCGGCATGACGTTCTTGCCGCTCGAGGTGGCGGCAGCGAGGATGTGGCTGTATCCCGGCGCAAGGCCCACCACCAGGCTTGCCAGGGTCTCGGCGAGCTGTCCGGCGTGATGCGGCGCATCGGCGATGAGCACTTTCTTGACTCCGGGAACTGCCGCTGCGGCCTGCGCGGGGGCCGCGCAGCCTGCGCCAGCCACCAGAACGTCGATGTCCCCGCCCAGTTTCTGCGCCGCGCCGAGCGCATGCAGCGTTGCTGACTTCAGCGTCTGGTTATCGTGCTCGGCTATGACAAGTGAGCTCATTGGATCACCTTCGCTTCGGTTTTCAGTTTCTCGACCAGCGTTTTCGCATCGGGCACCTTCACCCCCGCCTTGCGCTTGGGCGGCTCCTCGACCTTGATCGTCGCCAGCCGCGGCGCGACATCGACACCGAGCTGATCGGGCTTCACCGATTCGAGCGGCTTCTTCTTCGCCTTCATGATGTTGGGCAGGGTTACATAGCGC
>JACPRN010000077.1 GCA_016189945.1 Betaproteobacteria bacterium
ATCGATCTCGGCGCACGCGCCGCGCCCGAACTCGGCTCCCTACACGGCGACCAAGCACGCGGTCACCGGACTCACCAAGAGCACTTCGCTCGACGGAAGGAAATACGACATCGCCTGCGGCCAGATCGACATCGGCAACGCAGTCACCGAGATGAGCGAGAAAATGGCCCGCGGCGTGCCTCAGGCCAACGGCTCGGTGGCGGTCGAGCCGCGCATGGATGTCGCGCACGTGGCCAGCTCCGTGCTCTACATGGCGAGCCTGCCGCTGGAGGCGAACGTGCAGTTCCTCACGGTGATGGCGACCAAGATGCCGTTTGTCGGGCGGGGATGAACCCGGCGGCACGGCGCACCATGTGGGCGTCGTCTCCCGCCGCAGCTCAGGCGAGCAGCGGCCGATAGCGGATGCGGTGCGGCTTGTCGGCGTCCTCGCCCAAGCGCTTGCGCCGGTCATCCAGATAAGCCGCATAGTTTCCTTCGAACCACACCGCCTGGCTCTCGCCCTCGAAAGCGAGCATGTGCGTGGCGATGCGATCGAGGAACCAGCGGTCGTGCGAAATGACGACCGCGCACCCGGGAAAGTCGAGCAGCGCCTCTTCGAGCGCCCTCAGCGTCTCCACGTCCAGATCGTTGGTCGGCTCATCGAGCAGCAAAACGTTGCCGCCGCTTTTCAAGAGATTCGCCAGATGCACGCGGTTTCTCTCGCCGCCTGAGCACTCGCCGACGCGCTTTTGCTGGTCTGCGCCCTTGAAGTTGAACCGTCCCACGTAGGAGCGGCTCGGCGTCGTGTATGCGCCGACCTGGATGTTGTCTGCGCCGCCCGAGATCTGCTCCCACACGGTCTTGACCGGGTCGAGCAGGTCGCGGCTCTGATCGACGTAGGCGATCCTTACCGTCTCGCCCACGCGCAGGGTCCCGGCGTCGGGCTTCTCCTGCCCGACCAGCATGCGAAAGAGCGTGGTTTTCCCGGCGCCGTTGGGACCGATCACGCCGACGATGCCCCCGGGCGGAAGCCGGAACGACAGACCGTCGAACAGGAGCTTGTCGCCGAAGCACTTGCGCAGCCCCTCGGCCTCGACCACGAGACTCCCCAGGCGCGGCCCCGGCGGGATGTAGATCTCGTTGGTTTCGTTGCGCTTCTGGAACTCCTGCGATTCCAGCTCCGCAAAGCGCGCCAGGCGCGCCTTGCTCTTTGCCTGGCGCGCCTTGGGGTTGGCGCGCACCCACTCGAGCTCGGTCTGCATCGCCTTGATCCGTCCGGCTTCCTGCTTCGCCTCCACTTCAAGGCGCTTTTCCTTCTGCTCCAGCCACGACGAGTAGTTGCCCTCCCAGGGGATGCCGTAGCCGCGGTCCAGCTCCAGAATCCACCCGGCAACGTTGTCGAGGAAATAGCGGTCGTGGGTCACCGCGACCACCGTTCCGGGATAGCGCGCGAGAAACTGCTCCAGCCACTCGACCGACAGCGCATCGAGGTGGTTGGTCGGCTCATCGAGCAAGAGCATGTCCGGCTCCGAGAGCAGCAGCCGGCAGAGCGCCACGCGCCTCCTCTCGCCTCCGGAGAGCGTGGCGACTGAGGCCTCCCAGGGCGGCAGGCGCAAAGCGTCCGAGGCGACATCCATTTTTCGTTCGATCTCCCAGCCGCCGGCGGCGTCGATTTTCGCCTGCAGCTCGCCCTGCAGCTCGAGCAGCCGGTTCATCTCCTCATCATCCATCGGCTCGGCAAAGCGCGCGGAAACGGCATTGAATTCCTTCACCAGGGCGAGGGTTTCGCCCAGGCCCTCCTCGACCACGCCGCGCACGTCCTTGGCCGGATCGAGCTGGGGCTCCTGCGCAAGGTGCCCTATGCGCAGGTTCGGCAGCGTGACCGCCTCGCCCTCGAAGTCCTTGTCGGCGCCCGCCATGATCTTCAGGAGGCTCGACTTGCCCGACCCGTTCAATCCGAGCACGCCGATCTTGGCGCCGGCGAAGAAATTGAGCGAGATGTTCTTCAGGATGACGCGCTTGGGCGGCACGACCGTGCCTACCCGGCGCATGGTGCAGACGTATTGGGGCATGGATTACCGCTTTCGATGTAACGACGGCGTGAAACGGCGGGAGGCCGTAACTCTACACGCAGGATCTTATCGCGTCGATGCCCGAAGGACCGGCTTCAGCTTACGCGGTACGGTGCCTTTTGGTATCATCCTCGCCGCAAGCAGGGAGATGGCATTCCTCCTCTAAGGAGGCTCTGAAGAACTCGATTTTTGTCACCCCCGCGAAGGCGGGGGTCCAGTCGAATCGAGGATCTCCTGGATTCCCGCCCCCGCTTCCGCGGGGGCATGCTTACCACGCGGGAATGACGTTTTTCAGAGCTTCCCTAACCGCCGCAAGGCTGATGATGCCTGACTGCACTGCCGCAGTTGCGGCGGCCGGCTAGGCGCAGTTTCCGATCGACCCTGCTGCCGTGCCCCGGCCATTAGCGAAAGGAAGAGGCAATGACCGATGTCTGGGCGCTGGCAGCGCTGTGGTTGAGTTTAGCCCTTGCGGCTACCCTGGTATCCATTTGGCTGCGCGTCGCGACGGCCTTATCCGAAATCGTCGTGGGCATGATCGCCCAAATGCTCATCGGCGCCCTGGTCGGCACTTCCGTGCTCGGCGCGGACCAGAGCTGGGTCAGATTTCTCGCCGGCGCCGGCGCCATCGTGCTCACTTTCCTCGCCGGTGCGGAGCTGGATCCGGTGGTGTTCCGGCGCAACTGGAAGGAGGCCTGCGCGGTCGGAGCGGTCAGTTTCCTGGTGCCGTTCCTCGCCTGCGCCGCCGCCGCGCATTATCTGCTCGGGTGGGCGCCGATGCCGAGCTGGCTCGCCGGGATTGCGATGTCGACCACGTCGGTCGCGGTGGTCTATGCGGTAATGCTCGAATTCGGATTCAACGCAACCGATTACGGCAAGACGATCCTCGCGGCATGTTTCATCACTGACTTGGGCACCGTCATTGGCTTGGGGCTTATCTTTGCTCCCTTTACCCTCAAGACGCTCGTGTTTGTCGGCGCCATGGCGGCCCTCGCTCTCATCCTGCCCTGGGCCACACCGCGGTTTTTCAGGCGCTACGGCGGCAGGCCCTCGGAGCCCGAGGCAAAATTCCTGCTGTTGTGCCTGTTCGGCATGGGCGCGCTGGCCGGTTGGGCGGACAGCGAGGCGGTGCTGCCGGCCTACGTCATGGGCATGGCGCTCGCCGGCACGGTGGGAAAGGACCACATCCTCATCCGGCGCCTGCGCACGCTCACCTTCGGGCTGCTGACGCCGTTCTATTTCATCCGCGCCGGAGCGTTCATTTCCGTGCCTTCGCTGCTGGCGGCGCCTGCGGCGTTCCTCGTGATGCTGGCGGTGAAGGTGGCAGCCAAGATTGCCGGCGTGTTCCCGGTCACCAGACTGTTCGCTGCGCCGTTCAAGGAGGGGATGTACACCACGCTGCTCATGTCCACCGGCCTCACCTTCGGCACCATCTCGGCGCTTTTCGGACTGTCGCACGAGATCATCGATCAGGCGCAGTATTCGGCGCTGGTCGCCGCGGTCATCGCCAGCGCGGTAGTGCCGACCGTGATCGCCAATGCGTTCTTCATGCCGCGCCATCTGCTGAAGGATTTGTCCGCGGCGGCGGAGCCTGAAGCGGCGGCGGTGGCGGCCCCAGGCGCAAGACAGGGAGCCCAGCCATGATCAAGAAAATTCTGCTCGCCTACGACGGATCGGAGCCGGGGAAAAAGGCGTTCGACGCGGCGCTCGATCTCGCCCAAAAATACGAGGCCGAGCTGTTCGTCCTGACCGTCGCGCAGCCTCCGGATTTCGGCGAAGACGTGGAAACCGAGGCGATCATCGAGAATTCGCGCAACTATCACCGCCGGCTGCTCGCGGAGCTGAAGCCTCTCGTCGCCGAGGCGGGCGTGCATGCTCATTTCGAGGTTGCGGTGGGACACGCGGCCGAGCAGATCATCTACCACGGCGATCGGCACAAGGCGGACCTGATCGTCCTTGGCCACCGGGGCAAATCGTTTTTCCGGCGACTGCTGCTCGGGTCCGTGTCGAAGCAGGTGGTGCAGTACGCCGACCGGCCGGTGCTGGTGGTGCGCTGATCGCCTGGCGCGATACGACAATGATCGAGATCGCCATTCCCGGGTTCGGATCGCTGCGGCTGCACCATCTGGTTCTCGATTACAACGGCACCCTCGCCGTCGACGGCGATTTGCTGCCCGGCGTCAGGCGCAGGCTCGCGTCTTTGTCCCGGAACCTGCGCGTGCACGTCTTGACAGCGGATACCTTCGGCACAGCGCGATCCGCCCTCCAACGCGTGCCCTGCGTACTGTCGGTCCTGCCGGCGCGGCGGCAGGACCGGGCGAAACGCGCTTATGTCAAGAAGCTGGGGGATGCGAAGACTGTGTGCATCGGCAACGGGCGCAACGATTGCCTCATGCTCGAGGCCGCCGCGCTTGGCATCGCGGTGGTCCAGAAAGAAGGCGCGGCATCGGCTGCGATCTGGGCAGCCGACATCGCCGTCCCAGAGATCATCGACGCGCTGGATCTGCTGGACAAGCCGTTGCGGCTGGTGGCGTCGCTGCGGTCATGATCAGGGTGTTGCTTGATGGTCTTCGGTCCGCCGGTGCCGCTCGCTTGCAGCGCGGGTGTGTTGGGTTTCGTCAGCCTCCCGTAAGTGGGCGCATGCAAGCATTGCGGCGCGAATTCACTACGGCGTGACTCGAAGCGGGGGAGGCTTACATGCAAGACAAAGACTGCCACGGCAAGTCGGTCGAAGAGCTTGTCGACGGGCTGCGCACGCACCTGGAGCAGGGGCTGACCGAGCAGGAGGCGCAAGAGCGGCTGCGCCAGCACGGGCCAAACGAACTCAAGGAAAAACCGCGGCCCGGTTTCCTCGCGCTGCTTTGGGACCAGTTCAACAACTACCTGGTGATCATCCTGATCATCGCCGCGCTCGTATCGCTTGCGCTCGGCGAATGGGTCGA